>DASXIE010000151.1:0-5898 GCA_036498165.1 Caulobacteraceae bacterium
GATGAGCGCGCCGCGCATTGCGGATACGGCGCGCATAAGCCCTTAGAGCGAGTCGCTGCGCGTCGGTCGCCATGGCGCTTGCATAGCAAAGCCAGAGCCGCAGTCACCTGTTTTCGGATTGTTCTCCGCCGTCGGCATAAGAGAAAGCCACGCGGCTGGACGCGGGCGCCGCCGGGGTCGAAACAGGGCCGCATGGAACCGATCCGCAACGTCGTCCTCGTCCTCCTCGACAGCCTCAACCGGCACATGCTGGGCTGCTATGGGGGGACGGAATTCGCCACCCCCAACATCGACCGCCTGGCGGCGCGCTCGGTCCGCTTCACCGGCCACCATGTCGGCTCCCTGCCGTGCATGCCGGCCCGGCACGACATCCTCGTCGGGGCGCTCGATTTCCTGTGGAAGCCGTGGGGCTCGGTGGAGATCTGGGAGGACGCCATCACCGCCCGGCTGGCCGCCGCCGGGGTGACCTCGCAGCTCATCACCGACCACCCCCATCTCTTCGAGCGCGGCGGCGAGAACTATCACGTCGACTTCACCGCCTGGGACTATCAGCGCGGCCACGAAGGCGACGCCTGGAAAACGAGGCCCGATCATTCCTGGGCCGGGGCCCCGTCGTTCGGCCGGGGGCGCATGCCCTATGACAATTCGCGCGGGTATTTCCGCGGTGAGGCGGATTTCCCCGGCCCGCGCACGCTGAGCGCCGGGGCGCGGTGGCTGGACGACAACGCCGGCCATCACGACCGCTTCTTCCTGATGATCGACGAGTTCGATCCGCACGAGCCTTTCGATACGCCCGAACCCTACGCCAGCCTCTATGACCCGCAGTGGTCCGGGCCCCACCTGATCTGGCCGCCCTATGTGGTCGGCGGCGTGGCCAAGGGCGTCCTCACCGAGCGCGAGGGGGCGCAGGTGCGCGCCTGCTACGGCGGCAAGCTGACGATGATCGACGCCTGGGTGGGCCGGGTGCTCGACGCCCTGGACGCCCACGACCTGTGGCGGGACACGATGGTGATCCTCACCACCGACCACGGCCACTACCACGGCGAGAAGGACATCTGGGGAAAGCCGGGCGCGCCGCTCTACGAGACCATCGCCCACATTCCGCTGCTCATCGCCGGACCGGGGCTGGCGGCCGGCGACTGCGAGGCGCTGACCACCAGCGTCGACCTCTTCGCCACCCTCGAGGATGTCTTCGCCCTGCCCATGGCGCGCCAGGCGACGCACGGAGTCTCCTTGATGCCCCTGCTGTCAGGCGAGAAGACCGCGGTGCGCGACCATGTCCTGTCCGGGGTCTGGGGGCGCGAGATCCATCTGATCGAACCCGGCCTGAAGTATGCGCGCGCGCCGGCCGGGGCCAACGGGCCGCTGGCGATGTATTCCAACCGCTGGTCGACCATGCCGACCCATGTCCTGCCGCTCGCCCACGAGCTGCCGGCGCCCGACGCCCGCGCGGTGCTCGACCGCATGCCGGGGAGCGAGGTTCCCGTGCTGCGCCAGATCTGGGAGGCGGGCGACGCCGTCCCCTACTGGGCGGCGAGCCGCTTCATGGGCCATCAGCTGTTTGACCTGGCGGCCGATCCCGCCGAGGAGACGAACCTCGCCGGCGGTTCGCGCGAGGCCACCGCCGCCGCCCGCCTCGCCGCCGCCCTGCGCGCCGTGCAGGCGCCGGAGGCCCAGTTCCAGCGCCTGGGGTTGTAAGGGGGGCCCCGCGCGAGACGGTGACGCCGGGCGCGAGACGGAGGCCCGCGTCAAGTCCGGGCCGGAAAGTTCAGCCGTTTGAGCAAGGCGGCGTAGCGCGCATCGCCCCGAATCGGGTCGAGAAAAGGATCCGTCCTCAGCCCGGTCAGGCCCGGATCCTTGACGTCGAACGCCTTGCCCAGGGCCGTGAACGTGCGGTCGCCGTCTCGCGCCTGCGCATAGATCTGGGCGTAGTTGTAGCTTGCCGCGTCGCCGAACAGGCCGCGCATGCGCGCCACGGTCCGGTCGACCGCGCCCGCATTCCGGGAACGCGCGTCGAGGATCGCCTCGCCGGCCAGCCCGAAGACGTCGTCGGCCGGCACGTTCTTGTACTCCGCCCGCGCCTCGTCCGGCCGGTTCATGAGGGTGAGGCAGTCGCCGATCAGCTGGTGCGGCCATGAGCGGCGAGGAGCCAGCCGGAGCGATTGGCGCGCGGCCTCGATCGCCTGAGGAAACCGCCGCAAGACGATCAGGACATCGGCCCGACGCGTAGGGTTCACGGGGTCGAGCGGATCGAGCTCGATCAGACGATCGGCAAGCGCAAGCGCGCTGTGCGGATCTCCCAAATAGCGCCTGATGTACATCGCGGCGGGGAGGACGAGCGGATCGTCCGGCGACAGGGCGAGGGCCAGATCAACGTATCGCAAGGAGTCGGCGAAGTTGAATCGGTCCTGCTCGATGAGGGCGAGCTCGGCGTGGGCTGAGCCGAGCCTTGGCGCCAGGGCGATCGCGCGCCTGGCGGCCGCCTCGCCCTGGGCGAGGGCGTCGGCCAGATCGGTCGGACTCTTCATGTACGACGTCGCGAGCAGCTCGAGCGACCTTGCCTTCAGGCGAAAGGCATTGGCGTAGCCTGGATCACGCGCCACGGCCGCATCGAGCAGCGCGACCACCTGGCGAAGGGCCACCTCGCTGGTGTCGGTGTCGTAGAGCGCCGTGGCGCGCAGGAAGAGATCCTGCGCCGCGCTGTCGGCGGTGCCGCCCAGAGCGATCGCGGCGTGGACCGCCTGGCCCAGGGCGACGCTCAGCGCCTGAGCGACCTTGGTGGCGATGTCGGTTTGGATCTTGATTTCGTCGCCGGCGGCGCTGTCGTAAGTCTGTGACCACCGCTCCACGCCGTCCTTGCCACCGACTAGCTGGGCGCTGATCCGCACCATGTCGGGCGAGCGCCGAACGCTGCCGGTGATGATGTTCGCGACCCCGAGCCTCGAGGCCGCGGCCTTGGTATCCAAGTCCTTGACGGCGTCGGACGAGGCGCGGCCGATCACCTGCAGGCCGATGCGCATCAGCGCCGAGCGAAGTTCCTCGGCGATGCCCTCGGCGAAATAGGCCTGGTCAGACGCGCCGGAGAGATTGGCGAACGGCAGCACCGCGATCCGTCGTGCGCCGGAAGGGGACGCCTCGAACAGAAACCAGCCGGCCGTGGCCGCGAGCGCGGCAAGACCGACGCCGCCCGCCGCCATCGTCCGCCGGGAGACCCGTGGCTGGGGCAAGTGGAGGTGCGGACGCAAGATGCGCTCGCCCGAAATATGGCGTCGAATGCCGTCCGCGACGGCCTGGAAACGCGGGTCCGACCGGTCGCCCTTCCAGCCCGTCAGCGAAAACGCCTGGATCTCGCCGAAACCGAGCGGGGGATCGACGGCGTCGATGCAGACGGGCAGGTAACCGCCGCGCCGCTGGGCGCGCCTCGCCTCGTCGCGCACGAATTGGCCCGCGGGGCCAACCGAGCGCCTGCTCCAAGCGACGACCACGCATTTGGCGGCGTCGAGGTGTGCTTCGATGTCCTCGTGCCAGTTTGTCCCGCCCTCGATGTGCACGTCCCACCAGACGGTCAGGCCCTCGGCCATCAGCGCCTGGACGAGCGGTAGGAGGCTCGGCCGGTCTTCGGCCTTGTATGACAGGAACACGTCCGTAGCCGGACCAGCCATTGCGCCCCCGATGCAACGAAGCGTCGGAGTCTAGTGACAGGGACGCTGATTCACAAACCACGAACGGGGATATTTGCCCCAGATCGGCCCTCACTCGATCGGCCAACCGGGACGGCGCATGGCGAACATGGCTTCGGGGGTGATGACGGCGTAGTCGCCGAGGCGGCCGGCGCGCAGGATCGGGCGGGGGATGGCGGTCTGCCAGACGCCGTCCTCGAGGAAGGCGGGATCGAGGTGGACGCAGACGATCTCGCCGATCACCAGCCAGGCCTCAGCCTTCGCCCCATCGGCTCCATGCAGTTGAAGGATCTGGGCCACCTTGCATTCGAAATTGACCGGGCTTTCGAGCACCCTGGGGGCGGCGACGAGGCGTGCGGGGGCCTTGGTCAGGCCGGCGATCTCGAACTCGTCGATGTCCGGAGGGGCGGGGGCGCAGGTGAGGTTCATCGGCTCGGCCAGGGCCTGGGTGGCGAGGTTCCAGCAGAATTCGCCGGTCTCCTGGGCATTGGCGACGCTGTCCTTCCAGCCGATCGAGGAAAAACCGATCAGCGGGGGGACGTAGGAGAGGCCGTTGAAGAAGCTGTAGGGGGCGAGGTTGGCGACGCCGGCGGCGCTCAGGGTCGAGATCCAGCCGATGGGCCGGGGCCCGACGATGGCGTTGAACGGATCGTGCCTGAGGCCGTGGCCCTTGGCCGGCTCATAGATATGGGCGTTCTCACCGGCCATCGCGCGGCGATTTAAGCCATGGCGGTGATTCCTGCGCCATAATTGCGCGCCGACGACTCACCCCCGAAGGGACGACCGGAGATGACCGACCTGCCGCTGCAACCCTGGCGCGCCCTGCACGAGGCGGAGGTGCGCCTCCTGTGGGAACTGCGGGCTCTGCGCCGGCGCAACCGCCGCGGCGCCGCCGATCCGGGCTCCGACCTGACCCTGGGCCAGAAAGTCGCCGACGCGGTGGCCGCCGGCATGGGCTCGTGGCCGTTCATCATCATCCAGTCGTGCGCCCTGATGATCTGGATCGGGCTCAACATCACCGCCTGGATGAGGCACTGGGACCCCTATCCCTTCATCCTGTTGAACCTCGCCCTCTCCTTCCAGGCCGCCTACGCCGCGCCGTTCATCATGATGGCCCAGAACCGCCAGCAGCAGATCGACCGCAAGGAGGCGGAGACAGACCACCAGATCAACATCAAGGCCGAGCTGGAGATCGAGCTGCTGCACGAAAAGCTCGACGCCCTGCGCCAGAAGGAAGTGCTCTATCTCACCCAGGCGGTGCGCGACTTGAGCGCCATGCTCTCCGCCACCCGCGGCGCGGCCGACGAGGCCGGGACGGCGAACTGAAAAACCAAGTGGCGCGCGTCTGACAGATGGCGCCCGGATCAGGCGACCACCGGCTGGCGGCGCGCGTTCGCGACCAGGCCGAAGGTCGACTCTCCGAACGACAGTCAAAGGCGAGGTTCGCCCCATTTCGGACCTTGCGAAGGACGGCTTGCGGGCGGGCTCACAGCAGCTAGGCTGTGTGCTCGGGCTGTTTTGGCGTCCGGATCGGCGGGGTGGTCGTGGGTCGACGTTACTTTTCAAGACCGAGCGGTAGGCATGTCTGGGCGCTCGCGGCGACATGTGTGTTGGCGGTCGCGCCATCGCTTTCCGCTCGAGCCGAGACCACGCGTGGGCTTACAAGTCTGCCGCCGAAAGCTGCCGACAGAACCGCGAAGAAAGACCTCCTCTCCGTCCTTGCCCCCGTTGATCACATCAGCAGCGGAATGCGGGTCCGGCTCGGTGAGGTCGATATGCTCACCGCGCCTTACGGAACGCCTCTGAGCGGCCTTTGCCGTTATGACGACCTCATTCTGAAATACGCCCCAACGGCGAGTGCGCCGCGAGGAGCCGAACAGCCTGTCCGACCCTACGGGATTGAGGCTGAGGCCTGGTTCCACGCCATCCGAGCCCCCATTGCTGAACTGGCCCCGCCTAAGGCGGCTGCCGCCGTCTGGGACGACGACTGCGACAAGCTCTCGACGACCCCATCCGCCTTCTGGTTTCGCGCGCCGAGCGCCGAGGACGCGGCCAGGGCGGTCAATTTACTGTTCGCCGCCACCAGTGCGCTCAAGGCGGGAAGAGTGAGAACGACCGATTGCGCAGACTTCGCACGATGGAAAATGACCTGCGAACAGATGGTGCTCGACAAGGGCCGCATCGACCAGATCACGCACGTCAGTCCATGTCCGGCCGA
>DASXIE010000152.1:0-2743 GCA_036498165.1 Caulobacteraceae bacterium
GCCCGGCCGTTGCGATCGAGGAAGCGCAGTCCAGGCGCGCCCTGTTGCGCGGTGAGCACGTCGACAATCGCGGGCATGGCCTCTTCGACGCCGAAAGGCGCGCCCGGGCCGCCCAGTTCGGTGCGGATCCAGCCTGGCGCCATCAGGACCATCGCCAGCCCCTGGTCCGCGTGGCGGCCGGCATAGCTGGACATGGCCTGATTCAGCGCCGCCTTGCTGGCCCGGTAGACGTCGTTCACGCCGTTGACGTTGTTGGCGATGCTGCCCTGCCCGGAAGACATTACGCCGATCACGCCGCCCGGCCGGGCAAGGACGCCGAGGTGTTCGACGGCGCGCATGACGCCCAGAACATTGGTGACCATGACGTGGACGAATTCGTCCGTGGAAACCTCCGCCATCGTCTCCGAGGGCGTTCGATTGACCGTCCCGCCGTTGATGAAGACGATATCGAAGCGCCTGCCGGAAAGGCGATCGCGAAGGCTCCGGATCTGATCGTGGTCGGTGATGTCGAGCGTTTCGACCTCGATGCTGTCGGGCCGCTGGGCCGCCAGGGCGTGCAGCGGGGTCCCGGGAGCCCGGACCGTGCCCAGTACGCCCCATCCCCTTGCCGCGAACTCGGCCGCCATCCCAAGACCCAGGCCGCGTGACGCGCCGACGATGAGGATCGACCTCGCAATATCCGTTGACGTAGAGCTGCTCACGCTCGGACCTTTCGCGACTGCCGAGCCGAACATATGAGCCGCGGACCGATACGGCGCCAGCGCCCGGCTTCTGGCGCCCATCAAGGTCTAGTCCTGGCGCAGGCCGGACTCACCTACAGGCAGGCTTGCGGACGTCACCCCGAACATGACCGCCATCGGGGTGGAAACGGCGGCGATCGTGGCGGCTCAGAACCGAACGACGTTCCTCAGGCCGACGACCAAGGCGTCGGGAATGGCGCGACGAGACTGGATCGGGGTCGGTAGGGGCACGTGTCCGCCCGGGTGAATGACGAACTGGAGATCAGGCTGCAGCGACCAGTGCGAGGTGATCTGAGACTGATAGGTCGCCTCGACCACGGCCTCGTAGTCTCGACGCACCAAGAGCTGGCCGAGCCCGGCGGCCAGGGCGTCGGCATTCATCGCCGCCGGGCTTATCCTGGAGAAGGACGCGGCGAGACCCAGGCGGTCGTCCGGGCGGCCGGCGATCAGCCCAGTGAGCGTCACGCCGCCGTCGACATAGGCGCTGATCAGGTTGCGATCGCCGGGGGTGACGGCGAGGCGGGCGAACCCGGCGAGGCTCCGGTGGCCCTTTTGTGCGATGACGCCGTCGACGATGGCGTAGGCGCCCCAGTCGCCCTGTTTGCTCGCCGGGGGCGGGGCGCCCGGCGCGCTCGGAGGAACCAGCGGCTGGCTCGGCGCGCGGCGATCCAGCCACCAGGCGCCGAAACGCACCTTGGTGGTGGTCGCGGGAACATCGAGCTGGGCCTCGCCGATCACGAACGGACCGCCGGACAGGCGAAAGGAATTGAGGCCATAGCGATCACGATGTTGGGGGTCACCAGCCCCGGGGCCGGCCGGATCGCCATTGAAGACCGCGAGCAGCACCGCGCCGTGGGGCGCGGTGTAGCTGAACCGGGCGCCGAGCGCTCCAATGGGATAGGCCGGCCCCCCGCTCGGCAGGTCCTGGGCGAGGATATCCGGCCAGCCGAACGTGGAGTTGACGAAGAGGCCCGCGGTCGGACTGATCGCGAACTCCTGGCCGGCGGTGAACTGGCCCAGCTTCAGGCGCGCGCCCGGCGTGAGGGTCTGCTCGATCGAGAGATTGAACAGCCGCGTATTGGGTTCCGCCTCGATGCCGCTGAGGGCGGCCAGAGCGCCGACGTGAGCGGGGGTGGGCTGCTCGCCATGGATCTGATGGATGCTGGCGTGGACGTGGGCGCCCTGCCAACCCAGGAGGCGTCCGAGATCGGCGTCGAACAGCAGACCCAGGCGCCCCTCGTAGGCCCAGCCGGGTTCGATTCCACCCGAGACGGTGTCGAACGCGTCACCGTAGTAGGTCAGACCGATGGCGACAGGGGCGGCAGGATGGGCGGCGGGCGGTTCGGCATCCGGGGCCATGGGCGGGGGATCCGCGCGAGCATGGACCGGCGCCGACAGCGCCAACGCGACAGCCAGCGATACTATGAAGCGACAATCCGCGGCGCTCTGGTTCATGGGCAGGGGAGCCTTGGTGGCGGCCCGATAGGCGGCGGAGGGTCCGCATTCGTCAAGACCGCCGGGCCGGGCCGGTCGACATAGTCCGGGGGGCCGCGCCGGGCGCTTGACCCCTGGGCTGACGCATATGAGATGTCCATGCACGGCGGCCAGCAGTCCGCCCCGCCCGCAAGAGTCTCCACAGCAGGTCCGGGCTGTCCGCCGATGAGAGAATGGGGTGGGATGACGTCGATAGAGCTAGGTCCGAGGGCGAAGCCCAAGCAGGCCCGGAGCCGGGCGACGATGCAGCGAATCCTCAAGGTCAGCGCTGAGCTCCTCGAAGAGGTGGGCATAGACGGCTTCAACACCAATCTGCTCGCCGAACGCGCGGGCCTCGGGACGCGGGCGATCTATCGCTACTTCCCGAACAAGTTCGCGATCCTGGTGGCCATGGCCCAGGACCTGCGGGCGACCGAGAGGGCCTGGATCGGCAATCTGAGGGAGCCCGCCTCCGACGGTGACTGGCGCGGGGTGGCCGCGCGGGCGATCGACGGGCATTTCGAAGCCGC
>DASXIE010000153.1:0-3518 GCA_036498165.1 Caulobacteraceae bacterium
TTGGGGTCCTGACCGGTCGTCCGGCTCCGTTGAACGACGTCGAGGTCGGCGAGCGAAGCCTGGAGAACGCCCTGCTGCGCATCGAATTCGCCGACGACGGAACCCTCGCCAGCGTCTTCGACAAGCGGCTGGGCCGCGAGGTCCTGGCCGGACGCGGCAACCAGATCTGGGCCTACCAGGACCAGCCGAGCAACTACGACGCCTGGGACATCGAAGGCGACTACAACCGGCGCGGCGAGGAGGCTACCGCGAGCGCCATCGAGATCGCCGAGGCAGGCGGCCAGCGCGGCGCGATCCGGATCGCCCGGCCGGTGAAGAATTCGACCATCGTCCAGTCGGTGCGCCTGTGGGCGGGCACGGCGCGCATCGACTTCGCCACCCGTTTCGACTGGCGCGACCGACGGGTCCTAGTCAAGGCGTTGTTTCCCCTCGCCGTTCGCTCAGACGCGGCGAGCTTCGAATGCGCCTTTGGGGTCCACCGCCGCCCGACCCACGCCAACACCAGCTGGGACGCGGCCCGCTTCGAGGTCGCGCACCATCGCTTCGTCGATCTCTCCGAGCCTGGCTACGGCGTCGCCTTGCTGAACGACGGCCGCTACGGCTGCCACGCGCGGGGCGGCGAGCTGGGCCTGAGTTTGATCCGCTCGCCGATCCTCCCCGATCCCCTCGCCGACGAGGGGGTTCATGACCTGACCTACGCCCTCCTGCCCCACCCTGGCGACTGGATCGAGGGCGGTGTCCTCGCCGAGGCGGAAGACCTCAACCGGCCGCTGTTCCATCGCCCCTTCACCGGCCCCGAGGACGCGCGATCGTTCCTCGACATCGAGGGAAAGAACCTGGCCCTGGCGGCGCTCAAGCCGGCCGAGGACGGCGAGGGGCTCATCCTGCGTCTTTACGAGAGCGCCGGGAGCCGCGGCCCGGTGACGATCTCCCCGCCACGGGGCTGGCGCGTGGCCGGCGAGGTCAGCCTGCTCGAAGAACCCCTCCCCGACTGTCCGCCGACGATCGCGCCGTTCCAGATCCGTGGCTGGCGCCTCGTCCCAGTTTAGGGCTTGGAGGCGAGGTCCGCCTTGCCGGAAGGCCATGCTTCCGGCCACCCCGATCTTGAGGTCCGCTACATCGGCCTTCACCGGCCCCTTGAAGCTAGCCATGAGCCCCGGGCAAGCAGGGCTACCTGACCCCGGCCGAGGTCGGGCCGTGGAAGGCCCGCCAACGGGCGGGCCCGGCCGACGTCATCCTCGATCCCGCCGGCGCCCTCGGCCACGCCTATGGCGCCCGCACCACGCCGGACATGTTCGTCATCGACCCGGTCGGCCGGCTCGCTTACGCCGGCGCGTTGGACAACAACCCCTCCACCGACGCCAAGGAGGCGCTCGCCGCCCGCAACTACGTCGCCGGAGCCCTGGCGGCGGTGAAGGCCGGGCGTCCGGTTCCCGCCCCGACGGCTACCAAGTCCTATGGCTGCAGCGTGAAATATCGCTGATCGGAATCGTTGGTGCGGGCGGTCGGGGTCGAACCGACACTCTGTCACCAGAACCGGATTTTGAGTCCGGCGCGTCTGCCAATTCCGCCACGCCCGCTTAAGTGACCGCGCCGCTCTAGCAATGGCGCAGCGCGCTCACAAGTCAGGGCCGACGTCCGGGCGAGCGACTCTGGTCGCAGACCTCGCGCACAGCGTCCTCGACGACCTGAGGGGCGTCGAATTGGATGTATTCGGAGCTGTTGACGGTGAAGACCTGGCGGGCGTTGGTCGAGAGGTCGAGCCAGCGCGATTGGGCGAGCGCAATTTCGTATTCCGCCTTGAGATGCTCGAGACTGGTCGGCCGCTGGGTCTCCAGATGACCGACGCCATGGTTGCCCGAAGTCAGCACCCTCAGCGGGCGGGCGCCGAGCAGGCGCCGATGGGACTGCAGCCAGGTCTCGTCGGCGGGGGTTTCACGCATCTCGGAGATGTCGGCGTCCCACATCGCCGTCTTGGTCGCGGCGATGTGGAGTAGGGCGGCGTTGAGCGCCGGTGACCACACCTTATCGGGAAGGCCGCGATAGAAGATCGTCCCGCAGTTTCGCGGCGGCCGGCCTGGGACGGGCGGCAGATCGGGCGGCGCCTTGCCCGCGGCTATGGCGTCGCGGCAGGCCTTAAGCCTGGGGACGAACGACTGTCCCCCTTCGTCGTCCTCGCGGCGCATCTGGGCTGGCTCGAGATCGCTCGCGTCCGCGTCCACCAGCACCATGCCCGCCACGTCCTCCAGGTAGAGAGCCGCGAAGGCGCGAACAGGGTCGCCGCCGAAGGCGCTGCCGACAAGGATGTAGGGACCGGCGACGCCGGCCGATTTCAGGGCGCTGTGCAGCTCGTCGGCGATGCGCTCGGCTGTCCTGGGCATGGGGCCGGGGCCGCTGAAGCCGGAGCCGGCGCGATCGTAGCTGCAGGCGCGGGTGAACCGGGCGATCCGGGGCTGCACGACCGCCCAAGCCGGCGCCCAGTCGAGAAAGCCGGACTCGAAGACGACCGTTGGAGCGCCGGCGCCCAGGCAATAGAGGTTTAGCCGCGCCCCGTCCGAGGCTGTCGCTGACCGCCCGGACCGCGTGTAGATCGCATCGCCGGGCGCGGCCATCGCCGCCGCGGCGCACAGGGCCGCCAGCTACCCCGCCAGAAGACCAATCGCCCATGTCATGGAAGGTCCCCTGGAATTGTCAGAGGCCGAAAAGGATAGTCTTTTGGGGGCCATGGCAAGTCACACAGCTGAAGCACGGCTCGCCGCCGACGCGCTTCTCGCCGACATCGAGGCGCTTGCCCTAGCCGATACGCCGGCGATTCGGCGTCTGCGACAGGCGCGCACCGCGGCTTGGAAGGCGCGTCCAGCGGAGTTCATTTTTGCCCTGGCCCTGGCGTTGAGCGGTCGGCGCGCGTTGCGCTGGGTCGGCTACGAACTCATCCGCTTCCACGGCCCGGCCTTTGAATCCGTCGACGACCGTCTCGCCGCAGCCCTGGCCGCCGGACTGGATTCCTGGGACAGCGTCGACGCATTCGGCCGCATCCTCTCGGGTCCCGCGTGGGTGCGGGGCCTGATCTCCGACGGCCTCATCGGGGCTTGGTCGAGTTCGACCGATCGCTGGCTAAGACGGGCGGCGCTGGTGAGCACCGTGGCGCTGAATATGCCTGCCGACGGCGGCCGTGGAGACACCGCCCGCACCCTGGCGATCTGCGCTCGCCTGACGGCCGACCGCGACGACATGGTGGTCAAGGCGCTGTCCTGGGCGCTGCGCGTCCTGGTCGGCCACGATGCCGGCGCGGTGGCCGCCTTCCTGGAAACCCACGACCAGACCCTGGCGGCGCGTGTGAAACGCGAGGTCGGCCACAAGCTTCGCACGGGCCGCAAATCCAGGTCCCGTCAGGACGCCTCGCCGCTGAAAGCCACAGGCCTGGGCAATGAAAGATAAAGGCTGTCGCACCACTCATCGCCGACCTTAAAAGTGCGCTTCGCCCGCCCTGTCTCCCGGAAGCCGAGCCCGGCCAGCAG
>DASXIE010000154.1:0-9751 GCA_036498165.1 Caulobacteraceae bacterium
GTGGTCATGACGCTTCACTCCGTAAGCCGCGGCGACTTCCGCTAAGAAGCCGCCGCTGGAGCCCCGGTTCCAGGCCGCGTGCGGACCGGAAGCCAGGGAGCCGTCATCCCTCGTGGGAACGAGTTTAGGCCCCAGGCGCGCCCGGCCGTCAAGGCCGCCGTAGCGGTCCGCGCTAGGAAGGCGCCTCGTCGGCGAGGAGCGCGTCGAGTAGGCGGCGGGCGGCATAAGAGCGCCGCTCGCCGAGCCTGAGCCTGGCCAGGCTGTCGAGCCGCACATCCTCGCCGGCGGCGGCCACGCGCCAGGCGGCCACCAGCCACGCCTCGCTCACCGGTCCGTCGGGTCGAGGCAGGCTATCCGGCCTGACCACCAGAATCGGATAGGCGAAGGCGGGTCCGGCGCTTGAACTTATGACCAGACTCAGATGCTCGCCTAGCCGCAGCGCGCCCTTCGGAACCCATACTTCCGTGCCGTCGCCCAGGCAGGCCTGCGAGCGCGCCACCACTTGCCCATCCGGGCGGACCAGCTGGGCGCTCACGCGGCGCGGACCGTCGGTCTTCCAACCAATCGGCAGCACGTCGATGTCCGCTCCGAGCCTTTGGGCGGTCACCGGCGCGGCGGAGACTGGTCTGACCGCACCTGGACCGCTCGGCGCGGTCTCAAGGCATTGCCGACGATCACGCGACACGCCGTAGGCGACGGGCGGATGCGCCGGATCGAACGCGGCGCGAAAGGCGTCATTGAGCGTCGCCAGAAGCGACCGTGGCGCGATCACATTGGGGTCGGGAACGACCCACACCGACTGGGCGGCGAATCGGCCAAACCTTCGATGACCCTCGCCGGTCTCTACGTCCACCTGCCCGTTGTCACCGGCGTCGAGCCTGTCGCCGTAGAGAACGCAGGTCCTCACCTTGACTGGAATCTGACGACCATTGCGGGTCAAGGTCACAGGCATCTCGACGCGCGTCACCTGTCCGACCAGGCGATCGATGGGACAATCGGCGGCGGCCCAGGCGACAGCCGGAACAGAGCCGGCGGCAAGCACCAGCCCGACTGCGAATATCAATCGGCTGGCAGGATGGACGACACAGTTCCGAGCGCGCGAATTCATGATCGTTCCTCCATGGAAGACGATGCATCGGCGAGGCGCGTGGCGACCATACGCTCTACGGCCCGGCTTGCCGAATCGCCGATTACCGCGACCACCTCGATCATCAGGACAATGATCGTGCCACAAAGCGAGCCCACCAGGGCGAAGCGCCAGACGCCGGTGATGCCGCTCACGTAGCGGGACAGGACCACCACCAGCACGGTCATCGCAAGCCAGACCGACCACACGATCAACAACTCGCCGGCGAGGCGCCAAAGTCTCTGGCCGAATGTCGGTTCGCCGCCTGAACTCAGCTTGCGATGCAGCGGATGCCAGCAGATCGCCGTGGCGAGAGCGGCGGCCAACAGGGTGAAGGCGAAGTCGATCAGAAACGAGATTATGACCGCGGCCGGGCCACCTGAACCGGGCGCAGGGTACTGAAGCTCCAGGGCGATATCGGCATGGACGAGCGCCCCGGGCAGAACGCCAACCGGGGTCGGATGGCGGTCCTCGCCGCCGTGGTGAGTGGCGCCGATGATGACAATCGCGCCCGCGAGAGGACTAAGATCGACGTTGGTCCAGAACAGCTTGCCGGCCGGAATCCAGGTGTAGGCCGCCATTCGCCCGAACGAGAGCCCCTGGGATTTCGCCCTCAGCCGCCATGTGGGCGAGATCAGGCGCGGCGGCCAGTCGACGCCGGCGCGGCGATGACCGGCAAGGCGGGTGGCGAGAACCATCGCGGCCGGCACATCCGACCACGCCTCGGCGGTCGCGCCTCGTAGACGATAACTCGAGCAGGCGCCTCGGATGAGACCGTAAGTCCCCGTCTCGAGCGCGGCATGGACTTTGTAGAGGGAGCCGGTATCGAACGCCGAGTCGAAGGGGGTGTAGACCACGGCTGGGCGCAGCGCGTCCGCCAATCCAACCTGCCGCCGGCAGGGCGGCATCGAGGGCGACTCGAAGAAGTACGGAATAAGCACCGGCGGCCGGCTGGGCCTCATAAGCTCTTCGAGCAACGCCTGATCCTGATCAGAAGAGTCGCGGAGGTCGAAATCCAAAAAGACGGCGGCCGGTTTCTGGTCGCGGACGAGCGTCAGGATTTTGGCCAGCAGGCGCCGCGGGGTGCGCCCGCTCGCCTCGGACGGCCAGCCCTCCAGGGCGGCGGCGTTGATATCGACGAAAACCACCGGGCTGGTCGGGCCTGCCGGCCGCATAGGCGGCGAGCCCAGCGAGTAGAGGACCCGGTTGTCGGCCTCGATCAGCGACTGCAGGGGGCCGAAGTTGATCATCCCCAGGAATGTCGTGAACAGACTGACCAGAATGCTGATGACGCAGGCCGCCGCGAAAGCGCCGGCGGATCGCGCCAGAGGTGACCGGGTCCGCGCGCGCATCGCCATTCGGCCCCCACGACCGTTCCACCGCTTCAAGGACAGAGCGCTCCGGACGGGTCTGTCAAGGTTCGCCCTGGGGCTGTCGCGAGGCGCGGCATTGAAATCAGGGTTTGGCGCCTGGCCAAATGGCGCGCATGGTGAAGGTGTCTTCGCCAGGGGGCCCGGGGGTGGGGCAGGGGCTTAGCAAGTTACGGCGGCTTGGATTCTATGGAGCCGCGCCATGCGGCGCCGTTCTGGCGGCCGCGGTCGCTTGGGCGCCGTGGGCTCACGCCGCGGCGCCGGAGGCCCTGTGCCGCCGTTCAGATGTCCAATCGGGAACCACCAGCGTGGCCGCCTCGGCGATCCTGACCGGGGCTGCGGCGAGCGTGGAATCCCAGCTTCGGCGATTTGATCAGTCCGAAGCCACCGAGCGACGGGCGCTTGCGGCCCTCAACGTAAATCTTCCGGGAGAGGGCGCACCGACCGCCCTGGCCGCCTATTGCTCGGCGGCCGGAGAACTCGAGCGCGTCGGACGATCCGGCGCAGCGACCCGGGCGCGGACCTTCCTGCTGGCCGCCTTCACACTCGCCGAGTCGGCAAGGGACCAGGGCGCGGCGGCGCGGGCCGCCTACCGACTGGGCTCGCTGAACGCCTCAAGCGGACCGATCGTCGGCACTCGCGGCGGGACCTTGCCGGCTGCCGATACTGAAATCCATCCGCCGGCGACCTCTATCGATCCCTGCGCGGAACTTGGCCATGACGGCGGGACATCCCAGGCCGGTGTCATGGCTCTTGGCTGCGCGGTCCGGCGCGCCGCAGCGGCCGGCGACTCCCGCCTGGCGAGCCTGGCCAGCCTTCGCATCGCCCGCCTGTGGCTGGCCGGGGCCCAGCGCGACGGCGCCATCCTGGCGGCCGCGCCGCCGGATTCCCGAGGCGCTGCGAGCCGGCCCGAGCGGGGCCTGGGCCTCGACGCCTCTGCCCTACGAGCCCTCTCCGCCCGGGCCGCCATCGCCGGTCTCGATTTCACAGCTCGGGTCGCCACCGCCGACGATCGTATCGAGCTTTCCGGGCGCCTGGCCGAGACCGCGATCGACGCCGGCCAGGCCGGCGATCCCGCCGTCGCCGAGGCCATCAAGGGCCTGCGCCGCGCCTATCCGGACGACCCCGGCGCTCAGGCCTACGCCGCGGCCGTGGCCGGCCGGATCGCTCTGGCGGTCGGCGATCTCGCCACGGCCCGCCGAAATTTCGAGCGGGCGATCCTGTTCGAGAGCCAGCGGGCGCGGCCCATGCGCCTGGCCGACTGGTACGTGCTGCTCGCCGACGCGACGCCGGACCATCGGGGCATCTACGCCCTAGAAGCCTACCACGCCCTCGAGAGCGTGCGGCCCTACATGCCGCCGCGCGACCCGTTGACCGAGGAATCCAGCTTTCAGCTTCACATGCGCAGAGTGTTCGAAGCCGCCGCCGACGCGGCGCTCTCGCCTGGTCCGGGAGGTCTGACGCCGAGCCAAATCGCCGCAGCGCAGAGCATCGTGGAAGACTCCCGGGAGGCGGAAATCCAGAGCGCTTTCGGCTCCGAATGCCTCCCTCCAATCCAGCCGATCAGGCCCAACGCCTTGCGTGCAGGGGAGATTGTCCTCTATCCGGTTTTGCTCAGTGACCGGGTCGAACTGCTTTACGCCGCCGGCGGCGAAGGCGCCGATTTTCATCGCCTGGCCCCCAATCGCGATTTCGATCGCGACACGGTTTCGGCGCTGATCGACACCCTGCGCGCCTCGGCGACCCGCCAGGACGATGGCTGGCGGGAACCCTCCCGGCGGCTCTTCGACCTGCTCATCGCCCCCATAGAGGCTCGGCTGGGCCCGGGCACGACCCTCGTCATCATGCCCGATGGACCGCTGCGCGCCCTGCCGTTCGCCGCCCTCACCGATCGCGACGGCCGTTTTCTCGTCGAGCGGACCCGACTGAGCGTCGCCCCGGCCCTCTCCTATTCCCAACCGGGGGCCGACCGCGCCGGCCGTCGGATGTCCGTGGTCGCCGCGGCCCTGGAACGGGAGGTCGACCTGCCGGCCGGCGATTTCGCCAAGCTTGGCGGGGCGGCTGACGAGGCGCGCGCCGCCCAGGACGCCGCCGGTCGGCGGCCGACGCCGCTTCTGGGCGAAGACATCGACTTCACGCGCGCCAGCTTGCGCGCCGCCCTGGAACACGAGCGGCCGAGCGTGCTGCACCTGGCCACTCACGCCGCCTTCAACGGACGTTCGGACCGCAGCTACATCGTCGCCGGCGACGAGCTCATCCCCCTCTCGGATTTGAGGGAAATGATCGCCGCCACCCGTCGGCGAGGCGATCCGCTGGACCTGGTGGTACTCAGCGCATGCGAAACCGCGATCGGCGACGATCAGGCGGGCATGGGCCTGGCGGGCGCGGCGGTGCAGGCCGGCACGTCCAGCGCCCTGGCCTCCCTGTGGCCGGTCAACGACACCAGCACCGGCGAGTTGATGGAGGCCTTCTATGGCGCCTATCGCGGCGGCGCGACCAAGGCCGAGGCGTTGAGAACCGCCCAGCTCTCGCTTCTCGGCCGCTACCGCGGCGATCCGTTCTATTGGGCCGGCTTCACCTTGATCGGGGGATGGCGATGAGCAAACGCCCTTCGCGACTGCGAACCATCCTGCTGGCTTCGGCCAGCGCTTGCCTAGCCGGGTCTATGGTCCACGCGGGCGGCGGCGTCACCGGCTCCCATCCGACCAACGTGAATTACAAAAACAACATCTACGCGATCAGCGGCGGCACGAAAGTCGGGGCCAACCTCTTCGACAGTTTCTCCAGCTTCAGCCTGGCGGCCGGGCAGACGGCGACCTGGAGCTACGTCTCGGGCGTCCGCAACCTCATCAACGAGGTCACCGGCCGCTCACCCTCCGTGATCGACGGCGCGATCGACACCTCGAAGTTCGGCCATGCCTCCGTCTATTTCATCAATCCGGCCGGGGTCATCTTCGGCCAGGGCGCCAGCCTCAACGTGCCGGGCGCGATGTACGTTTCCACCGCCCAGGAGCTGAAGTTCGCCGATAGCAAGATTCTCACTGTCGCCACTCCCGCCGGCTCCCAGTTTTCCATGGCCACCCCCAGCGCGTTCGGCTTCCTCGCTCCCACCCACGGGGCAAGGCCGGGCAATATTTCGATCGCGCGCGTCCCCAGCGGCGCCTTCGGCGGCTCGCTTTTCCTGGCCGCCGCCAATCTCGATGTCGCCAGCAGCGCCTTTTCGACTGGCTCGCTGGTCATCGCGGCCGTGGGTGGGGACAGCCGGGACGTGGCCATCTCCGCTCCGCTTTCCGGTCCGGCTTTCGCGGGCCGGCTCAATCTGACCAACTCGACGGTCACTTCGTTCGCCGGGCCCCGATCGAGCGGGTCTTTGAGAGTGGCCGCCGGCGATCTGACGCTCGATGGCGCCACGCTCTCGACCTCGAGCTTCGGCGACGTCACTCCCGGGAATATTTCCATCCGCACCGGCGATCTCACGGTCCAGTCGGGCGGCGCCCTTCAATCCAGCCCCATGCAAAGCGGCGACGGCGGCAATATCAGGATCAACGCCAGCGGAACCGTCACAGTGTCAGGAGAGCACAGCGTGATCACGGCCCGGGTCGCCAAATACGAGTCGGACGCGCTCACCCCGGGCGGCAAGCGCATACTCAGTCCCGGTAACGCCGGCGCGGTCCACATCAACGCGACTTCGGTGATCGTGGAGGGGGGCGGCCACATCTCGACCGCCGCGCTTGGAAAGGGAGACGGGGGCCCGCTCACCCTCATCGCCGATTCAATCGAGTTGCACAGCAACGGGCTGATCAACACAAACACCAACACCGGCAATGCCGGCGATCTGACGATTAACGATTTTGGAAGTCTGGTCATCGACGACGGCGGCGGCATCGAGTCCACGTCGAGCGGCGACGGAGGTGACATTACCATCCACGCGGCGGCCCTCGAACTGGCCGACGGCAAGATCTTGGCGACATCGACGAAGGCGGCCGGCGGATCGATCACCATTGGGTCGCCGATCATAGACCTGACCCAGGCGTCTACGATCCACACCAATGGCAATCAGACCCAGTCGAGCGGATCGGCTGGGGACATTGTCCTTCAAAGCGAAAACATCACGGTCGCGGCGTTGTCGACCATTGTCAGCGATTCAACCGGCGCCGCCACCTCCGGCGATATCTCCATCCGAACCGGGAATCTGACCGTCCTCTCGGGCGGCAAAGTCACCGCCAGCCCCGCGCAATCCGGCAACGCCGGAAACATCGACATACACGCCGCCGGGACCGTGACCGTGTCCGACGCGAACAGCGTGGACTCCACCGCCCCCCTCACCCTGCCCGACGGAAGCAGCCTGATCGCGGCCCGGGTCCTGGGCTCGTTCAGTCCGGGCGACGCCGGCACGGTCACAATCGTCGCGGAATCGGTGGTCGCGACGAATGGCGCCCGCATCACATCCGCGGCCAGGGGATTTGGCCACGCGGGCTCCCTGACAATCAAGGCCAACTCGGTTGAGGTCAGTGACAACGGCAGCATCAACACCAACGCCCGCTTGGGAGTCGGCGGTGACATCACGATAGATATCTTCGCCGGCGGCCGTCTCGTGATCCAAGACACCGATCCCCCCGAGGGAATCGCCACCAACTCGGGCCTCCATACCGGCGGCGAAATCACGATCGCCGACCCGGCGGTGATCGTTTTAGATGGCGGCCGGATCACGGCGCTCGGACTGACGAGCGGAGCCTCGCTCCATATAGACGCCGGCACGGTGGTGGAGGGAACGGATCGGCCAAACCTCGTGGCTGTCAACGGCTCCCTGGTCTTCAACAGCGGCATCGTCAATGTCGGCGGCGCGGTCACCGTGCCGGAGATCACCTACGACGACGCCTCGAAAGTGCTGCGCGGCCAGTGCCCTGCCCTGCGCGCACGAGGCGAGACCAGTCAGTTGGGGGACGCCCTGCACGGCCCGTTCACGCCCGCCGAGGGGACCGACGGGATCGTCACGGCGATCGGCTCGGAGGCGACGTCGCGATGCGTCTTGGGGATCGAATCGTCCTGAGCTGGGATCCCGGGGGGGATGATGAGACCGATCCGCCTTTTGACGCTGCTGGCGGCCTGCGTCCTGGCCGGGGCTCCCGCCCGCGCCCAGCAGGAACGCACGGGACCCAACGCGCCGCCGCCGCCGATTCCGGCCTTCGCCACGCCAGGACCTGTACTGGCGCCGGCCCCGCCCGCCGCCGAGGCCCAGGAGGGTCCCCCGACCAACCTGCTCCTCAGCGAAGTTCTTATCGAAGCGGGACCCAATCCCGTCGTGGCCCCGCCCCTGCGTCGCTGGCGGCCCGTCTCGGTTCCGGCCGCCGACGTCAGGATCGTCCATGCGCCCGGAGAGCAACTCGACGGCGCCTGGGTACATCGCCAGTTCGCCGCCAACGGCATGATCGGGACGGAGACGACATCCGACCGGGTGAGCGAACTGGTTCTGCTGATCAATCAGGCCTACGCCCAGAACGGCTACATCAACACCGGTCTCCTGTTCGACGATCAGGGTTGGCCGGCCCCCGGCGCGGTTCTGCGCCTACACCTCGTTCCCGGCCGCCTGGTCCCGAGCCGGCCAGGCGGACCCGCGGCGAGCGTTTCGTGGGCGGGCGGCCGATCACGCGGGTTGACCGCCGGGTATATTCGCGCCCGTTTGCCGGCCGCCGATCATTGGCCCCTCGATGCGATCGCCGTCGAACGAGAGTTCCGCCGTCTGGCCGACGATCCGGCAGTGCGCACCCTGAACGTTACTCTCAATCCGGGGACGCGGGCCGGCGAGGCATCGATGGCCATCCTCGTCGATCCGCAGCCGCGCTACGACCTGTACGCGTCCCTCACCGACAGTCGCTCGCCGTCCGTGGGCGGAGTTCGCGAGGCCATCGGCGGCAGCGCCCGCAACACGATCGTGGCCGGCGATCTCCTCTCGGGAGAGCTCGGAAGCACCTCCGGCCTCACGGACGGCAGCGTCTCCTATTCGATTCCGACCTTTGTCTCGCCCCGCCTGAGGCTGGACGCGCGGTTCGCCTACGATGACGCCGCGGTGGTCGATGAAGATCTGCGCGCCCTGGGTATTCGCTCCAACGACGTCAGCTATGAACTCGGAATGACCGACCGGGTCATCGATGATCCCCTCACGCCCGATCCGAGCGGCGAGGGGTGGGCCGCGGCGCAATCCCTGACCATCGGGGGACGGATCGAGCGTCGGGAATCCGTCAGCACCCTGCTTGGCCAGCGCTTCTCTTTTTCACCCGGCGCGGTCGATGGGCGGACGTGGTTTCACGTCATGCGCGGCACGGTCGATTGGGTGGAACGGACGGAACGTCATGTCATCGCGGTGAATCTCACCGCCAGCGTCGGGCTTGCCGGTTCGCGCTCTCCTATCGCTGGGGCGCTCAATCCGGCCAAACTCTTCTCGTCCTATCTTCTCCAGGCCAACTACGCCCGGCGCCTTGGCTTTCGCGGATTGGAACTGCGGGCCCGCGGCGCCGGACAGTGGGCGCGGGGCACGCTCTATACAGAGGAAAAGTTCGCGGTCGGGGGCCAGGACACCGTGCGCGGCTATCGAGAGAACCTCCTGCTGGCCGACACCGGCGCCCTCGCATCGATCGAACTGAACTGTCCCATCACCCCGGGGCGGGCCCTCTGCGACGGGCGCCCGGACGACTGGCGGACCGTACGCCTTGGTCTGTTCAGCGACGGGGCGGTGGTCGCCGATCGCATTTCGCCGACTTCCCGTTCGATCGCCAGTGTCGGGATGGACGCCACCTGGGTCCCGAGCGGGATCTTTTCCGCGCGTCTCACCTACGGCAAAGCTTTGCTCAACGCCCACATCACGGGACCTCTCGATCTGGAGGATCGCGGGGTGGCCTTTCTCGTCGTTCTTTATCCGATCGCTCTGGCGAACTGGGCCATGCGCTGACTGGTGAGGTCGCCGCGATCGGGCTATGGGGCCCCCGAGGTTCCCATGTTCACCGACGACGAAGTCGAGCGCTATGCCCGCCATCTCGTGTTGCGCGAGGTCGGGGGAGGCGGCCAGCAGGCGCTGAAGTCGGCGAAGGTGGCAATCGTGGGGGCCGGGGGCCTGGGAGCGCCGGCGGCGCTCTATCTCGCCGCGGCGGGGATCGGCGCCCTCACCCTGATCGACCCCGACGTCGTCGAGGTCTCCAATCTTCAGCGCCAGGTCCTCTTCGACACGGCCGATGTCGGGACCGCCAAGGTCGAGGCCGCG
>DASXIE010000155.1:0-2128 GCA_036498165.1 Caulobacteraceae bacterium
GCGGGCTTCCGCCCGCCACCTTCTCCCGCAAGGGGAGAAGGACGACGGAGCGCCATATTGGCCGCCCTCCTGGCCGCTTTCGCCCTTCCCCCCGCCGCCGCTCACGCCCAGGGCCTCGCCGCCCTTCCTGGATGGGCGCAGGAGGATCACGTCGCCGCCCTGCGCGCCGTCCAGGGGGCGTGCGCGGTGCGCCACGGCCCCGACCTCGCCGAGGTCTGCCAGCAGGCCGCCGCCCTCGACCTCCTCGACGAACCGGGCGCCGAGGCGTTCCTGGAAAGCCATTTCCGCGCCGTCCCGGCCGGTATGGACGGTCGCCTCACCGGCTATTTCATGCCCGTCTATGAGGCGAGCCCCGTTCCGTTCGGCGATTTCACCGCCCCCGTCCGCCCCGCCCCGCCCGACCCGCCCCACGCCGACCGGGCCGCGATCGAGGCCCGTCCGGCCCCCGGCGCCCTGGCCTGGATGCGGCCGGAGGATCTCTTCTTCATGCAGGTCCAGGGCTCCGGCGTCCTCACCTTCAGCGACGGGACGCGCCGCAAGGCGGTCTACGCCGGCGACAACGGCGCCCCCTTCGTCGGCATCGCCGCCCCAATGCGCGCCCGCGGCCTCCTGGGCGACGCCGAGACCTCCGGCGAGACGATCCACGCCTGGCTGGCCGCCCACCGCGGCGAGGAGGCGGCGGCGATCATGCGCCTGGATCCGCGCTACGTCTTCTTCTCCCTGGCCCCCGACGACGGCGCCGATCCGTTCGGAGCGGCCGGCGCGCGGCTCATCGCCGGCCGCTCGGTCGCCGTCGATCCGGCCTGGCACGCCATGGGCGAGCTCCTGTGGCTCGACGCCGCCGCCCCGGCGCTCAGCGGCGCCTTCCCCGCCTACCGCCGCCTCGCCGTGGCGCTCGACACCGGCGGGGCGATCAAGGGCCCGGTTCGCGCCGATCTCTATCTCGGCCGCGGCGAGGCCGCCGGCGCCGAGGCCGGCCGCGTCCGCCACGCCCTCGCCCTCTGGCGGCTGGTCCCGATCCCTTCTCCCCTTGCGGGAGAAGGTGGCCCTGCGGAGCAGGGTCGGATGAGGGGTCGAGAAACCCTTGTGACTATCCCCGCCACGCAAACCCCCACGGCCAGCGTGACCCCTCATCCGTCGGGCTCTCGCCCGACACCTTCTCCCGCAAGGGGAGAAGGAACCGCATCCTCGGGCCCGCTCGCGCCGTGAAGCCGCGCGAGGACGATCTCCACCTGTGGGCCGTCGTCGCCGCCACGGTGCGACCGTTGCCGGGCCGCGCCGCGCCGGCGCCGGCCGCCAGGCTTCCGGCCCCCGCCGCGCCGCCCCTTCGCGCCGCGCCCATCGCCAGGGTCACCCCGCCTCGCCGCCACGCCCCGGCGGCGCCCCAGGTCATCGAGCCGGGCCGCTATCGCCGCCTGGCGCTCGGCCGCGAGCCGATCGGCGGCCGCATCGACCTCCATGGCCTTTCCCAGGACGCCGCCCGCGCGGCGCTGACCGCCTTCATCGCCGCCGCCGCCGAGCGCGGCCATCGCGGCGTCCTCGTCATCACCGGCAAGGGGACCCTCGGCGACGGCGTCCTGCGCCGCCGGGTTCCCGACTGGCTCGGCGAAGCCCCGCTGCGGCCCCTCGTCGCCGGCCTCTCCGAAGCCCATCGCCGCCACGGCGGCGCCGGAGCCCTCTACGTGGCCCTCAAGCGCCGGCCGTGATCAAATGAGGGGCATGCGCCGTCCCGCCATCCTCCTCATCGCCCTCGGCCTCATGGCCGTCGCCGGCTTCTTCGCCTGGGCGTTCTGGGCCACGCGCGGGGACTGGACGGGCGGTTCGCGGGCCATCCTCATCGCCATGATCGCCGGCGCGGTGGGCGTCGGCGCCCTGACCGGCGTTCTGATGTGGCTGGCCTTCTACTCCTCGCGCGCCGGCTACGACGAGGGCCTGCGGGTCGAACCGCCCGAAGGCGACGAGACCGATGAGCGAAATCCGCCCGACACATCCGCCGATTAGGCCCTCGTTCTCTCCCCCCTCTGGGGGGGTACGGCCGAAGGCCGGGAGGAGGGTCGTCGGGAAGCGCGCCGCCGCCCTTGCCCAAGCGCCCCCTCCACCCCTTCGGGGTCCCCCTCCCCCAGAGGGG
>DASXIE010000156.1:0-2655 GCA_036498165.1 Caulobacteraceae bacterium
ACAACCGCTTTCCCTACCGGGTCTATGGGGCCCAGCAGGATTCCGGGGCCGCCGCCGTCCCCAGCCGCTCCGACAGCGCCGTCGACGGCATCACCATGGCCCAGTTCCACGAGATCACCGCCGGCGGCGAGAGCGACGAGATCGCCCCCGACCCCAACGATCCGGACACCGTCTACGGCGGCCGGGTCGAAAAGCTCGACCTGCGCTCGGGCCAGACCCGTGATGTCGACCCGACCCTGGCGCTGCCGGACGTCTATCGCAGCGCATGGACGCTTCCGCTGGTCTTCGGCCCCGGAGGGCGGGATCTCTATTTCGCCAACCAGCGCATCTTCAGGACCACCGACGGCGGCGAGCGCTGGGCGCCGATCAGCCCGGACCTGACGCGGACGACGCTGACGGTGCCGGCAACGCTCGATGCGCCGACGGCGGCCGACACGGCGACGCCGGGGCCCAGGCGCGGGGTGGTCTACGACATCGCCCCCTCCAGGGTGAGGCCGGGCCTGATCTGGGCGGGGACCGACGATGGCCTGGTGTGGCGAACGGAGGATGGCGGCGGCCACTGGGCCGACGTCACGCCCAAGGGGCTTGGGCCATGGTCGAAGGTCGCGACGGTGGAAGCCTCGCGCTTCGACCCGGCCGAGGCGTGGCTGGCCGTCGATCGTCACCGGCTCGACGACTTCGCCCCCTACATCTGGCGCACCCATGACGGCGGGCGCCACTGGACGGCGATCACGGACGGCCTGAAGGACGGCGACCCCCTCGATTCGGTCAATGTGGTGCGCGAAGACCCGGCCCGCCGCGGCCTGCTCTACGCCGGGACCGAGCGCGGGGTGTTCGTCTCCTTCGACGACGGCGACCGCTGGCAGCCGCTGCAGAGCGGCCTGCCGCGGACCTCGGTGCGCGACATCACCATCCACGGCGACGACCTGGTGATCGCCACCCATGGCCGCGGCTTCTATGTGATGGACGACATCGCCCCCCTGAGGGCGCTGGCGGCCGACGCCGCCGGCGGCTCCCGGCTCCTGCCTGCCGCCCCGGCGATCCGCCTGCACGAGCCGGCGTTCACCGGCACCCCCATGCCCAAGGACGAGCCGCTGGCGGCCAATCCGCCGGAGGGCGCGGCCATCGACTACATCGTCGGGACGCGCGAGCCGGCGAGGCGGGTGGATATCGCCATCTACGACGCCGGCGGGGGCCTGGTGAACCGCTTCTCGAGCGCCGATCCGGTCACCCCGCCGGATCTGGCCAAGATCGCCGTGGCCCCCGAGTGGCTGCCGCAACCCCATCCGCCCGGCCTGGCGCCCGGCCAGCACCGATTCGTCTGGAACCTGCGCTTCGCCGGGCCGGTGGTTGGGGGCGGCGCGGCTCCCGCGTTCGCCGGCGTGTGGGCCCCGCCCGGCCGCTACGCAGTCGAGGTGAGCATCGACGGCAAGGTCCTCAAGGGCGCGGTGGAAGTGAGGGCCGACCCCAGGACCCGGGCCACTCCGGCCGACCTGGCGGCCGAGTTCGCCCTCGCCCGCCGGATCGAGGCGGCGAGGGTGGAGGCCCGCGCCGCTCTCGCCGAGGCGGGGAGGCAGCGTGCGCGCCTGGAGGCCCTGGCGGCGAGCGACAGGCCGCGGGCCGAGGCCCTCATCGCCCGCCTCGACGCCCTCGCCGACATCCCGGTGGAAAGCCTCGCCAACACCCCCGCCGCGCGGCCGCCGTCGGTGAACGGGCTCCCTAACGTCTCGGCCCGCCTCGACGCCCTCGCCGGGGCCGTCGACGGCGCCGACGCCCCCCCCAGCCCCGACGCGCTGAGCGGCTTCGCTCAGGCCACGGCCACGCTGGACGCCGACCTGGCGGCGCTGCGGGCGATCGCGGCGTCGTGAGGCGTCGATGGCTGGCGGCGGCGAGCCTGGCGCTGCTGGGCGGCGTCGCTCGCGCCCAGACGGCGCCGCCCCCCGAACTTCCGACCGAACTCTCCACGGTCGTGGTCACGGCGACACGCACGCCCGAAGTCCTCGACCAGATCCCGGCCGACATTTCGGTCGTCCCCGGCGCGGCCTTGAGAGCCCGGGACGCCCGCGACATGGCCTCGGCCCTGACCCTCGTTCCCGGCGTCGAGGCGCCGGCGGGCGGCGACGCCGGGCCCTCCAGCGCGGTTCCCTCGCTGTGGGGCCTGCACGAATTCGACGCCTTTCTGCTGGTGGTCGACGGCGTCCCATGGGGCGGCGCCTTCAACCCGATGATCACCACCCTCGACATGAACGACGTGGAGCGCATCGAGGTGCTGAAGGGGGCCGCGCCGGTGATGTTCGGGGCCACCTCGTTCGTCGGGGTGGTGCAGGAAATCCACTATCCGGCCGGCGAGGCGGCGAACGAGGCCGACATCTCCTATGGGGCCTACGGCTCAGCGCGGGGATGGGCGTCCCTGGTCCTGCCGCGGATCGGCGATTACCGGCAGTCCCTGGCCATCGATGGCGAAAGCCTGGGCTTCGCCGACCGGCGCGAGGGCGTCAGCGACGGCCGGATATTATACCGCGGGGCGCTCGACCTCGGCCCCGGCGAGGTCACGCTCGATGCCGACCTCACCATCGTGCGCGACACCCCCCCCAGCCCGGTCATCCGGGTCGGCGCCGGCCTGACCGACCTCACCCCGATCAACGCCAACTTCAA
>DASXIE010000157.1:0-36609 GCA_036498165.1 Caulobacteraceae bacterium
AGTGAGCGATTCCCTGGAGAGCATCGTCGGAACCTGGAACCAGAATGTCTGGCTGGCGGCCAACGGCGGGGGCATCGGCACCTATTGGGGCGGCGTGCGCTCGATCGGCGAAAAGGTGAAGGGCTCGGGCCAGACCAGCGGCATCATCCCCTTCATCCGGGTGATGGACAGCCTGACCCTGGCGATCAGCCAGGGCTCTCTGCGCCGCGGCTCGGCGGCGGTCTACCTCGACATCCACCACCCGGAGATCGAGGAGTTCCTCGAGATCCGCAAACCCTCCGGGGATTTCAACCGCAAGTCGCTGAACCTCCACCACGGGGTGTCGATCACCGACGAGTTCATGGAGGCGGTGCGCGAAGGCGCGATGTTCGCCCTGCGCTCGCCCAAGTCCCACGAGGCGGTGCGCGAGGTCGACGCCCGCTCCCTGTGGCAGAAGGTGCTCGAGCTGCGGGTCCAGACCGGCGAGCCGTACCTGATCTTCTCCGACACGGTGAACCGGGCCATGCCGCGCCACCAGCGCGAGCTGGGCCTGAAGGTGCGCCAGTCCAACCTGTGCTCGGAGATCATGCTCACCTCCGGCGTCGACCACCTCGGGGCCGAGCGCACGGCGGTGTGCTGCCTCTCCTCGGTCAACGCCGACATGTTCCTCGAATGGCGCGACGATCCGACCTTCGTCGAGGACATCATGCGCTTCCTCGACAATGTCCTGCAGGACTTCATCGACCGCGCCCCGCCGGAGATGGCCCCCGCCGCCTACGCCGCCCTGCGCGAGCGCTCTGTGGGCCTGGGCCTGATGGGCTTCCACTCCTTCCTGCAGAGCCAGAACGTGCCGTTCGAGAGCGCCCTGGCCAAATCGTGGAACATGCGCCTCTTCAAGCACCTGCGGCGGGCCTGCGATGGGGCCAGCAAGGTGCTCGCCGAAGAGCGCGGGCCGTGTCCGGACGCCGCCGAGCGCGGGGTGATGGAGCGCTTCTCGCACAAGCTGGCCATCGCCCCGACCGCCTCGATCTCGATCATCTGCGGGGGGGCCAGCGCCGGGATCGAGCCTATCCCGGCCAACATCTACACCCACAAGACACTGTCGGGCTCGTTCGCGGTGAAGAACCCCTATCTCGAGCGCGTGCTCGACGAGAAGGGCGCGAACACGCCGGCCGTGTGGGCCTCGATCCTCGAGAACGAGGGCTCGGTGCAGCACCTCGCCTGCCTCACCGAGGCCGAGAAGGACGTCTTCAAGACCGCCTTCGAGATCGACCAGCGGTGGATCATCGACCTCGCCGCCGACCGCACGCCGCAGATCTGCCAGTCGCAGTCGGTCAACGTCTTCCTGCCCGGCGACGTCGACAAGTGGGACCTGCACATGCTGCACTGGCAGGCCTGGGAGCGGGGCGTGAAGAGCCTCTACTACCTGCGCTCCAAGTCCGTGCAGCGCGCCTCCTTCGCCGGCGGCGAAGCCGTCGAGGCGGTCGTCGCCCCGCCCTCACAACGCACCGACTACGACGAGTGCCTCGCCTGCCAGTAGGCGGCTGATCGTCTTACCGGCGGCGCTCCTGGGCCGCATTGCGCCACCTTCTCCGTGAGAGCCCGACAGGTTAAGCTTGGCTGTCAACGGGGGGTTTCGCATGGGTGCGATCGGGCGACACGCCGTGGTTATCGGCGCGGGCATGGGCGGCCTGGCTGCGGCGGGGGCGCTGGCCCCATGGTTCGACAAGGTCACCGTCCTCGAGCGCGACGCCCTGCCGGACGAGCCCGCCCAGCGCCTGGGGGCCCAGCAGGGCCGCCACGTCCACGCTCTCCTGGCCGGCGGCCAGCGAGCGCTGGAGAGCCTGTTTCCGGGCTTCGACGCGGCGATGGCTCTGGGGGGCGCGGCGCCGGTGCGCGCCAACCTCGACGTGCGCTTCGAGGCCCCCGGCTACGATCCGTTTCCCCAGCGGGACTTCGGCTGGACCACCTGGTGCATGTCCCGGCCTCTGATCGAGTTCGTGATCCGGCGCCTGGCCGCCGCGCCCCACGTCGACATCCGCTCGCGCCATCGCGTGCGGGCCCTGGAGGCCGACGCCGATGGGGGGGCCCTCGCCGCGGTGCATGTCGAGACCGGTGACGGCGCCGTCGCGCGCCTGGCCGCCGACCTGGTGGTGGACGCCAGCGGGCGGGCCGGGCCGACTCTGGCCCTGCTCAGAAGCCTCGGGCGCCCGGCCCCGACCGAGACGGTGATCGGAGTCGATTTCGCTTACGCCACGGCCATCTTCGAGACCCCGCCCGACGCCCCGACCGACTGGAAGGTCCTGATGACTCAGCCAGACATTCGCGTGAGCGCGCGGGGCGGCCTGCTCGCCCCTCTGGAGGGGGGACGCTGGATCCTCTCGGTGGGCGGGCGGGCGGACGACGCCCCTCCGGACGACCCCGAGGCGTTTCTCGATTTCGTCGCCGGCCTGCGCACGCCCACCATGCGCGAGGCCATCCGTGGCGCGCGCCGGGTCGGCGAGATCGCCCGCTACGGCTTCCGTGAAAGCGTGTGGCGGCGCTTCGAGACGGTCGAGAGCTGGCCGCGCGGCCTCATCCCGTTCGGCGATTCGATCTGCCGCTTCAATCCGGTCTACGGCCAGGGGATGAGCGTCGCCGCCCTGGAGGGTTGCCTGCTGGCCAGGCTTCTTGGCGAGAACGCCGCCAGCGAAGACCCGGTGGGCGCCGTCACCTCGACATTCCTTGCCGAAGTCCAACCGCTGGTGCAGACGCCTTGGGACATGTCGGCCATTCCTGATCTCGTCTTTCCCCAAACCCGCGGCGAGCGGCCGGCCAACCTTTCCCAGATCATGGCTTACGGGGCGGCGCTGGGTGTGCTGGCGGCGCGTGATCCGGCCGTCCACCGCCTCGACGCCGAGGTCCGCGCTCTTCTGAAACCTCCCGGGGCCCTCGTCGAACCGGCCCTGGCGGCGCGAGTAATGGAAGTGATGGCCCAGATGCAGGCGGCCGCCTGATGACGACCGTAACCGAACACCTGGCCCGCAGCGGCCGCCACACCAGTTTCTACCTCGCCTGCGGGCCCGAGGAGGGAACGCCGGTGATCTTCGTTCACGGCTGGCCGGAGCTGTCGCTCAGCTGGCGCCACCAGCTGCCGGCGCTCGCCGCCCTCGGCTTTCGCGCCATCGCCCCGGACATGCGCGGATACGGCCGCTCGAGTGTCCATCCGCGCCACGAGGACTACGCCCTGCGCGAGAGTGTGGCGGACATGATCGAACTCCTCGACAGCCTCGGCCACGACAAGGCGGTGTGGGTCGGCCACGACTGGGGAGCGCCGGTGGTGTGGGCGATCGCCAGCCACCACCCGGACCGCTGCCATGGCGTCGCCAACCTCTGCGTGCCCTATTCGGCCACCGGCGATCTCTTCTCGCGGATCGACCGCACGCTCTACCCGGCCGACGAATTCCCGGCCGGCCAGTGGGACTATCAGCTCTTCTACCTGGAGAATTTCGACAAGGCCCGGTCCCAGTGGGAAGCCGACGTCGAGGCCACCGTGAAGGTCCTGTTCCGCAAGGGCGATCCGTCCGGGGCCGGCAAGCCGTCGATCACCGCCTTCGTGCGCCGCAATGGCGGCTGGTTCCCCGGCGGGGTGATCCCGGACCTGCCCCGCGACGAGGACATCCTCACCGAGGAGGACTTTTGCGCCTACGCCGCCGCATTGGGGCGCAACGGCTTCTTCGGCCCGGATTCCTGGTACATGAACCATCTGGCCAACGGAGCCTATGCCGCCGAGGCCATGAACGGCGGCCGGCTTTCGATGCCGGTGCTCTTCCTGCACGCCGCCTACGACTATGTCTGCGAGACAATGGTCTCGCCGCTCGCCGAACCCATGCGCGCCGAGTGCGCCAACCTCACCGAGGCGGTGGTGAAGTCCGGCCACTGGATGGCCCAGGAAAAACCCGTCGAGGTCAACGCCGCCCTCGCCCTGTGGCTGGCCACGCAACTGCCGGATCTGTGGAAGGTGTCGCGACGCCCCTCATAGGAGGGCTATCGCATTCGGAACCGAGGAAATTTGATCCGGAAACCCCGGCGGCTACGCGGAGCACTCGCCCTCAGCAGACGACCGTGCTCTGTCAAGGCGTAAAGTCTTTACTTGGTCAGCTGCCCCAGTTCCTGGCGCCCGGGGGACATTTTCCCAAATAGGTTCCATGCCAGAAGAGGTGTCCTTTCTCCGGCCTGGGAATGCTGAACAGATAGAAGGTCGTTGTCACTTCCGCATCAAACTTTGTTCGGAAATCACCGGTGATTTTCATTTGACTGGTGGCCTTTTGACTTTCGCGGCAATCCAAGTCGACAAGGTACCTGCCACCCTGCCGCCGGTAGCTGTAGCGACAACCGGGCGCTGGAACGGGAAGGAGTGAGAACCCGCGCAGACACCTCTGTATCGTGTGATCTGGAACGCCGGTGGCGCCAAGTTGGATACTCCAGAATCCGTCGCGAGGGAGCGGCACTTCGGCGCGAGTGAGTTCCGACCCGCCGCCCCGCGCGCAGCCCGTTGCGAGTCCGAAGACGATGAACGCTAGCGATAAACATCGGCCTCTAGGCATCCCTTGTCCCTATCGCATCCACCCCTCGGGCCCGGTGCTCATGGCCAGGACGCGGCTGATCGTGGTGAGGTCTCGGCCTGATTGTTCGGCCCAGGCGTTGAAGGCTTCCTGCACCGCTTGAAGATCGCGGCGGCTGGCCGGCGGACGATCGATCACCCCGGCGGCGATCAGGGCGGCGGTGACATCGCGGGTGGTGATGAAGCTCGCCTTGCCCATGAACCGGAAGAACCGCATCGCCGTCTCGCCGCTGAGGCGCGCGGCGCGCTTTTTCATCACCTCCAGGAGGCCGACGAAATCCTCATCCGGCCAGGCGGCGAAGAAGGCGGCGGCGCTTCCATGTTCGGCGGCCAGGTCGACCAGGAAGGCGGCGTTGTCGCGCACCGCGAGGATCTTGGCGGCGTTGCGGACGATGCCGGCGTCCTTCAGGTGGGCGTCGAATTCCTCCTCCGACATGGCGGCATTGAGCGGCGGGTCGAAGCCGTGGAAAGCAGTCTCGAAGCCCGGCCACTTGTTGTCGATCACCCGCCAGTTGAAGCCGGCCTGGAAGACGCACTTGCTCATCTGGGCCAGCCAGCGGTGGTCGGGGATCGCCGCCAACTCGGCCGCGCTCTTGGGGACGTGTTCGGCGATGAGGCGCTCGAGCTCGCCGCCCTTGCGCGCCGCCGCCTCGTCGTAAATGGCCTCGAATGGGCGCATATCAGAAGGCAGGCCCCATGAAGTCGAGCGTCTTCATCAACGTCCATACGCCGAGCGCACAGATCACCAACACCAGGGGGATCATCAGCCAGACCGCCAGGCCGACCCCGGAGTCTCCGGAACTCCGCCGCCGCCGCGCGGCGAAGGCCACGCCGATCAGGATTGCCGTGAAGAGCACGCCCAATAGGATCTGCGGCGGACTGAGGGATCGGACGTCGGGCAGGTTCACTTGGCCCTCCCTTCCAAGGCGCCCAGATCGCCGGGGGCGCAACGGCCGCGCTCGGTGATGATTCCGGTGATCAGGCGCGCCGGGGTGACATCGAAGGCGTAGTTGGCCGCGGCGCTGCCGGGCGCGGCGATCCGCACCTCGGCGATGGCTCCCGATGCGGTCGCCCCGACTATGTGGGTGACCTCGCGAGCGTCGCGCTCCTCGATGGGAATCTCCGCCATGCCGTCACTCAGCGCCCAGTCGATGGTCGAGGATGGGGCGGCGACGTGGAAAGGCACCCCGCAATCCCGCGCGGCCAGGGCCTTCAGGTAAGTGCCGATCTTGTTGGCGGCGTCGCCGGTGCGGGTGATGCGGTCGGCGCCGACCAGGACGAGGTCGACGCGGCCGTGTTGCATGAGGTGGCCGCCGGCATTGTCGGCGATGATGGTGTGGTCGACGCCCTGCTGGCCGAGCTCGAAGGCGGTGAGCCCCGCGCCCTGGTTGCGCGGCCGGGTCTCGTCGACCCACACGTGAATATCGATGCCGCGCTCCGCGGCGACATAGATGGGGGCGAGCGCCGTTCCCCAGTCGACAGTGGCCAGCCAGCCGGCGTTGCAGTGCGTGAGCACATGGACGGGCGCTCCGGCTTTGGCCTTGGAAAGCGCCGCTATGAGTTCGGCGCCATGCTCGCCGATCGAGCGGCAGGCGGCGACGTCTTCCTCGGCGATGGTCTCGGCTTCGATTTCTGCCGCCGCGGCCCGCTCCTCCGGGGCCAGGGGCTGGACGGCCTTGGCCACCCGTTCCAGGGCCCAGGCGAGGTTGACCGCTGTCGGCCGCGCGGCGGCGAGGCGGGCGCGGGCGGCGGCCAGAGCCTCGTCGGACGAATCGGCGGTGAGCGCCGCGGCCAGGCCCCAGGCCGCCGTCACTCCGATCAGGGGCGCGCCTCGCACCTGCATGTCGGCGATGGCGGCGACAAAATCCTCGAGACTGCGCAGATGGGCGATGACGACCTCATGCGGCAGGCGGGTCTGGTCAAGGATCTCCACCGCTCCGTCGGCGCCGCGCCAGATGGTCCGGGTGGGCCGCCCGCCGATCAGCATCGCGCGGCCCTCACGCCTCGGCCCTGAGGGGGAAGCGGGCGGCCCACAGATCGGCCAGGCGAGGATCGGCCTCCACCCGCCGCGCCACCGCTCCGATCCTCGGCGCGATCGTCTCGTGCAGGGCCGTTCGGGGCGTCCACCGCGAGACGACGGTGACGTAGAGATCGAGCACGGTAAGGGTGTCGCCGAGCAGGTACTGGCCCGGATCGACGCCGGCCTCCATGATCGCCCAGCACTGGGCGATACGCGTTTCCAGCGACTCCACGATCTCCTTCTGGGCGTCGGCGTCGGCGGTCAGGCGGGCGGGGAAATCGAGGGCCCAGTAATGGGCGTAGATCGCCGAAGAGACGAAGGCCATCCAGCGCAGGAAGGGGACCCGAGCCTTCGCGCCCGGCGCCGGCGCGAGCTTGGCGTCTGGATGGGCCTCGGCCAGCCAGGCGAGGATGGCGGCGCTCTCGGTCATCACCTCGCCGGTGGGAAGGCGCAGGGCGGGGACCTGGGCTAGCCGGTTGAAGGCGGCTCCGGCGAGGTCGGCCTGGCGCACGTCCTCGATTTCGTAGGGGGCGCCGATCAGGATCAAGGCCGCCTCAACGGCCAGCGAACCCGTGCCCTTCTGGCCGTAGAGAAAATACCCCTCGCCCATCATTTATCCCCAGGCTGCCCACACCATATTGATGTGATGACGTTCAATCCTACTAGATGTTGTCGAGCCCCCTCTGCTAGGCTCGGGTTCGACTCTAGCGCCTTCTATGAGGCTGGACCATGACAACCCATCGCGCCAAGCCCGGCCTGCTGACGCCGTCCGTCGGCTATAAGCCCTTCCGCTATCCGTGGGCCTACGACTTTTGGAAGCGCCAGCAGCAGGTCCACTGGATGCCCGAGGAAGTGCCGCTGGGCGAAGATTGCAAGGACTGGGCTGCCCGCCTCAACGACCGCGAGCGCAACCTGCTCACCCAGATTTTCCGCTTCTTCACCCAGTCCGATGTCGAGGTGAACGACAACTACATGGAGCGTTACGCCACGGTCTTCAAACCGATCGAGGTGAAGATGATGCTGGCCTCCTTCTCCAACATGGAGACCATCCACATCGCCGCCTACGCCCTCCTTCTGGAGACCATCGGCATGCCGGAGGCGGAATTCTCGGCCTTCATGGAGCTCGAGGCGCTCAAGGCAAAGCACGACTACATGCAGGAGTTCGGCGTCGGCAGCCACGCCGATATCGCCCGCACGCTCGCCATGTTCGGCGGCTTCACTGAGGGCCTGCAACTGTTCGCCAGCTTCGCCATGCTGATGAACTTCCCGCGCTTCAACAAGATGAAGGGCATGGGCCAGATCATCTCCTGGTCGGTGCGCGACGAGAGCCTGCACTGCGAGGGGATCGTCAAGCTCTACCACGCCTTCAACGCCGAGACCGGGGCAGTGACGAGGGCCGTGGCCGACGATATCGTCGATTGCTGCAAGACGGTGGTCGGCCTCGAGGATCGCTTCATCGACCTGGCCTTCGACGCCGGCGAGGTCCAAGGCATGACCCCCGACGATATCAAGGCCTACATCCGCTTCATCGCCGACTGGCGGCTACGCCAGCTCGGCCTTCCGGCCGTCTATGGGGTCACCGAGAACCCGATCCCCTGGCTGCAGAGCCTGATCTCCGGGGTCGAGCACGCTAATTTCTTCGAAGCTCGGGCCACTGAATATTCCAAGGCCGCCACCCAGGGCGCCTGGCATGGCGAAACCGGCGTGTGGACTGAGTTCGACAAGATGATAGAGCGCCGAAGGGAAACCACGGCGCACTAGGCGGCCGCGCCCCCGGGACGTCTCGCAAATGTCTTGGCGGGCGACTAACTAGGGCGGCGATGGATCGGCGACTGGCCCTCGAGGGCGTGGAGAATTTCCGGGATTTCGGCGGCTATCCGACGGCCGGCGGGCGGCGGCTGAAGTCGCGGCGGCTGTACCGCTCGGCCTCGCACGGCCGCGCCACCGAGTCGGACCTGACCGCCATCGCCGCCCTTGAGATCGCCGTCGTCGTCGACCTGCGCCGCAAGCAGGAACGGGAGCGCGACCCGTCCCGCCGTCACTTCGGCTTCGCCGCCGAGGTGATCGACAACGACATCGGCGAAGAGGAGGAGGATTCCTGGATCGCCCATGTGAGCCGCTCCGATCTCAGCGAGGCGTCGTTCCGCGCCTACATGTTCGGCTACTACAAAGAGGCGCCGTTCAACGCCCGGATGGTCGATCTCTACGCCCGCTATTTCGATGTCCTGGCCCGAATCGAGGGCCCCGTGCTCATCCATTGCGCGGCGGGCAAGGACCGCACCGGCATCCTGGCCGCCCTGACCCACCACCTGGCCGGCGTCCACCGCGACGACATGATGGCCGACTATCTCTTGACCAACGACGAGGAGCGCATCGCGCGGCGCCTGCCGCAGATGATCGAATACATCGCCGAGATCGCCGGACGTGAGCCGCCGGCCGCGGCTGTGCGGGTGGGCATGGGGGTCGACGCCGCCTATCTCGAGACGGCCCTCGCGGCCATGGACGAGCGGTTCGGGGGCGTCGAGACCTATCTCGCCAAGGCGCTTGGCGTCGATTCCGCCAGGCGGGCGGCGATCGAAGCGCGACTGCTCGACTAAAGTCTAATTTGGGAAGCGCGGCGGTCCCACTTCGCCCAGCGGCGGGGGCGAGCCGGGCGGCGCCCGCCACTCGCCATGGAAATTGAAGGTGAGGGCCCGGCAGCGATGGGCCCCCCCGCCCTTGGGATCGTCGCCGATGACCAGGACGCTGAGGTCCTGGTTGAGGCGAACTGGGCTGAAGGCCATCCACGCCCGCCGCGAGCCGGGGCAGAAGGCGGCGATCAGGGCCGCGCCGTCCTCGGCCGGCAGAACCTCGTAGACGTCGCGCTCGTTGGCGCGCGCGCCGGCCCGTCCGATGAGGGACGGATTGGCCGGTTTGAGATCCGCGGTCGCCTTGGCCTCGGTGGCCCGCATCTTCAGGACGCGGGTGGAGAACATCCTCTGGTTGACGAGGAAGGTGAGGGAGCCGGCGGCGGCGCGGGTCTCGGCGTCGGCCGGATCGTACGAGAACTGACGGATCGCCGAGGCCGCCGGCGTCGCAGCGATCAGGGCAAGGATGAAGAGAGCGCGGCCGCCCATCACGCCGCCTCCAGGGCGCGGGCGACGTCGCGGGCGAGGTCGGCGGGGCCCTCCAGGCCGGCCGACAGGCGCACCCAGCCGGGAGTGAGGCCGATCTCGGACCTCTGATCCTCGCTCATCGAGCGGTGGGTGGTGGTGGTCGGGTGGGTGGCCATGGACTTGGCGTCTCCGAGATTGTTGGAGATGTCGATCAGCTCGAGGGCGTCGAGGAAAGCGAAGGCCGCCGCCTGGGTCCCGAGGTCGAAGGCCGCCACGCTGCCGCCGCCGGTCATCTGCCGCTCAGCGATGTCGCGCTGGGGATGGTCGCTGCGGCCCGGGTAGCGGACGGCGCGGACCTTGGGGTGGTCGGCGAGCAGGTCGGCCAGGGCGGCGGCGGTTTGGCTCTGCCGGCGGACCCTCAGGTCGAGGGTTTCCAGGCCCTTGAGCAAAAGCCAGGCGTTGAAGGGCGACAGCGCGGGGCCGGTGTGGCGCATGGGGTCCTTGTAGGCCTCCTCGATGAGGGCGGCGGGCCCCAGCACCGCCCCGCCAAGCACCCGGCCCTGGCCGTCTATGTGCTTGGTGGCCGAATAGACCACGATGTCGGCTCCCAGCTTCAGGGGGGCCTGGAAGATCGGGGTGGCGAAGACATTGTCGACGATGACCTTAGCCCCGATTTCCTTCGCCAGGGCGCAAACGGCGGCGATGTCGACCAACTCCAAAAGCGGATTGGCCGGGCTTTCGAGAAAGAACACGCGGGTGTTGGGCCGCGCGGCGGCGCGCCAGGCGGCGATGTCGCGTCCGTCGACCAGGGTCGTCTCCACGCCAAAACGCGGGGCCCAGGTGTTGAGGATCCACCGGCACGAGCCGAAGAGGGCCCGGCCGCTGACCACATGATCGCCGGCCTTGACGAGACCCATCAGGGCCAGATGCACCGCCGCCATGCCCGACGCGGTCGCCTTGCACGCCTCGGCCCCCTCCAGCAGGGCGAGGCGCTCCTCGAACATGCTGACCGTGGGGTTGCCGTAGCGGGCGTAGATGAAGCCGGGGGCCTCGCCCGCGAAGCGGGCATCGGCGGCCCCGGCGCTCTCATAGGCGAAGCTCTGGGTGAGGTAGAGCGCCTCCGCCATCTCGCCATGGGCCGAACGCTTAAGGCCGCCGCGGATCAGGCGCGTGGCGACATCCCAGTCGTCGGGGTTCTCGGCCATGGCTCGGGTCTCTGGTCGGAAAACGGGGCGCATCAATGGCGCCGGGGGCGGCAGGGTCAATGGTGATGGTTGGGTAGCGGGGGCGCGCGGATGCGGCTCCAGGGAGAATTGAGGGGACGTCGATCGAATTCGCTCGATCCACGACTGTGCGCGGCGGTCGCTTTGTCACATCTCGGCTCACGATCGAGGGATAGTCTCCCCGCCACAATCGGGATAATCACGCCCTGGGGCTCGGGGGGAAACAGCTCACATGGGCGGCGCTCACGGCCGGTGCAGCCGGTTTCTCGCACCGGTTCGCGCCATACTGGCGATATCGGGGCTGGTGGCCATGACTCCTGGCATCCCGGCGGCGGCGCAATCGCTCCTGGCTCAAACGCCGTCTGTGACCGCCGTCCCATCCGTGGCGGCGTGCGAGCTGCACATCTGGCCGGCGGCCACCACTCACACCACGTTTCAAGGGTGGATTCGCGCCGGAGCGGTCGACGGCGCCCGGCGCGGCATGCACGGCTACCCAGATTTCCACGCGGGCGCCCTCGACACAGCTGAGCAGGCCCGCCTGCTCAGCACCATCGATTGGCGCGGCGCTTTTAATGATCCTTCTCTTATTGTGGTCGTTCACGCCGCGCCGACCGGGTCAGCCGATGATCGCTCTCGCACCAGCAGGCTCGTGGGGAAAGGCTCATCCCCCTGTTATCGCGAGCTGATCATCGCCAGCTCATTCGTCGAGTCCGAAGTCTTCTCCAAGCTATCCGTGCGCATCCTTGCGTTGCGCAAACGGTTCGATGGTGCAGTCTCGGCGCCGGCCAATTTCTCGTCGATGAGCGAGTCGGCGATCCTCATCTCGGATCAAGACAAAGCCGCCGCGGACGCCGGCGCGCGCATGGACCGCGCGGTGCAGGCCGCGTTCGTCCTGGCGGCGAGCAAATTCGCCGTGATGCAATCGTTTCACTGAAAAGCTTGGTTCAATCGAGGGAATGCATGCCAAAATTCAAATACGCCCTGCCGCTGATCGGTTTGGCGCTGGCCGCACCGGCGGCCATGGCGCAGACTGTTGCGACGTCCGCCCCTGCTCCGGCGCCTGAGCCCGCCCCGGTCGCCGCCACGGCCCCAATTCCCGCCGCGCCGGTTGCCGCCTGCGAACTGCACGTGTGGCCGGCGGCGCGCGTGGGCGCGATCACCCAGGGCCCGGCCGCCGGTTTCGGCCTCATCGGCGCGTTGGTCGATATCGCCGCCAATGCCGACAAGAACAAGCGCGACACGGCCTTCATCACCGGCGCCCTCGATGCCCAGGCGCAGTCGAATGTGCTTCGCGCGCTCGATCTACCCGCCAGGCTGCATTTGCCCCCCTCGCAGGTCATCATTCACGACCAGGGCATCGATATAAATCACGACGATCCGCAACGCCTCACCAACTCCACCGCGCCATGCTATACTGAATTCGTGGTCCGCGCTCTCTCTTATTTTCAGAATATGGTCTACAAAGGTCAGATGAGAACATTCCTCGAGGTGCGCAGATACGATGGCGCGAAAGTAAAGATCGATTTCCGCGACTCGAAGCACGAAGATCTCACCGTCAAACTTCCCAAGGAAGGCGATGACACCGGGCCGGCGACCGATGCGCTGCTCACGGCTTTCCGAGGCGACGTCGCCTTCTTCACCGACAAATATGCCCGGAAGTACAGGTGAAGGGCCGCGCGGAGCCCGCGCCGACCGCCGCCGCCCGGCGGTACGGCCTGGTGTGGCGGGCCGGAGCGCTGGCCGTTGGGGCGCTGACACTTGGCGGCTGCGCCACGGCCGTGCTCGGCGTCCATGAGACGTTTCAGATCGTTTCGTCGCCGGCCGGCGCGCATGTCAGCCTCTCCACAGGCGAGACCTGCGTAACCCCTTGCAGCCTCGAGCTGCCGCGGACTGTCGCCTTTCAGGCGCGTGTGTCGCTGCCCGGCTACGCCACCCAGGTGATTCCCGTCGCCTCCCGGCTTTCCGCCGGCGGCGCAGTCGGCTTCTTGGGCAACAGCATGATCGGCGGTGTCATCGGAGCAAGCGCGGACCTCGAAAGCGGGGCGATGAGAAGCCTCTTTCCCAATCCGCTCCGGGTGCGATTGTCTCCGCTACCGCCCGAAAGTTCAGCGCAAAACCATTGAGAGGTCGCCAAGACCTACATTGTCCGATCAATCCTGTTCCGGCGCCCCCTTTCCGAGGTGAACCGTGATCACTAAGATGAGGGCGACGGCGTCCGGCGGAGCCCCCCGCCCGGGCCGACCAGCTTCACCCCAAGGGAGTTCGGCATGCGCGAATACATGAAATTCTACATCGACGGTCAGTGGGTCGATCCGGTCACGCCCAAGAGCCTGGACGTCATCAACCCGGCCACCGAGGACGTCGCCGGGCGCATCTCGGCCGGCTCGGCCGCCGATGTCGACAAGGCGGTCAAGGCGGCCCGCAAGGCCTTCGAAACCTATTCCCAGACCAGCCGCGAGGAGCGCATCGACCTGCTCGAGCGCATCCAGGCCGAATACCAGAAGCGTTTCGGCGACATCGCCCACGCCATCACCGAGGAGATGGGCGCCCCGGCCAGCCTCGCCCAGCGGGCCCAGGCCCCAATCGGAATCGCCCACATCGCCACCGGCATCGCGGTGCTGAAGAACTTCCAGTTCGAGGAAGACCGCGGCGCCACCCGTATCGTCAAGGAGCCGATCGGCGTGTGCGGCATGATCACGCCGTGGAACTGGCCGATCAACCAGATCGCCTGCAAGGTGATCCCGGCGCTGGCCACCGGCTGCACCATGGTCCTCAAGCCGTCGGAAGAGGCCCCGTTCTCGGCCATCATCTGGGCCGAGGTGATGCAGGCCGCCGGTGTCCCGGCCGGGGTGTTCAACCTGGTCAACGGCACGGGCGCCGAGGTCGGCGCGGCGATCGCCAGCCATCCGGGGATCGACATGGTCTCCTTCACCGGCTCGACCCGGGCCGGGATCGAGGTGGCCAAGGCCGCCGCCCCGACGGTCAAGCGGGTCGCCCAGGAGCTGGGCGGCAAGAGCCCCAACATCATCCTCGAGGACGCCGACTTCGCCGCCGCCGTGGGCGGCGGGGTCAAGCACGTGATGCAGAACTCGGGCCAGTCGTGCAATGCCCCGACCCGCATGCTGGTCCCGGCCAAGAAGATGGGCGAAGCGATCAACTTCGCCAAGGAAGCCGCCGACTCCACCACCGTCGGCGATCCCAACGGCAACGCCCAGATCGGCCCGGTGGTCAACAAGACCCAGTGGGAGAAGATCCAGCGCCTGATAAAGGCCGGGATCGAGGAAGGCGCGACGCTCGTCACCGGCGGACCGGGCCGGCCCGAGGGCCTGGACAAGGGCTTCTATGTCAAGCCGACGGTGTTCGCCAACGTCACCAACGACATGTCCGTGGCCAAGGAGGAGATCTTCGGCCCGGTCGTCTCGATCCTCGGCTACGACAGCGTCGACGAGGCGGTGAAGGTCGGCAACGACACCGAATATGGCCTGGCCGCTTACATCTCCGGGACCGACATGACCAAGGTCCGCGAGGTCGCCTCCAAGCTGCGCGCCGGCCAGGTGGCGATCAACGGTGGGTCCATGGACATGACCGCCCCGTTCGGCGGCTACAAGATGAGCGGCAACGGCCGGGAGTGGGGCGATTTCGGCTTCACCGAATACCTCGAGGTCAAGGCCGTCCTCGGCTACACGCCGCAGCAGGCGGCCGAATAGCAACGCGTGGCGTCCTCCCCCGGCCAACGGGGGAGGACGGCCTTACAGCCCGTCATCGCCGGCTGCTTCGCGGCGGGCCCGGGCGCGGCTGAGCAGGATCGCGCCAACGGCGGCGGACGCCAGGGAGCCGGCGATGATCCCCAGACGCGCTTCGACGGCGGCTTGGCCGGCGCCCAGCGCCAGTCCGCCCAGGAAGAGGCTCATCGTGAAGCCGACCCCGGTGAGCGCCGCGACGCCGACCAGCTCCAGCCACGTCGAACCGGTCGGCCGGCGGCCGATCCTGACCAGCGTCGTCAGGAGCGATACCCCGAAAACGCCCAGCGGCTTGCCAATCGATAGCGCCAAGACGATGCCAATCGTCACCGGCGAAAGAACGTCGGTCGTGTTCAGGACGGCAACCGAAAACCCCGCCGCGGTGAAGGCGAAGAGGGGCAGCACGCCGTAGGCGACCCACGGGTGGATGGCGGCCATGAACTGGGTCAGCAGGCTCTCGCCCCCGGCCCGCCGGGCCCCGATCGGCACGGTAAGGGCGCAGGCCACCCCGGCCACCGAGGTGTTGATCCCCGACTTTAGGGTGAACCCCCACACCACCGCGAAGCCGACCGCGTAGAGAAGCAGGGGGGCGCGCTTGAACCGCGACAGGCTGGCGAGCCCGAGCAGGACCGCGCCGGCCCCGGCCACCGCCGCCCAATCGAGCTCGGCCGTATAGAGCAGGCCGATCAGGGCCACCGCCCCGAAGTCGTCGGCGATCGCCAGGGTGAGGAGGAAGAGCCGCAGCGAGGGCGGCGTGCGCGGAGCGACGACGGTCAGGGCGGCCAGCGCGAAGGCGACGTCGGTGGCCACCGGCGTCGGCCATCCCTCGGGTCGTCCGCCGGGACCGAGGTTGCAGGCCAGGTAGATGAGGGCCGGAACCGCCATGCCGCCGACCGCCGCCAGGATCGGGGTCACTAGGCGCCGGGGGCTGGAGAGCTCGCCGCGCAGGACCTCGAATTTGATCTCCAGGCCGATGACCAGAAAGAAGGCGGTCATCAGCCCGTCCCTCACCCAGCTTTCCACCGAGGCGGTGTGGGAGAAGGCCCCGAGCTGGAAGACGATCGGCCGGGCCAGGAAGGCGAAATAGCGCGGGGCGAGGGGCGAGTTGGCGAGGACGAGGGCCACCATCGCCGCGCCGACCGGGGCCAGGCCGGCGGCCGATTCGGTCTTGAGGAAATCCACTGTCAGCCGCCCAGCCATGGCGGGCGGGTATCATGGCCGCGCTGGCCCCAAAAGCGAAACCGCGCTTGCGAGGGGCCGCCCTGGCGGTCCATCTGGCAGCCGATGCCGATTTCGCCCGCCTACCGTCCCGATCCGCGTTTCGCCGCCCTCGGCCCGGAGTTCGCCGACGCGGTGACGCCGGCGGCGTTTCCGAAGGAAGTCCTGCGTTTTCGCAACCAGAGGGCGGCGTCCAGCGTCGGCCTCGACACTCTCACCGAGGCCGAGTGGCTCGCCCATTTCGCCCGCTTCGAGCCTCTCCCCGAAAACCAGCCGGGGCCGCTGGCCATGCGTTACCACGGCCATCAGTTCCGGGTTTACAACCCCGATCTCGGCGACGGGCGCGGCTTCCTCTTCGCCCAGCTTCGCGAGGCCGGACCGGCCGGGCGCCTCCTCGATCTGGGGACCAAGGGCTCCGGGCGCACGCCCTGGTCGCGCGACGGCGACGGCCGGCTGACACTGAAAGGCGCCGTGCGCGAGGTTCTGGCCACCGCCATGCTCGAGGCGCTCGGCGTGCCGACCTCGCGATCGTTCTCGATGGTCGAGACCGGCGAGGGGCTCGAACGCGGCGATGAGCCGAGCCCCACCCGCTCGGCCGTGCTCACCCGCCTCTCATGGTGCCACATCCGCTTCGGGACCTTCCAGCGCCACGCCGCCTTGCAGCGGCCCGATCTGGTCGGCCAGCTCCTCGGCCATGTGATCGGCGCCTACTATCCGCAGCTGGAGGGCGCGGAGGATCCGGCGGCCGCCCTGCTGGCCGCCGTGGTCGCCCGCGCCGCCCAGCTCACCGCCGCCTGGATGGCGGCCGGCTTCGTCCACGGGGTGCTCAACACCGACAACATGAACATCACCGGGGAAAGTTTCGACTACGGCCCCTACCGCTTCCTGCCGCGCAATGATCCCAACTTCATCGCCGCCTATTTCGACCACACCGGCCTCTACAGCTTCGGACGTCAGCCCGAGGCGGTGTTCTGGAACCTGCAACAACTGGCCGGCGCCCTGACCGCGGTGAGCGACACCGAGCCGCTGGTCGAGGCGCTCAACACCTTCGGCCCGGCCTATCGCGACGCCCTGGCGGCCGCCATGGTCGCCCGCCTGGGCCTGGGTCCAGCCGGCCCCGCCGCCGACGTCGACCTCGCCAATGCGGCCTTCCGGGCTCTGGCCGAAGGCGGCGAGCCGCTGCGCTGGGAGCCGTTCTTCTTCGACTGGTTCGGCGGGGCCGACGATCGGGCCATGGGCGGTCCCCGCGCGGCCCACTACGGCGGCGACGCCTTCAGAGCCTTTCGCGCCCTCCTGGCCGGCCGAACCGCAGACCGCCCGCAGCATCTCGCCCACCCCTATTTCGCCCGGCCCGAGCCCGAGGAACTGCTCTACGACGAGATCGAAACGATCTGGGCCGCGATCGCCAACCACGATGATTGGGGCCCCTTTGAAGCCAAACTGGCCTCTATCGAATCCGCGCGCGAGGGATGGGACCTGGCCATTGCACCACACCCATCATCCGCGGGCTGATCCTCCACCGTTTCGGGGTTCCCCCTCCCCCGCATCGGCCACGCGATTCACACATCCCGTTGGTCGCCGATGGAACACCTCTCCCTGCAAGGTGTTGCCTGGGCGAGCATTGCGTAATGCCTTAGGCATGCTGACCGCTCGCGAAGCATCCGATAACGGGATTGCATTTTGCGCTTGACAGGTCGATTACAATTTGCGACAATCCGCTGCATGTTCGACTCATCGGCAAGCCGCTCACCCACGACCTGGAACGACGCCGAAATTCCGTCCGCCACCGTTAAATACGGTAAAATTTTTTTCCGCCCCCCGTCTTACCCGCCGACCCCACCGGCGAAATCGGCCAGTCCCTCCCCGCGCCACCCGCGATCTGGATCGACTCCGAAGCACGGCCGGCCACCGTTAAATACGGTGAAATTTTTTCCGCCCACTGTTCATACATCTATAATATATGTGTAAATTCAACATGTTGAGGACCTACCGCCCCTGCGGGAGGTGGGGGAGAAGGACCGCGAGGGTCCAGGCCGTTGTCGCCCGAGAATGTGGGCCTACCTAAGCCGCTTCGCAGGGGCGATTCGGTCAGGCGAAACCATAGGCCTCCGCCATGGCGGGGTCCTTGGCGGCGACCTGGGCGGCGAGATCGACGAGGACCTTGGCCTGTTTGAACGTCGCGTCGTCCTGCATCTTGCCGTCGACCAGGGCCACCCCGGCGCCGTCCGGCATGGCGGCGAGGATGCGGCGGGCGAAGGCGACCTCGGCGGGGTCCGGAGAGAACACCGTCTTGGCCACCGCAATCTGGCTCGGATGAAGGCTCCAGGCCCCAACGCAGCCCAGCAGAAACGCGTTCCTGAATTGCTGCTCGCAAGCCGCCAGGTCGTCGATATCGCCGAACGGCCCATAGAAGGCCTTGACGCCCGCCGCCTGGCAGGCGTCGACCATCCGCGCCAGGGTATAATGCCAGGGATCCTGCTGGGCGCCGGCCCGGGGGCCGTCGTCCTCGGCGTCGGCCAGCATGCGGTAGGCCGGATGGCCGCCGCCCACCCGGGTGGTCTTCATGCCGCGGCTGGCGGCGAGATCGGCGGGGCCCAGGCTGATCCCCTGCAGGCGCGGGCTGGCCAGCGCGATCTCCTCGACCCGCGACACCCCCTGGGCGGTCTCGAGGATGGCGTGGAGAAGGATCGGCCGGGCGCGCCCGTGACGCGCTTCGAGCACCGCCAGCAACTGATCCATGTAGTGCAGGTCCCACGGCCCCTCGACCTTGGGGACCATGATCACGTCCAGCGCCTCGCCGCAGCCGGCGACGATCTGCGTTACATCATCGAAGTGCCACGGCGCGGCCGGGCCGTTGATCCGCACCCAAAGGCCCGTGCCGTGGGCGGCGAAATCGACGCTCCTGGCCAGCTCGATGAAGCCGGCGCGGGCGGCGGCCTTGGCCTCGACGGGAATGGCGTCTTCGAGGTTGCCGCACAGGACGTCGACCTCTCCCGCGGTCGCCGCGGCGCGGGCGCGCAGCTTTTCGATGTGCGGTGGCAGGAAATGGATCACCCGCTCTAGGCGCGGGGCGATCTCGCGCGGCGGCGCCGGGGCGCCGGCGGCCAGGGGGGCGAAGAAGGCGCGCGGCGGTTTCATTAGGCCCCTCTCAGCGCCGCGCCAGGGGATGGCGGGTGCGCACCACCTCTGCCAGGCGCTCTTGGGTGACATGGGTGTAGATCTGGGTGGTGGCGATGTCGGCGTGTCCCAGGAGGGTCTGGACCACGCGCAGGTCGGCCCCGCCCTCCAGCAGATGGGTGGCGAAGGCGTGGCGCAGGACATGCGGGCTCACCGCGTCCGGATCGAGGCCGGCGGCCAGGGCGGCCTCGGCGAGCAACTGGGCGAAGCGGCGCGGGGTCAGGCGCCCACCGCGACCCCGCGAGGGAAAGAGCCACGGGCTCTCCTTGGCGCCCTTGGGGACGAAGCCGCGGCGATGGGGCAGGTAGGCCTTGACGGCGGTCCGGGCTCGCTCGCCCAGGGGCGCCAGGCGTTCCTTCCCGCCCTTGCCCTTGACGATCAGATAGGCCGGATCGGCGGCCACCGCGGCCAGGGTCAGGGAGGTGAGTTCGGAGACCCGCAGGCCCGAGGCGTAGGCCAGCTCGACCATGGCGGCGAGGCGGGCCCCGGCCGCCGGTCCGCCTTCGCCGGCGGCGGCGATCAACCTCTCCATCTCCTCGCGGCTGAGGACTTTCGGCAGCGGCCGGCCCTGGCGCGGCGCGGCGACCCGGCGGGAGGGATCGTCCGCGCTCCATCCCTCGCCAAGCACGAAGCGGTAAAACTGGCGCACAGCGGCCCGGCGGCGGGCGGCGGTGGCGGGGGAGAGGCCGCGCGCGCCCAGGCCGATGAAATAGGCCTCGATGTCCTCGGCCTTGGCCGTATCGAGACCCAGCGCCCTGGCGACGAGGAAGCCGTCGAGATCGGCGAGGTCGCGGCGATAGGCGGCAAGGGTGTTGAGGCTCGCCCCCCGCTCGGCGGCCATCATCTCCAGGAAGGCCTCCGCCCACCCGCTCACAATGCCCGCGCCCGAAGAGCAATCATGGCCAAACATGGCGCGCGCCGGGCCCCTCGTGTAAAGCCCTCATCGCAATGACCGGGGCCCCTCTCGACAGCAGGACCATTGTCCTCGTGGGCCTGATGGGCGCCGGCAAGAGCACGGTCGGCCGGCGCCTGGCCCAGACCCTTAACATGCCGTTCCGCGACGCCGACGCCGAGATCGAGGCTGCCGCCGGGCGCTCGGTCGCCGACATCTTCGGCGAGTTGGGCGAGCCGGCCTTCCGCGACGGCGAGCGGCGGGTCATCGCCCGCCTGCTGGGCGAGCCGCCTCATGTCCTGGCCACCGGCGGCGGGGCCTTCGTGGACGACAGGACCCGGGCGATGATCAACGAGAGGGCGGTCTCGGTGTGGCTCAAGGCCGATGTCGAGGTGCTCGCCCGCCGGGTGACGCGCCGGGGCGGGCGCCCTCTGCTCGTCGGCAAGGACCCGCTGGAGGTGCTGCAGGCCCACGCCCTGGCCCGCTATGATCGCTATGGCGAGGCGCACATCACCGTCGAGACCGGCGAGGGCGCCCATCAAGTCGCTGTCGACGCCATCGTCGCCGCCCTCAAAGCGCGTCTGGTCACCCCTTCTTGAGCGCGCCATGATCCGCACCGTGCCGGTAGGGCTGGGGGGCAGGGCCTATGAGGTGCTCATCGGCGCCGGCCTCGTCGACGAGGCCGGGGCCAGGATCGCCCCCCTGCTGCGCCGGCCGATCGCGGCGATCGTCATGGACGAGACGGTCGGCGACCTGCATGGCCCGCGCCTGATCGGGGCGTTGGGCGCGGCCGGGATCACCCCGCACGCCATCGTCATTCCCCCCGGCGAGGGGTCCAAGAGCTTCGCCGGCCTGGAGAGGCTCAGCGACGAGTTGCTGGCCCTGGAGCTGGAGCGCGGCGATATCATCGTCGCTTTCGGCGGCGGGGTGGTCGGCGACCTCGCCGGCTTCGCGGCGGCGATCTACAAGCGCGGCGTCGATTTCGTGCAGATTCCCACCACCCTGCTGGCCCAGGTCGATTCCTCGGTGGGCGGCAAGACGGCCATCGACACGCCGCGGGGCAAGAATCTCATCGGCGCCTTCCACCAGCCGCGCCTGGTTCTGGCCGACCTGACCCTTCTCGACACCTTGTCGGAACGTGAGATGCGCTGCGGCTACGGCGAGGTGCTCAAGTGCGCCCTCTTGGACGGGGCCGGATTCTTCGACTGGCTGGAGCGCCATGGAGCGGCGGTGCTGACGCGCCGCGAAGCGGAGCTATCCGAGGCCGTCTGGCGTTGCGTGGAGATGAAAGCGCGGATCGTCGCCGAGGACGAACGGGAGGAAGGCGTGCGCGCCCTCCTCAATCTCGGCCACACCTTCGCCCACGCCCTCGAGGCCGAGACCGGTTATGGCGAGGCGGTCAAGCACGGCGAGGCGGTGGCGCTCGGCTGCGCCATGGCCATGCGGTTCTCGGCCACGCTCGGCCTGTGCTCGGCTTCCGACGCGGCGCGCGTCGGCGACGCGGTCGCCGCCGCCGGCTTGCCTGCCCGCCTCGCCGACCTGCGGATCCGGACCTTTTCCGCCGCCGGACTGCTCGCCCGCATGGGCCACGACAAGAAGGCCCGCGCCGGGACCCTGACCTTCATCCTCGCCCGCGGGGTCGGCGAGGCCTTCGTCGCTGAGGGCGTCGACCCGCGCGACGTCGGCGACTTCCTCCTGGCCGAGGGAGCGGCGGCATGATCGCCGGCCTGGGCGCCCTGTCGGTCTTCATCCTTGTCCTGCTGGCGGTGGCGGCGGTGTTTTCGGCCGCCGAGACGGCGCTGACCGGGGCCAGCCGCGGCCGCATGCACCAGCTCGAGCGCGACGGCGACAAGGCCGCGCGGCGGGTGAACGTCCTGCTTTCCGACCAGGAGACGATGATCGGGGCGGTGCTGCTCAGCTACAACCTGATCAATATCCTCAGTTCCGCGCTCGCCACCGCCTTCATCACCAAGGTTGTTCCCGGGGTCTGGGGCGTGGCCATCGCCACGGCGATCATGACCGTGCTGGTGGTGGTCTTCGTCGAGGTTTTGCCCAAGACCCTTGCCATCGTCCACGCCGACGACGTGGCGCGCCAGCTCTCCGGGCCGATGCTGATGGCGGTGCGGGTGCTGGGTCCGATCATCTTCGCGGTCCAGGCGGTGGTCCGCCGCACCCTGCGCCTCTTCGGCGTCAACCTCGATCCGGGTACCGACGTCCTGGCCGCCCATGAGGAGATTCGCGGGGCGGTGGAGTACCACCATTCCGAAGGCGCGGTGGAAAGCGGTGACCGGCGAATGCTGGGCGGGGTGCTGGATCTCGCCGAGGTGACGGTCTCCGAGGTGATGGTCCACCGCCGCGCCATGTCGCTGATCGACGCCGACCTCGGCGCCAGGGAGATCCTCGCCAAGGCCCTCGCGGCCGAGCATTCGCGCCTGCCGCTCTATCGCAACGAGACGGAGAACATCGTCGGGGTGCTGCACACCAAGGACCTCTTCCGGGCCATCGCCGCCGCCGAGGTGAGCGCCGCCGAGGTCGATATCGCGGCCGTGATGCAGGAGCCGTGGTTCATCCCCGAGACGACCCATCTCAAGGAGCAGCTCGACGCCTTCCTCAAGCGCCGCCGCCACTTCGCCCTGGTTGTCGACGAATACGGCGCTCTGCAAGGCCTGGTGACCCTGGAGGACATCCTCGAAGAGATCGTCGGCGAGATCGAGGACGAACACGACGACCTCATCCAGGGCCTGCGCCATCAGGCCGACGGCTGGGTGCATGTTGACGGCGATGTCACCGTGCGCGATCTCAACCGGGCCATGGACTGGAACCTGCCCGACGACCACGCCGTCACCGTCGCCGGCCTGGTCATCCACGAGGCCAGGGCCATTCCCGAGCCCGGGCAGAAATTCCTCTTCCATGGTCACCAATTCCGCATCCTCAAACGGGCGCGCAACCAGATCACCCAATTGGCGGTAGGCCCGCCCGCCGGGCGCGACGAAGGTTGAGCCGATCGCCCGGAGGCCCCACATTAGGGCTCGAACCGAGGCGGCTGCGATCGTCTTCGCCGCGGCATCGTCAGCGTGAGTACTGTCCCATGAGTGAGACGACGACGACACTGGCGGGGCGGCGGGTTCTCCTGGTCGAGGACGAGGCGATGATCGCCATGCTGCTGGAAGACATGCTCGCCGATCTCGGCTGCGAAGTGGTCGGACCGGCCTATGCCGTGGGCCACGCCCTGGAGCTGGCCAACGCGCCCGAGGCCATCGATGTGGCCATCCTCGACGTCAATCTCGGCGGCGCCCCGGTGTTCGAAGTCGCCGACGCCCTCCGCGCCCGGCGCGTGCCCATGGTCTTCTCCACCGGCTACGGCGAGGCGGGCCTTCGCAAGCAGGATCAGGGCGCGCCGGTGCTCGGCAAGCCCTTCCGCACCGAGGATCTCGCCATCGCCCTGCGCCGGGCCCTCGCTTCCTGAGCCGCCGCTAGCCTTCCCCCGGCGCCAGGGCGCGGATGGAGAGGGCGTGGACCGGACCGGCGAGTTCCTCCGCCAGCACCGCCATCACCCGCCGCTGGCGATCCATCCGCGTCAGACCGGCAAAGGCGGCCGCTTCGATGGTTAGAGTGAAATGACTCTCTATACCGCCGTGGGCGTGGCCGGCATGGCGGGCGGAATCGTCGACAAGCTCGAGCCGGACCGGCGAAAAGACGGCCTTGAGCTTGATCCTCATGGCGTCGGCCTTGGCGCCCATCTAACCGCACCCTCATTCAGGCGAATGTCAATTCTTGAACTCTAGCGCAACGCGTCCTTAAGTTCAGGCCATGCCGGCCCGGTTTCAGTACAAGCCCCGATTCGTCGACATCCGCGTCCGCCCGCCGCTGCCGGAGGAGGATGCGCGCGAAGACGACGTCATTGCGCTGAAGCCCGGCGAGCGGGCCTGCGATCATCCCGGCTGCCGCGCCCCAGCCGCCACCCGGGCCCCCAAGTCGCGCGACCTGCTGAGCGAGCACTACTGGTTCTGCCAGGCCCACGCGGCCGAATACAACCGCTCGTGGAACTTCTTCGCCGGCCTCAGCGAAGAAGAGATCGCCGCCAAGATCAGCGAGGACAGCGTCACCGGCGGGCGCCCGACATGGCCGTTCAAGGCCAGCCCAAAAAGCCGCGAGGCGGCCGGCGCGCGCGGCTTCTTCCGCGATCCGTTCAGTCTCTTCGGCGGTGGGGCCCAGAGCCGGGAGCGAGCGGCGCGCGAGCGCGGCCTCGGCCGGCTGGAGCACCAGGCCCTGGCCGATCTCGATCTTGAACCGGGCGTCGAGGCGCAGGCGATCCGGGCCCGCTACGCCGAGCTGGTCAAGCGTTGTCACCCCGACGCCAACGGTGGTGACCGATCGGCCGAGCACAAGCTTCAGCGGGTGATCCGCGCCTACAAGACTTTGCGAAAGGCGAAGCTGGCATGAGAAACACCATTGGGAGGCGCATTTTCGCCGCGGCGTTCGCTTCGGCGTGCGGCGTAGCTTTTCACGGACTGGCTGATCCCGCCCCGTCAGGAAACCTGGTCACCCGGCCGGTCTGGAGCCAGAATCTGGACCCAGTGTCGCTCAACACCTTCTACCCGGACTCGGCCGAGACCCACGGCGTGGAAGGCTATGCGATCATCGGATGCGTCGTGAGCGAGGCGGGACGGCTCACCGATTGCAGCGTCACCTCTGAACAGCCCAGACGCTTCGGCTTCGGCTTCGCCCTGCTCAACGCGAGCCATAACCTGACCGTGAGCCGCCTCGATGAGCAGGGCCAGCCCACGGCCGGTCGTCCGATCAAGCTCGGGGCTCAGTTCGGCCGCCTGAAGGGCCGAAAACGCGACGACGACCAGCCTTTCGGCGTCAACCTCTATGTGGTCGGCGACTGAGGGCCGTCGCGGCCGTTAGGGCTTAAAGTGGGTTGCAAGCGTGAGCGCGCGAGCCATGGGTTTGCGTCCGCCAAACGCTTAATCTAGTGAACGGCGATCATGTCCCTGACCACCGAATCCGACGTCGACACCCTGCTCGCCCTGGTTCCCGACCAGATGGTCTCGATCCGCGAGCTGTTCGGGGTGGATTCGGACATGAAGGTCCCGGCTTTCTCCGAGCGCGACAGCCATGTGCCCGACCTCGACGAGGCCTATCGCTTCGATCCCCAGACCACCCTGGCGATCTGCGCCGGTCTCGCCTTCGACCGGCGGGTGATGATCCAGGGCTACCACGGGACCGGCAAGTCGACCCACATCGAGCAGGTGGCGGCGCGCCTCAACTGGCCGATGATCCGAGTCAACCTCGACAGCCACGTCAGCCGCATCGATCTCGTCGGCAAGGACGCCATCGTCCTGCGTGACGGCAAGCAGGTCACCGAATTCCGCGAAGGCATGCTGCCGTGGTGCCTGCAGCGACCCATGGTCCTGGCGTTCGACGAGTATGACGCCGGCCGTCCGGACGTGATGTTCGTCATCCAGCGGGTGCTGGAGGCCCAGGGCAAGCTCACTCTGCTCGACCAGAACCGGGTGATCCGGCCCAACCCCTTCTTCCGCCTGTTCTCGACCACCAACACCATCGGCCTTGGCGACACCACCGGGCTCTATCACGGCACTCAGCAGATTAATCAGGGCCAGATGGACCGCTGGTCGATCGTCGCCACCCTCAACTATCTCGCCCACGACGTCGAAGCCGAGATCGTCCTCGCCAAGGCCCCCAACTACGGCAAGACCGCAGAGGGCCGGCGCAAGATCGCAGCCATGGTCCGGGTGGCCGACATGACCCGAAACGCCTTCATGAACGGCGATATTTCCACGGTGATGAGCCCGCGCACGGTGATCACCTGGGCCCAGAACGCCGAGATTTTCGCCGGCGACCTGGCGCTCGCTTTCAGGATGACCTTCCTCAACAAGTGCGACGAGCTCGAGCGGCCGACGGTGGCCGAGTTCTACCAGAGGGCCTTCGGCGGCGACCTGCCGGAAAGCGCCGCCCGCGTGAAGGTGGCTTAGAAGGGGCAAAAAGGGGAGGGGCGGAATGAAACACCTCGTCGCCGCGCTGGCCGCGACCGCATGGCTGGGAGGCGCTGCCTTCGCCGCGGCCCAGACGCTGGCCCCCTTGCCGCCCAACAACTACGCCGACAAGGCCACTTGGCTGTGTTGGCCAAGCGCGAGCCCTAACACCTGCAACGTCGATCTCACGACCACCGTGGTGGCCCCTGACGGCTCGACGAGGGTGGAGACCTTCCGGCCGGCCGCCAATCCGCCCATCGACTGCTTCTACGTTTATCCCACCGTCTCGACCGATCCAGGCATCCTGGCCACCATGGCCATTGAGCCAGCCGAAACGCGGGTGATCGAGCAACAGTTCGCCCGCTTCGGGGCCAGCTGTCGCCTCTTCGCCCCGGTCTATCGCCAGTTCACCATCACCGCCCTGGTCGCGGCCATGACCGGCCATCCCCTGCCCGGCTCGACCGGCGCGCGACCGACCACGCCCTACGACGACGTGCGCGATGCCTGGAACTACTACCTCGCTCACGAGAACCACGGCCGGGGGTTCGTCCTGATCGGCCACTCCCAGGGCTCGGGCATTCTCGGTGAACTGATCAAGCGGGAGATCGACGGCAAGCCGATCCAGAGGCAGATGGTCTCGGCCATACTGATGGGGACCGTCCTCGCCGTCCCCAAGGGGGCCGATGTCGGCGGCGACTTCAAGACCGTGCCCTTGTGCCGCTCGCCGGCCCAGACCGGCTGCGCCATCGCCTACGCCTCTTTCCGCGACACCGCCCCGCCGCCGGCCAACTCCCGCTTCGGCCGCCCGCGCGCGCCCGGCGATCCCAAGGTGGCGGCCTGCGTCAATCCGGCCAATCTGTCCGGGGGCGAGGGCGCGCTCCACGCCTACCTCGCTTCAGGGAGCCAGATGATCGCCGCCGCCGCCAAGCCGCCGCCGGTATGGTCCAAGCGGACGACGGTCACCACGCCCTTCGTCAGCGTGCCGGGAATGCTCACCGCCCACTGCGCCTCGACGCCCGATTTCAACTACCTGGCCATCCATGTGAACCACAGTCCAAGCGGCATGCGGGCCGACGACATCAACGGCGACGTCCTCTTCGGCGGCCAGATCCAGCCCGATTGGGGCCTGCATCTGATCGACGCCAACCTCGCCATGGGCAACCTCGTGAGCCTGGTCGCCGTCGAGGGCGCCGCGTGGAGCGCCAGGCCGCATTGAGACTGGCGCTCGTCGGCAAGGCGGGGAGCATCACCCACTGGCTGGAGGAGGCGGCGGCGGCGTGGCGCGGCGACGGCCATGAGGTCCGCCTCGCTCTCGTCCGCCGCCCCTGGCTCGCCGCTCCGCTGGAGAGCGCCCTGGCCGGCCCTATCGCCAAGCGCCTGACCGCCGGCATTGACCGTTTCGCGCCGGATCTGATCCTCGCCATTGGGGCCTTTCACGTGCCACCGCCTCTGCTGGCGGCGATCGCCGCCATGCCGGGGCGTCCGCCTCTCGTCGGCTGGGTCGGAGATGTGTTCGACGCGACGGCGGCGGCTAGAGCCGCGCTCTATGATCTACTGGCCTATGCCGACCGGGCCCTGCTGGAGCGTCACCGCGCCCTGGGATTCACATCAGCGGCGATGTACCTGCCGCACGCGGTCAATCCGCACGGACTTGCCCCGATGGCCGATTTCGCGGCGCGGGCGGAGCGAATGGTCTTCGTCGGAAATCCGACCCCACTGCGACGGGCGATTATCGAGGCGATCAACGCGCCGGCGGCCCTCTATGGCCCTGGCTGGAAACGAAGCCAACGTCATGAGGCCCACCCCGGCCGCCTCGCCGCCGCCCGGGCGCCGGAGGTTCTCGCCGCCCATCGCTTCGCCCTCAACATCAGGAACGAGCTCAATGTCCTGACCGGACTCAATCAGCGCAATTTCCAGCCCTGCGCGGCCGGCGCGACCCTCCTCACGGACGATCAGCCGGATCTCGCGGCCTGCTTCGAGCCCGGCGCCGAGGTCCTCGTCTGGCGCGACACGGACGAACTCAACGCTCTCTACGCGAAGGTGCGGCGCGAGCCCGGCTTCGCGGCCGTGATCGCGGCGCGCGGCCGGGCCCGGGTCATGGCCGAGCACACCTACGCGCACCGCCTGGCCAATCTCACCGCCGCCCTCGGCTCTTCCTAAGGGGCGAGCCGCGCCGTAAGATTTTTCCCATGTCGCACAAGGAAAGCCCCAGCGAGGTGTTCAAGCGCGCCCTGGCCCACGCGGCCCGCTCGCTTGCCGAACAGCCTGACCTCGAGGTGGTGTTTTCAGGCGACGGGCCCGCGCTTAGCGGCCACCGCGCCATTCTTCCCCATCCGCCGCGCGAGCTTTCCGGACCCGAGGCGAGCCGCATCCGCGGCCTGGCCGACCAGTTGGCCCTGCGCGTCGCCCACCACGACGGCGCGGTCCACGTCCGCACCAAGCCCAAGTCCCTCGAAGGGGCGCAGGTGTTCGACGCCCTCGAGCAGGCCCGCATTGAGGCGATCGGGGCCAATGCCCTGGCCGGGGTGCGCGACAATCTCGAAGCGGTGCTGGAATACGGGGCCCTGCGCCGGGGCCTCAATCACCTGGGCGATCGCGCCGCCGCCCCCATGGCCGACATCGTCGCCCTGATCGCCCGCGAGCGCCTGACCGGGTCGCCGCCGCCGCCGGCCGCCCGGGCCCTGGTCGATTCCTTCCGCGAGGAGATCGAAGCCGTCGCCGGCCCCGACCTCGACCGCCTCACCGGCGCGATCGACGACCAGAAGACCTTCGCCCGCATCGCCCGGTCGGTCGTCCGCGATCTTCACATGGGCGACGATCTCTCCGACGCGCCCGACCAGGATAGCGAGAACGACGAGGAACAGGAGGGCGAACCCGAGCCGGCCGGCGAAGGCGAGGGCGACGAGGAGGGCGCGGAAGGGGCTTCCTCCGAGGATGCCGACCAGAGTCTGCGCGAAAGCGAATCCGCGGAGACCGAGCTCAGCGAAGCCGACGAGGACGATTCCGCTCCCCCGTCCGAGGACGAAATGGACCTCACCGACGGCGACAAGGCGGCGCGGCCGGACATCCGCGATCCCGGACGCCCCGAGCCAGCCTACAAGGTCTTCACCGCCGAGCATGACGAGGTGGTCATCGCCGAGGAACTCTGCGAACCGGACGAGCTCACCCGCCTGCGCGCCTATCTCGACCAGCAGTTGGCCAGCCTCTCCAATGTCGTGTCCCGCCTGGCCAACCGCCTGCAGCGCAAGCTCCTCGCCCAGCAGAACCGCGCCTGGAGCTTCGACCTCGAGGAGGGCCTGCTGGACGTCGCCCGCCTCACCCGGGTGATCGTCGATCCCACCTCGCCCCTGTCGTTCAAGCAGGAGCAGGATACCGAGTTCCGCGACACGGTGGTGACCCTGCTGATCGACAACTCCGGCTCGATGCGGGGGCGCCCGATCATGGTCGCGGCGGTGTGCGCCGACATCCTCGCCCGCACCCTCGAGCGCTGCGGGGTCAAGGTGGAGATCCTCGGCTTCACCACCAGGGCGTGGAAGGGCGGCGCCTCGCGCGACGACTGGCTCAAGGCCGGCAAACCGGCCTCGCCCGGCCGGCTCAATGACCTGCGCCACATCGTCTACAAGTCGGCCGACGCGCCGTGGCGGAGGGCTCGCAAGAACCTCGGCCTGATGATGCGCGAGGGCTTACTGAAGGAGAATATCGACGGCGAGGCCCTGATGTGGGCCCACCAGCGCCTCGTCTGGCGCAGCGAGCAACGGCGCATCCTGATGGTCATCTCCGACGGCGCGCCGGTGGACGATTCGACCCTGTCGGTGAACTCCGGCCACTACCTTGAGCGCCACCTGCGCCGGGTGATCGCCGAGATCGAGGCCAAGAGCCCGGTCGAGCTGATCGCGATCGGCATCGGCCACGACGTCACCCGCTACTACCGGCGGGCGGTAACCATCGTCGATGTCGAGCAGCTGGGCGGGGCGATCACCGAGCAGCTCGCCGCCCTCTTCGAGGAGGAGCCGCGGGCCGCCAGCCGGGCCGCCGCCTCTCTGATGGAGCCCCTGCCGAGTGTCCAGGGGCCGCCGGCGAGGTCACCGCCCGTCCGCCGCGCCCGGCAGATCGCGTGAAGCTCGCCTGCGTCACCGACTACCGGGCCGCCGCCCGCGCCCGACTGCCCAAAGTCCTCTTCGACTACATCGATGGCGGCGCCTATGGCGAGACGACCCTGGCGGCCAACGTCGCCGACCTCCAGAGGATCAAGCTGCGCCAGCGGGTGCTGCGCGATGTTTCCCGCCTGGCCATGGAAACCCAGCTCTTCGGCCAGAAGCTGTCCATGCCGGTGGTCCTCTCTCCGATCGGCATCGCCGGCATGTACTCGCGGCGCGGCGAGGCGGCCACCGCCCGCGCGGCCCGGGACGCCGGGGTTCCCTTCGCCCTTTCCACGGTCGGGGTGTGCCCCCTGGAGGAGGTGGCCGCCGCCGCCGGGCCGCCATGGTTCCAGCTCTACATGATCCGCGACCGCGGCTTCATGAGCGAGATGCTCGCCAGGGCTCGCGAGGCCGCCACGCCCGTGTTGCTGTTCACTGTCGACCTGCCGCTGCCCGGGTCACGCTACCGCGACGCCCGCAACGGCATGAACGCCGACACCCTCGCCGCCCGGATCGGCCAGGGCGTTGACGGCCTGACTCATCCCGCCTGGCTTTGGGATGTCCAGATGCGCGGCCGCCCGTTGACCCCCGGCAACATCGCCTCGGTGGCTCCTGACCTGAAATCCCTGACCCAGTTCTGGGGGTGGATCGGGCGCAACTTCGATCCCTCGGTGACCTGGAAGGACATCGACTGGGTGCGCGAGCGCTGGCCAGGACCCCTGGTGCTCAAGGGGGTGCTCGACACGGAGGACGCCCGCGAGGCGGTACGCTGTGGTGTCGACGGGGTGGTGGTCTCCAACCATGGCGGGCGTCAGCTCGATGGCGTCGCCTCGGGGATCGCCGCCCTGCCGAGGGTGGCCCAGGCGGTGGGATCGGACCTGACGGTGCTGATGGACGGCGGGGTCCGCTCGGGCCTGGATGTGCTCAAGGCATTGGCCAGCGGCGCCAAGGCGTGCCTCATCGGTCGCGCCTGGGCTTTCGCGCTCGCGGCGCGCGGCGAAGCGGGCGTTGCCCACGTACTGCAGATCATCCGTTCGGAACTACGGGTGGCGATGTCGTTGACCGGTTGCGTGGATGTCGCCGCCGCCGGGCCGGAGCTGCTGGATAGCTAGCCGGCCGCTTGCTTGGCCTTCAGCTGGCGCTTGATCTTCTGGGCGCGCGGCGAGAGGTCGTCATCGCTGGCCTTGAGCAGGAAGGCGTCGAGGCCGCCACGGAAATCGAGCGTGCGCAGAGCGGCATTGCTGATCCGCAGCCGGAAGGTCTGCTCCAGAGCTTCGGAGCGGACACTGGCCGGGCTGAGCGCCGGCAGGAAGCGCCGCTTCGACTTGATGTTGGAGTGGCTGACGCGATGGCCGGTCATGGGGCCGACACCGGTGAGTTCGCAGCGGCGTGACATGACGCTTCCGTTCGCTTGGTTGACAGGACCTGGAAAGCGAGGCCGCCATCAGCCCCGCGAAGACCGGGCGATATAGGGGAAGAGGCCGCCTAGCGTCAAGGCGGCCCCTCCCCGGAAGGTCGATCGCTCCCCGCCGGCTCTAGGCCTGGCTTGACGGGGTCGGCGCGGTCACCGTCGGCGTCGGGGCCTGGATCACCGGCGGCGGGGTCGGGGCCGCGGCCGGCGCACTCGGAGTAACTGCCGGCGGAGAGGGCGCCGGCGAGGCCACGGTGGCGCTCGCATTCACGCCAGACTCGGTCGCGCTGGCGGCCGCGCCTCGGCTGCGCGCATGGCTGCGGGCATGGCGGGGCGTGGCGGCTGCATAGCGGGCCGGCGCGGCGTGGGTCACGCGAAGCCCAGAGGGCGCGGCGGCCTTGGGCGCGGCGGCGGGCGCGGGCGTGGGCGCCGGAGCGGGTTCGGACATCGGCGCGGCGGCCGGTGGCGGCGCGGCCTGAGCCAACTGGGCCGGAGCGGCGTGGTGTGCCGGGTGGCTCAGGATCAGGTAGGCGGCGATCCCGCCGATCGCCAGAATGCCCAGGGCGACGGCCGGGGCGAGGGTGACGAGCTTGGGCTGACGCCGGCCCCGGTCGAGCCGGCGATAGATCGAGGCGCCAGAGGCGAATTCGCCCGGCGTACGTGGGCTCTTTGAAGTCTCGACCGGGCTCTCGGCCGGCTTGACGTCGCTCTCGGGCGTGTCGAACCGGGGCCCGGAAGATTGGAACTGGGTGGTGGTCATCGGTTTCCTCCGGTGATCCCCCCTTCACAGGGGTACAACGCGCGAACCCCGCCTTTGGCTCTCCCAAACGTCGCCGCGCGGTGGTTCACATGCCCGTTCAGCACGCTTATCTTCCCAGCAAACAAGAGGTGCGCCCGACATGTCCGCGAGCAAATTCATCGCCAGCCTCAGCCTTGGCGCGGCGCTCGCCGCCGGCCCGGCCCTGGCCCAGCCGCCGGCCCCGAGCCAGTGTTTCCTGGTCCGCAACATCAACAGCTTCATCGCCCCCAACGACCGCACGGTCTATGTCCGGGTGGGGGTGAAGGATTTCTACCGCCTGGACCTGATGCACGACTGCGTGGGGATCACATTCGGCAATTCCCTGGCTCTGGAATCGTCGCCGGGGCGCTCATGGATCTGCTCGCCGCTGGAGGCCACGGTGATCAACCACAAGACCGGCATGAACCAGCGCTGCCCGGTGAGCGCCATCCACAAGCTCACTCCCGAGGAAGCCGCCGCCCTGCCCAAGCGCGACCGGCCCTAGATCCATAGACCTAGCGGCCATCCACAAAGCGCAGCATGGCGGCATTGAACTCCGACGCGTCCTGCAGCATGGCGAAATGGCTAACGTCGCGGAGAATGATCAGCCGGGCGCCGGGGATGGTCCTGGCCAGGTATTCGGTGTGCTCGCGCTTGATCGCCTCGTCATGATCGCCGTCGACGATGGCCAAGGGCGTGTCGATGCGGGCGAGGTCGGCGGCCTTGTAGTTCGGCTCGGTGTCCCACATTCGGCTGATCGCCGCCTCGAAGTCCGCGAAGCCGGCGGGGGTGGGCGAGATCGCCGCATAGCTCGCCGCCGCTTCCCGGATGAAGCGGGCGAAGGTGGGGTTTGCCAGGACGTCCGGCTTCACGCCGCTCGGATCCATGTTGGCGGCAAAGGCGAAGACCCGGGTCAGCCTGGCGGGATCGCGTAAGGCCATGACCAGGCCGATGATCGCCCCGTCGCTCCAACCGACCACCGCGGCGCGCCGCACTTTGAGGGCGTCCATTACCGCGACGACGTCGGAGGCCATCAACTCGTAGGTGAAAGGTCGCCCGTCGCGCGTGCTGCGCCCGTGGCCGCGGCTGTCGATGAGGATGGCGCGGTGATGATCGGCGATGAGCGCGCCGACCTGGTTTCCCCAGTAGCGCTGGCTGGCCAGACCCCCGTGCAGGAGGATGACCGGGGAGCCGGCGCCGAAAGTCCGGTAGTAGATCCGCGCCCCGTCGTGGGCCACGTACCCGCTGGCCTCCGGCGCGGGGAGGGGTTTGGGCGCCGGTAGGGTCAGCCACGTTGGCTCACCGGCCGCGCGCGCGGCGCCCGCCAGGACGAGCAGTCCAAGCGCGAGCGGAAGCGCCCGCCTCACTGGGCGCAGACGTGGCGCAGGTTGGCCTTTTGGCAAGTCCGGCCGGTGGCGAGGTTGGTGTAGAGCCTGGCGCGGTGGTCGTACTTCCAGGCGTCGCCGTCGACGTCCTTACCCTTCATCGAGCCGTCCGGCCGGATATCGGCGCGCCACGACTTTCTGGTTTGAGTGTTGACGCCCTCGATGAAGCCGCCGGACCAGCGGTCGAGGCTGTAGGTGACCCGCTCGTGGGTCGCCGGATCATAGGAGGTGACCGGGGTCGAGTTCATGCCGGGACGGTTGACGAGGCCAGGGTCGGTGGAGCTCACGGTCGGCGGCGGCATCATCGGGTTGGGCATCATCTGGGCGTCCGCCGTCGCGGCCGGCGCGAGCAGGATCAGGGCGAGAGGGCAGCCGCGATTCACTGGGCGCAGACGTGACGCAGGTTGGCCTGGGCGCAGGTGCGGCCGGTCGCGAAGTTGGTGTAGAGCTTGGCCTTGGGGTCGTAGCGCCAGGCATCGCCGTCGAGATCCTTGCCGGTGATCTCGCCACCTATGTGGACATCGGCGTTCCAGGTCTTTCCGGTATCGACATTCGTGCCGAGGATGAAACCGCCGGTGCAGCGGCTTATATTGTACATCACCCGTTCGTGGGTGGCCGCATCATAGGTGGTGGTGGGAAACTTTGTCGCCCGAAGTTCGCCGCTGAGACAGCCGAGGTCGATGGAGTTGGCCTCCTTAGCGGTCGCCAGATTGGCGTTAACGCCCGGCGCGGCCTGGGCCAGTAGCGGAGAGAGCGCCGCCACCATGGCGGCGATGGCGAGCAGGCGCATCGGTCACCTCCAGTTTGGGAGAGAGATCATAGCCCGCCGCACTCGCATTTCAACCTCGGCGGCGCGCCGTGGCGCGATTTCAATAGTGGTTAAATTAGCTTCATATACAATAGGTTGTAGGGAACAAAGGCCGAATCGGGCGAGGTCACTGATTCGGTCATGATTCGTTTGCCTCCTGTTCGCGGCCGTTAACCATGTCTCTTAACGTCGTCGCCGTCCTTGGCCCCACCAACACCGGCAAGACCCACCTGGCCGTGGAGCGGATGCTCGGCCACGCCAGCGGCATGATCGGCCTGCCGCTGCGGCTGCTGGCCAGGGAGATCTACGAGCGGGTGGCCGCCGCCAAGGGGGCGCGGGCCGTGGCCCTGATCACCGGCGAGGAGAAGATCGTCCCGCCCAGGCCGGCTTATTTCGTGTGCACCGTGGAGGCCATGCCGCTTGGCGCGCCCGTCGAATTCCTGGCCGTCGACGAGATCCAGCTTGCCGCCGACCCCGAGCGCGGCCACGTCTTCACTCACCGCCTGCTGCACGCCCGCGGGCGCGGCGAGACCATGCTGATGGGAGCCTCGACCATGGCCCCCCTTGTCCGCCGCCTGCTCCCCCAGGCCCGCATCGAGTTCCGCGAGCGCTATTCGGCCCTCTCCCATGCCGGCGCGCGCAAGGTCAGCCGCCTGCCCAGGCGCAGCGCCGTCGTCGCCTTCTCGGCCGAGGAGGTCTACGCTATCGCCGAACTCATCCGCCGCCAGAGGGGCGGGGCGGCGGTGGTCATGGGTTCGCTCTCGCCGCGCACCCGCAACGCCCAGGTCGCCCTCTTCCAGTCTGGCGAGGTGGATTTCCTGGTCGCCACCGACGCCATCGGCATGGGCCTCAACATGGACGTCGACCACGTCGCCTTCGCCGGCCTCGGCAAGTTCGACGGCCGCCGGACCCGCCCGCTCTATCCCCAAGAGGTCGGCCAGATCGCCGGCCGCGCCGGCCGCTTCCGCGCCAACGGGACCTTCGGGACCACCGCCGCCTGCGAGGCGATGGACGAGGAGATGGTCGCCGCCGTGGAGGCCCATCGCTTCGATCCGGTCGAGGCGGCGCTGTGGCGCAACGGCGACCTCGAGCTGCGCGATTTGGCCTCCCTGATGCGCTCCCTGGCCGCGCCGGCTCCCGGGCCCGGCCTCAAGGCGTCGGAGGAAGCCCTTGATGAACGCGTGCTGCGCCGCTTGGCCGCCGATCCTCCCATCGCCCGGCGGGCGGGGAATCGGACCCACCTGCTGCGCCTGTGGGAAGCCTGCCAGACGCCCGATTTCCGCAAGACGACCCTCGACGACCACGTCCGCCTGGTCGGCGATCTTTTCGAACACCTGACCGGGCCCGGCGAGCGGATCGCCGACGACTGGATGGCCCAGGGTCTGGGCCGCCTCGATCGCCTGGACGGCGAAATCGAAACCCTTTCGACGCGCGTGGCCGGCGTGCGCACCCTGGCCTACGTCGCCCACCGCCCCGACTGGCTGGCCGATCCGGCCCATTGGCAGGGGCGCGCCCGCGAGCTCGAGGATCGCCTCTCCGACACCCTGCACGAAAAGCTGATGGCCCGATTCGTCGACCGGCGGACGAGCGCCCTGCTGCGCGGGCTAGGGGAAGCCAGCGAAGTCCTGGCCGGCATCGCCGCCGATGGCGAAGTCACCGTCGAAGGTTTCACGGTCGGGCGCCTCGCCGGCCTCGCCTTCGAGCCGGCCAAGGGGGCCGGTGTGCTGGCCCAGAAGGCCCTGCGCCGGGCCGCCGAGCGGGTGGTGGCCCCGGAGATCAACCGTCGCCTGGGCGCCCTGGCGGCGGAGCCCGACGAGGCTTTCGCGGTCAACCCGGACGGCTTGGTGCACTGGCGCGGGGCGGCGGCCGGGGCCATCGCCGGTGGCGACCCACTCGCCCCATCCATCCGTCTCCTGACGGAGATGGGGGCCCATTCGGCGCGCGAGCGGGCGATGCGCCGCCTGGAGGCCTTCGTGGCCGGCGAGGGTCGGCGGCGGTTCGCCGCCCTCGATCGCCTCTCTCGGGAGGTTTCCGGGGGAACCCTGCGCGGCCTCGCCCGCGGCGTCGCCTGGCGGCTCGCGCAAGCCGGCGGCGTCATCGATCGGCGCGAGGTCGAACCGGATCTATCCAGCCTCAGCCAGG
>DASXIE010000158.1:0-5304 GCA_036498165.1 Caulobacteraceae bacterium
GTGCGGCGACGGGTGATCCGACCCCGAGAGCGTTTTCAAACCCCAGTCGCGGGCTTATGGATGGCATGGGCCGCCGCCAGAGGATCCCGCCATGGACACCGCCGCCAACGACACCGTCCGCCACCGCCGCGAAGGGCGCGGCAAGATCTACGATTCGATCATCGACACCATCGGCGATACGCCCCTCGTCCGCCTGCCCCGACTCACCGCCCGCCTCAAGCCCAAGGGCGAGGTGGTCGCCAAGCTGGAGTTCTTCAACCCCATCGCCTCGGTGAAGGACCGCATCGGGGTGGCGATGATCGAGGCCCTGGAAGCAAAGGGGCTGCTCAGGGAAGGCGCGACGATCATCGAGCCGACCAGCGGCAACACCGGTATCGCCCTGGCCTTCGTGGCCGCCGCCAAAGGCTACAATCTGCTGCTGGTCATGCCCGAGAGCATGTCGATCGAGCGGCGCAAGATGCTGCTGCTGCTGGGGGCCAAGCTGGAGCTGACCCCGGCGGAGCGCGGCATGGCCGGGGCGGTGGCGAGGGCCAAGGACCTGCTGGCCGAGATCCCCGGCTCGGTCATGCCCCAGCAGTTCGAGAACCCGGCCAATCCGGCCATACACCGGATCACCACCGCCGAGGAGATCTGGAACGACACCGGCGGGGCCGTCGACGTGGTGATCAGCGGGGTCGGCACCGGCGGCACGCTCACCGGCGTCGGCCAGGTGCTCAAGTCGCGCAAGCCCTCGGTGCGGATGATCGCAGTCGAGCCCACGACCTCGCCGGTTCTCTCCGGCGGCCAGCCGGGGCCGCACAAGATCCAGGGGATCGGCGGCGGCTTCGTGCCGGCCATCCTCGACCGCACGGTGATGGACGAGGTCGTCCAGGTCAGCAACGAGGACGCCTTCGACATGGCCAGGCTCACCGCCAGGATCGAGGGCATACCGGTGGGCATCTCCTCCGGCGCGGCCCTGACGGCGGCCTTCGACGTCGCCGCGCGGGACGAGATGGCCGGCAAGCTCATCGTGACCATCATCCCGAGCTTCGCCGAGCGCTATCTTTCCACGGCCCTCTTCGACGGCCTGTGACGACCGACGTCTATCCGGCCGCCAAGCGCTCGGAGGTCATGCGGCGGGTCAAGGGGCGCGGGACTTCGACCGAGCTGAAGGTGCGCCGCCTTGTCTGGTCGCTGGGTGGCCGATATCGGCTCAATCGCGCCGACCTGGCCGGCAAGCCGGACATCGTCCTGGCCGGCCGGCGCCTGGCGATCTTCGTCCACGGCTGCTTCTGGCATGGCCACGACTGCGCCCGCGGGGCCCGCGTCCCCAAGGCCAACCGCGCCTACTGGACCGGCAAGATCGCCGCCAACCGGGCCCGCGACGCCGCCGCCCGCGCCGCCCTGGAGGGCGCCGGCTGGCGGGTGGAGACCGTCTGGGGGTGCGAACTCAGGGACGAGCCGGCCCTGCGATCCCGCGCCGCGGCGTGGCTGGGATAGGGCGCATCGATGCACACATCTCGCGGTTTCCCTTATCCCCTTGCGGGAGAAGGTGGGCCGCGAGAGCGGCTCGGATGAGGGGTCGCTCGATCCCTCCGATCAAGTCACTGAAACAACTTGGCAATCGGCCGTCGACCCCTCATCCGTCGGCTTCGCCGACACCTTCTCCCGCAAGGGGAGAAGGTTCGCCGCCGTCACCTGCCAAGCCGGGCGAGGACGCGGGCCCAGCCGAGGCGGCGGGCCTTGGCGGCGAGGCCTTGATTGCCCTTGTCCACCGCGGTGGGGTTGGCCCCGGCATCGAGGAGCGTGAGGGAGATGTTCTCGCTCCCGGCGGTGAGCAAGGGCGTGCGGTCCTTGTCGTTGCGCGCCTCGAGCCGAGCCCCCCCGCGCAGAAGGACACCGACAGCGGCGGGATCCTGGACGCGATGCAAGGCGGTGTCCTGGTGGTCGTCCACGGCCCTCACATCGGCGCCGGCGGCGATCAGCAGGTCGATGACCTTGGGGCCGGCCGATTCGAGCCCGCTGCCGCTGGCCGCGGCGGCGCATCCGGCCGCGATCATCAGGGCCGTCGACCCGCCGGCCCCGCCCGCGTTCACATTGGGGCGCAGAGCCAGGATCTCGCCGACGAGACCGGGATCGCAGGCCCCGGCGGCGCTGCGCAGGGCCTTTTCCCGGGCGCCTGGCGCGTCGAGGGCCCCGGCGGCGATCAGGCGATGGACGATGGCGGGCCTCGCCGCCGAAATCGCCTGCTCGAGGGCGCTCGAACCCTCGGCGGCGGGGCGCAGGAAGCTCGACCGTCCGGCGGCCAGGGGCGCGCCGGCAGCGATCAGGCCGACGATCAGGTCCTCGGGGGCCTCGGCGGCGGCGCTGGCGAGCATGTCGCCGGCCTCCTGCGAATGGAAGTCGAAACCCTCGGCGCGCAGCACGGTCAGGGTCTTGGCGTCGCCCTTCACCCAGCTCTGCACGCCGGCGGCGGCGTCGACCTCGCCCTCCAGGGCGGTGACCGCCGGCGGCATGCCGACGCTCTCGCCATCGAAGTCGACCACCGAGGTGGTGTTCCCGTCGATCGTCACGGAGAGCACATTGCGCGGCGCGTCGTCGGTCCTGGCGACATATTCCGGCCGCAGGGACCAGAAGCCGGCGGCCTTGAACTCGGTGAGAAGGGCGCCGATCGCGCCCGGGGCAGGCCAGTAGGCGTGGCGGCCCTTGACGAGGACGAAGTCGCCGCCGCGATAGATCGCCGGGCCGTCACCATTGAGCTCGATCGAATATTGCGGGCAGGCGGAAAGGCAGCCGCTGCGCTCGAGGCGGATGTGTACATCCCTGACGTCGGCGGCCGGCGGCGCGGCATCCGCCATCGCCGCGGCCAAAAGCGCCAAAGCCGTTGCGGCGATCCACATGACCGCGCCCCCAGGCGGTTACTGAACGAATCGAGTGTAGCGGTTCCCCTACGTCAGGGCCATCCGGGCCCGAGGCTCAGGAGCGAGGCGCCTCGACGACCAGCTCGGTGGTGACGGAATTGGCGATGAAGCAGTCGGCGTGGGCGGCTTCGTGGAGGCGGTCGAGGTCCTCCGCCGCCGGCCGCGCCTCGCCGGCGAATTCGATCGCCGGGCGCAGGACGACGCGGGTCATGGCCATCTTGCCGGCGCTGTCGCGGCCGAGCGTCCCCTCGGCCGTATCGACGTAGGACGTCACGGTGAATCCGGCGCGGGCGGCGTGGTCGAGGAACCACAGCATGTGGCAGGCGCTGAGCGCGGCGGTGAAGGCCGATTCCGGGTCGACGCCGTCGGGCGCCGACCACGGGGCCGGCACGACGGCCGTCGCCGGCGAGCCCTTCACCTCGACCCCGCCGTCGAAGGCGAGCGTGTGGACCCGGCTATAGCGACGCTTCAGGAAATCCTCCCCCTGGCCGAGCCGCCAGCCGACCGTGGCGCGATGGCCGCTCATGCCTCGAAGGCCTCCGCCGGGAGGGCCATGACCACCGCCGCTCCGGACTTCAGCTTGGCGAGTGAGGCCTCGGCGTCGGGGAGAACGCGGGCGATGAAGTAGCGTCCCACCGCCAGCTTGTCGGCGAAGAACCGGTCGCTCTCGCCGGCCGCGATCCGTTGCTGGGCCGCCCGCGCCATCATCGCCCACATGTAGGCAAGGCCGGTGAGGCCGAAAAGGCGCAGGTAGTCCGTGGACGCGGCGGCGGCGTTGTCCGGATCGGCGAGGCCGTTCTGCATCAGCCACAGGGTGGCGTCCTGCAGCCTGGCCTTGGCGGCGGCCAGGGCCTCGGTGAAATCCTTCAGCCCATCCTCGCCGCCCTGTTTGGCCACCCAGGCGTCGATCTCGGCGAAAAAGGCGCTCACCGCCCGTCCGCCGTTGGCGGCGAGCTTGCGTCCGACGAGGTCGAGGGCCTGGATGCCGTTGGTCCCCTCGTAGATCATTGTGATCCGGCAATCGCGCAGGCGCTGGGAAACGCTCATCTCCTCGGTGAAGCCGGCCCCGCCGTGAATCTGCACGGCGTCCGAGCAAATGGCGAAGCCGCGCTCGGTGAGGAATCCCTTCAGCACCGGGGTCAACAAGCCCATGAAGTCCGCGCTCCTCTGGCGCTGGGCCTCGTCGGGATGGAGGCGGGCGAGATCGCCGTGCAGGCCGGCCCATAGCAGAAAGGCGCGGCCCCCCTCCAGCACCGCCCGGGCGTCCATCAGCATGCGGCGCACGTCGGGGTGGACGAGGATCGGGTCGGCCGGGCCGGCGGCGTTGACCGGGCCGGTCAGCGCGCGGCCCTGCAGGCGCTCACGGGCAAAGCCGGCGGCCGCCTGGTAGGCGGCCTCCCCCTGCGCCAGGCCCTGCAGGGCGACGCCGAGGCGAGCCTCGTTCATCATGACGAACATCAAGGCGAGGCCGCGGTTCTCCTCGCCCACCAGCCAGCCGGTCGCCGCGTCATAGGCCATGACGCAGGTGGCGTTGCCGTGGATGCCCATCTTCTCTTCCAGGCCGGCGCAGAGAAGGCTGTTGCGCGCCCCCAAGGCGCCGTCGGGGCCCGGGAGGAACTTGGGGACGATGAAGAGGCTGATGCCGCGGGTTCCCTCCGGCGCGCCCTCGATCCGGGCCAGGACCAGATGGACGATGTTCTCGGCCAGATCGTGCTCGCCGCCGCTGATCCAGATCTTCTGGCCGCTTATGTGGTAGGCGCCGTCGGCGGCGGCGACGGCCTTGGTGCGCAGAAGGCCCAGATCGGTGCCGCATTGCGGCTCGGTGAGGTTCATGGTCCCGCACCATTGGCCCGACGCCAGCCTGGGCAGGTAGAGGGCCTTCTGCTCGTCCGATCCGCCGTGGGCGATGGCCGAGTAGGCGCCGTGGGTCAGGCCCGGATACATGGAAAAGGCCATGTTGGCGGCCGAATTCATCTCGCTCACCGCCAGGTTGACGACGCCCGGCAGCCCCTGGCCCCCGAAGGCCGGGTCGGCCGCCAGGGCCGTCCACCCGCCCGCGGTCAGGGCCTCGTAGGCGGCCTTGAAGCCTTCCGGAGTGGTGACCGCGCCATCGGCCGCGCGGCGGCATCCCTGCCTGTCGCCGACGCGGTTGAGCGGGGCGAGCACCTCGGCGCTGAACTTGGCGGCGCCGTCGAGGATCTGTTCGATGACCTCGAAGGGGGCGTCGGCGAAACCGGGGAGTTCGGCGAAGCGCTCGATGTCGAGCACGTCGCGCAGGACGAAGAGGTGCTCGCGCACCGGCGGGCGAAAGCTCATGCTTCGCCTAGTGGGCCAGGGCGCCGAACCGTTCTCGGGCCGCAGACTGGACCGGCGGCGCATCCGCCTCGAGGAGCTCGGGGCGGAC
>DASXIE010000159.1:0-40369 GCA_036498165.1 Caulobacteraceae bacterium
CGGCGACGATGAGGGCCGGACTGGCGACGGAGAGCGCGCCGGTCAGGTCGATGGCGCCGGAGAAGGTGACCGTCGATTTGTTGATGGACATCTTGCCGGCCGAAAGGGTGAGGTTGGAGAAGGCGTCCGACCCGCCGCTGAACAGCACGGACCCGGCCCCGCTGACGGTTCCAGAGAAGGTGTTGCCTGTCCCGCTGAAGGCGATCTGCTCGCCGGCCTGGATGAGTAGATCGCCGCCGATCTGGTCCCAGATCTTCGAATCGGCGAGCTTGGTAGCGACGGTCACGGTGGTCGCGGCGGCGACTTCGATCTTGGCTACGGCGAGACTGGTCCCCGGTTCGAAGAAGGTGTCTCCCGCGCCAAGGCTCAGGGCACCGGCCCCGATGATCTTGCCGGCGGTGAAGACGGCGCTGACGTTCGCCACGCCGCTCACCACGTCGAGGAGGCCCGTAGCGGCGGTGAGCGTGCCGATCACGCTCGATCCGGCCTCCAGGTTCATCCGGTCGGTGGAGTCGGAGAAGCGAACCGCGATGAGGTTCGCCTGGAGGCTTTCGATCGTGCCGAAATTGCTCACCGTGCACGTCGCGCCGGCGGTGAGGCCGTAGAAGCCCCGAATCAGGGCGCCGGCGTTGTTCACCAGATTGCAGCCCATGACGAGAGCCACCCCCGCCCCCAGACTGCCCGGCGCCGTGCCGCCGCTGATCGTCGCATTGTTGGTGATCTGGCCGTAGGTGGCGTAGAGCGCTTTGTAGCCGTGGATCAGGGCCGTGTGGTCGCCGCCGCCGCCATTGGTGAGCGTCCCGTGCGCCAGCCCGACCCCGAATTGCTGCGCCACCCCGCCGATAATCGTGGCGAAATTGGCGACTAGGCCGTTTGCGACGTAGACCCCTCGCGCGCCGCTGATCCTGGCGGTGGTGTCGCTCGCCGAGCCGTTCACCACCCGCCCGCCGGCGGCGAGGGAGACGCCGGCGTAGGTCCCGACGATGGCGCCGAAGTTGGTCACCGTGGAGGCGATCGTCTGGGCGGCGACACCTATGTATCCCTGCATCAGGGCGATGGTGTCGATGGACGAGCCGTTCGTGGCCACGCCTCCCGCCTGCAGCAGGACGGCGTCCCGGTAGCTGAGGGGAAAGGGGCCGCCGGCGAGATCGCCGATGATCGAGCCGAAATTCACCACGGTGGCGGCCACGGCCTGCCCCGCCGCCCCGACCGAGCCCTGGATCAGGGCCGTGGTGTCGCCCGCCGAGCCGTTCGTGATCCGGCCGCCGGCCTGGACAGCGACTCCGAAGGCGGAGGCGAGACCGCCGATGGTCCCGAAGTTGTTGACCGTCGAAACCGCGCCCGTCACCACGACGCCGACGGCGGCCCCCAGGCGCGCCGACACGTCGGCGGTCGAACCGTTGGTCACCACCCCGCCCATGTTGAGGTCGACGGCGATGTCGAGCCCGCTGGCGTCATAGCCGCCGATCACCGTTCCGAAATTGATCACTGTGGCGGCGATGGTCGTCGCGCCGATTCCGAACTGAGCCCCCTCGATGAGCGCCGTGGTGTCGACCGAGCCGCCGTTGGTGACGATGCCGCCGCCGCCCAGGACAACGCCTCCGCCGTCGTCGCCGCGGATCGTGCCGAAATTGTTGACCGTCGAGGCGCCGCCGCCCGCCGCCATGCCGAAGTGATAGCCCTCGATCGCGGCCACAGTGTTGCCCGCCGAGCCGTTGGTGACGAGGCCGCCGGCCCGCAGGGTGACACCGGAGCTCATCGTACCCGTGGACAGGATCGAGCCATAGTTATGGACGGTGGCCGAGAGGATGGCGTCGACGGCGCTCTTGTTCCCGCGAATGAATGCGCCGGTGTCGACTGTTCCGCCGTTGACCACCAGGCCGCCGCCGGCCAGGTCGATGGCGTAGCTGGCCGCGCCGACGAGGGAGCCCTGGTTGTCGACCGTGCCCGCCGCGACGGCGATGACGACGCCGTTATAGGCCGCCTGGATCCGCGCTCCTTTGGCGTTGGTCAGCGAGCCGCCGTCACCGAGCATGATTCCGGCGCCCGAGACTGTCGAGTCGGTCCGAAAGGTCCCCGAGTTGGTGACGGTTCCGGCCCCAGCCAGGCTAATGGCGTCATACTCGCCGTAGACGAAACCGGCGTTGACGATGGTGTAGGCGGCCAGCCCCTTCGAGACGATGCCAGCCTCGAGATAGCCGGTGGGGGTGATGCTGAGCGTGGTGACAGGCGGGGCCAGATTGTAGGTGGCGCCGTAAACCCCACTGAGGATCTTGGTCGTCATGACGATGCGCCTCGTGCAGCCCCCCCGCTGCCGATGGCGCGCCCGAACTGGGCATGTGTCAAGTTTGCGAGAATGCGCGCCGTCGCCTCCGATCGGCCATCCCCGGCCGAGCTTATCCTCGCGCCGCCACGACCGGCGGGGAAAGCGTGTGGGCGTTTCCGTGGGAAAATTGGCTCCCGCCAGGGGCCGCCGCCCCCATCCCCGCCATGGCGGCGATGATGATGTGAGGTTTGGGCGTGGTAGGGTCGACGATCTTGACGCCGCCGCTGCCGTCCGCGCTAAGCGTCCAGGTCGCGGCCAGGTAGTTGCCGGTGAAGTGGATGTGGGCGGTGTGGGTCCCGTCGGTGACGGTGAGCACGCCTCCGGTGGTGGTCCCAGAATATTTCGCCGTGGCGGTGGCCGAGGCGATGTCGCGCAACTCCAGCGCGGTGGTTCCGGTGTGGGAGAAACCGGCGATGGTGTTGCTGAACGGCGCGCTGTCCTGGAGGATCAGCGTGCCCGTCGATCCGAACGTCACCGTTTCGTTGAAAGGCTCGGCGAAGTAGGCCTCGCCGCCGACGATGTGCACCGTGCCCGCCCCCGTCACCGACCCGTTGGCGATGAGAGTTCCGCCCGCGGTGGCCAGCGTGCCGGTGTTGTTGACGTCGCTCCCTATCTCCAGCCCGCCGCCCTTCAGGGCCAGGATTGTTCCGGCGTTGAGGATGGTGTTGGCCGAGGTGTTGAGGAAGAGCGTGTTGGGGTCGCCGCTCTCGATCAGAGCGTCGTTGATCAGGGTCATGACGGCGTCGCCCAAGTGGCCCGCGCCGCGGATGGTGTCCTGATTGGTCAGGGTCGCCGCCGAGTTCGTTCCGTGCACGATGTTGGTCGCGAGGTTGCTGAGAAGCAATTCGCCACCCCCGCTGAGCGTCGCCCCGCCGACGGCCACGGTCAGGTTATCGCTGGTCGCCGTCACCGTGCCGGTGATGTCGATCGCGCCCGAGAAGGTCACGGCCGCCTTGTTGATGGTGGTCTTGGCCGTGGCGATGGTGAGGTTCGAAAAGCTATCATGGCCGCCGCTGAACAGCACCGCGCCCAGGCCGGTGATCGTCCCGGAAAAGGCGTTGGCGTTTCCGGTGAAGGTGATCTGGTCGCCTGAATCGACAAAGAGGGTCCCGGCGGTCTGATCCCAGACCTTGGTGTCCACGAGCTTGGCCTCGATCCTGGCGACGGTGGCGGCGCCGAGCATTTCGATCTCGGCCGCCAGCAGGCTGGTCCCGACGGCGAAATAGCTGACGCCGCCGCTGAGGGCCAAGGTCCCCGCCCCCTCGATCTTGCCGTTGGTGGAGATGGCTGTCGCGGTGGAGACGCCGCCGACCACGTCGACGAGGGCCGAGCCGGCGGCGATGGTTCCAATGAACCGCGATCCGGCCTGGGCGTTCAGCCGCGAGCCGGCGCCGAGCAGCTGCACGGCGTAGCCGCCCACACCTTGCAGGGTCGCGAAATTTGTGACTGTCGAGGCGCCCTGGGTCACCACGCCGTAGTGAGCCCGGATCAGGGCGGCGTGATCGGTGGCCGAGCCGTTGGCGAGAACGCCGCCCGCTTGCAGATAGACCCCCACCGCGTTGACCGCCCCGGCGAGGATCGTGCCGAGGTTGCTCACCGTCCCGGACGCCGCCCCGACGAGCACGCCGTCGGCGCGGCCGCTGATAAGGGCGCCGGCTTCGTTGGTGAGTTTGCCGCCCATCGCCAGATCGACGCCGATCTGCGTCCCGACGATGGAGCCGAAGTTGCTCACCGTGGCGGCGACGATTTCGCCGTAGACACCGATCGCCCCGCTGATCGAGGCCTTGGCGTCGCCGGCCGCGCCGTTAGTGACCGTTCCGCCATCCGCGATGATGACGCCGGACGGAACGAAGTTGACGGTGATGGCGCTCAGCCCGGACCGGATGGTCCCGAAGTTGCGCACCGTGGCCCCGGCGCCTTTGAGCAAGAGCCCGACGTTGGCCTCGATCACGGCGCCGGTGTCGGTGGAGCTTCCGTTGGTGACGAGGCCGCCGCCGCCCAGATAGACGCCATAAAGACAGCTCTCGTCGCCGATATCGCCGAAATTGGCCGCCGCCCCGGTTCCCCCCTTGAAGAAGACGCCGATGAGGCCGGTGACGCTGGCGGTGGTGTCGGTGGAGGAGCCGTTGGTCAAGGCGCCGCCGTTGGTGATGTAGACCCCCGCTTCCTTGACATTCGCGCCGCCGCCCCCGCGGATGGAGCCGAAATTGATCACCGAGCCGACGAGGCCCACGATGCCGACGGCGATATCGCCCTCGATCACCGCCTTGGTATCGGCGCTGGAGCCGTTGATGATCGCCCCGCCGACCGTCACCGCGCCGTAGCTGCACTCCGCGCCGCCGATGGTCGCGAAGTTGCGGATGGTGCCACCCTTCCCGGCGTCCTCGACCCCGGCCCGACCGTCGATCAAGGCGGCGGTGTCGGTGACGCTGCCATTGGTGACATCGCCGCCGGCGGCCAGCAGCACTCCACCAAGGGTCATTGACGTGCCGGTCCCGCCGTCGATGGCGCCGTAGTTGATCACCGTCCCTGACTGGCCCTCGATGTCGATCCCGGTGGCGCCGATCATCAGGGCCGTGGTGTCGGTCGGCGCGCCATTGGTGACGCGGCCGCCAGTGCTCATCACCACCGCCGCCCCGGCCGTGCCAAGAGAGCGGATCGTGCCGGCGTTGGTCACCGTGCCGGCGGCGCCCAGCACCGCCACGCCGATCGAACCGAGGATCGTGGCGGTGGTGTCCTTCCCGCCGCCGTTGGCGAAACTGCCGCCGGCCTTGAAGTAGGCGCCGGCGAGGCTGATCCCGCTCATCGTGCCGTAGTTGACGACTTCAGCGGCAGCGCCGGCGACGAAGCCGGCCTTGCCGGCGATCAAGGCCGAGGTGTCGGCCAGCGAGCCGTTGACGAGGCGCCCGCCAGCGGCGAGGTCGACGCCAAAGTTCGCGGCCAGGATCGTGCCGCCATTGCCGACGGTGCCGGCGCCGGCGGAGAAATCGACCCCATCGAAGCCGCGGATCTGGCCGCTGTTGGCGACCGTCCCGGCGGCGGCGAAGATCACCCCAGCCCCGGTGAGTGTCGAGGTGGAGAGGATTGCGCCCGAATTGGTCAGCGACCCGCCGCCGGCCAGGGTGACGGCGTAGCCATAACCGACCACTTCCCCGGCGTTGACGACGGTGTAGGCGCCCGCCCCCGTCGCGGCGAGGCCGGCCCCCAGATAGCCGGCGGCGGTGATGGAGAGGGTCGTGACCGGCGCGGTGAGGTCATAGACGCCGGCGTAGTCGCCGGTCAGGATCTTGGTGGTCACTTTGGCTGGGTCCCCGACGAGGTTGCGCCCCTCCTGGGCCAAGCCGGGCCGTGCGGTAAGGTGCGCCGGCGCGCACAAATGTGCACGGGGGGCTCATCGGCGGCCGACCGCCGCCCGCGTTGCATCCGCGTCGGTTCTGCGCCTTATCTGAGGACTAACCTCTCGGAGCTTCGCATGCAGGTCAGGGACAAGGTCGTGGTGGTCACCGGTGGGGCGAGCGGGATCGGGCGGGCCCTGGCCCGGCGCTTCGCCGCCGAGGGCGCCAAGAAGGTGATCGTCGCCGACCGCGACGAGGCGGGGGCCAAGGCGGTGGCCGAGGAGATCGGCGGGGCGGCCTTCATGGTCGACGTCTCGCGGGAGGAGGAGATCGGGGCCCTGATCGATGCGGTGGAAATCGGCCATGGGCCGATCGACCTCTTCTGCTCCAACGCCGGCATCGGCATCGGCGGCGGGGCCGAGACGCCCGACAAGGGTTGGCAGAGGATCTGGGAAATCAATGTCATGGCCCACGTGTGGGCGGCCAGGCACCTTATCCCGCGGATGATCGCCCGCGGCGGCGGCTACCTCCTGAACACCGCCTCGGCCGCCGGCCTGCTCTCCCAGATCGGCTCGGCCCCCTATGCGGTGACCAAGCACGCGGCGGTGGGCCTGGCCGAATGGCTGGCCATCACCCATGGCGACGACAACATCAAGGTCAGCGTGCTCTGCCCCCAGGCGGTGCGCACCGCGATGACCGCCGGCAACGAGGACGGTGTGGCCAGCGTCGACGGGATGATCGAGCCGGAGGACGTCGCCGAGGCCTGCGTCAAGGCCATCGAGGCCGAGGAATTCCTCATCCTCCCCCACCCCGAGGTGCTGGGCTACATGCGGGGCAAGACCGCCGACTACGGCCGCTGGATCGGAGGGATGCGGAAGCTCAACCGACGGTACAAGGGGTGATGCGGCGGGACTTCAGAGGAGGGCCGGCGTGAACAAGGAAGAGGCTCTAGCCTTCGCCGACCGGTTCGTGGCCGCCATAGAGGCCGGCGACCTGGAGGCGGTGCGGGCGGCCTACGCCCCGGACGCCCGGATCTGGCACAACACCGACGACGCCGAACAGAGCGTGGAGGAGAACCTCAGGGTGCTGGCCTGGATGGCCCGCGAGCTGCCGGGACGCCGCTATGACATCGTGCGGCGCGAGGCGCTGAAGGACGGTTTCGTCCAGCAGCACGTCCTGGAAGCGCCCCTCCCCGACGGAACGCCGTGGAAAATGGCCGCGTGCCTTGTGGTGAAAATGGCGGACGGCCGAATCACCCGGTTGGACGAGTACATGGACTCCGCAGCGGTGGCGACACTGATGGCGGCGGTGAGATAGGCCGTGAACCTGGGGGAATAGTGATGAGACTGGCCGGATGGATCGCGGCTCTGGCGTTGCTCGCCGGGCCGGCGCTGGCGCAGAGCGTGCGGACGGAGCAGGGCATGGTGAGCGGCGTCACGACCGACGGCGTGGCTGTCTACAAGGCCATTCCGTTCGCCGCCCCGCCGATTGGGCTGCTGCGCTGGCGGCCGCCGCAGCCGCCGGCGGCCTGGGCCGGCGTGCGCGCCCAGACCGCCTTCGCGCCGCTGTGCATGCAGCACGGCGGGTCCAACGCCATGCTGGGCCTGGCGTCCTGGCCGGTGAGCGAGGACTGCCTCTATCTCAACGTCTGGGCCCCGGCCGGCGGGCGTGGCCTGCCGGTGATGGTGTGGATCCACGGCGGCAGCTTCACCAGCGGCGGTACGGCGATCCCGCTCTACGATGGGGCGAACCTGGCTCGCAGGGGCGTGGTGGTGGTGAGCCTCGCCTATCGGCTGGGGGCCTTCGGCTTCCTGGCCACCCCGGAGCTGAGCGCCGAGAGCGGCGGCCACGGCTCGGGCGACTATGGGCTGATGGACCAGATCGCGGCCTTGAAGTGGGTCAAGGCCAACATCGCGGCCTTCGGCGGCGATCCGGGGCGGGTGACGGTGTTCGGGGAATCGGCCGGGGCGATGAGCGTCGCCATGCTGGCCGCCTCGCCGCCGGCGCGGGGGCTCTTCGCGCGGGCGATCGCGCAGAGCGGCGCGGCCATGGGGCCGCTGCGCCGGGACGAGACCCACGGCGGCGTCCTCCTGCCGCTCGCCGTCGCCGAGGGGCGCGGGACGGCGTTCCTCAACAAGCTCGGGGTGAGCGGGATCGCGGCGGCGCGGGCCCTGAGCGCCGAGACGGTAGAGAAGGCCAAGGGCGATCCGTGGCCGGACGTGGACGGCGCGGTGCTGCCGGAGAACCCATGGAAGCTCTATAGGCGCGGACGCTATAACGCCACGCCGATCCTCATCGGGACCAACGCCGACGAGGGAGCGCTTTTCATCCCCTCGTTGAAGCTGGCGGCCTACCAAGCCACCGTACGCGCCGCCTATGGTCCGTGGGCGGAGAAGATCCTGGCCGCCTATCCAGCTACGGATGATGCCTCCGCCCTGCGCCAGGGGCGCGATCTTTTCCGGGACGCTGCCTTCGCCGGGCCGGCGTGGTTATGGGCGAAGGAGGCGGCGAGGAGCGGGCGCGAGAAGGTGTTTCTCTATCGCTTCGACCATGCTCCCCCGTGGCCGCCGACACCGATCTTCGCCGGCTGGGGGGCGGTGCACGGCTCGGAGATCGCCTATGTGTTCGGCAACATGGGCCCAGGCTTCATCGCCTGGAAGGGCGAGGACCGGACCCTCTCTCGCACCGTCTCGGACTACTGGCTGAACTTCGCCAAGTCGGGCGATCCCAATGGCCCAGGCCTGCCGGCCTGGCCGGCGTTTACGGAAAGAGCGCCGGCCGAGATGCGGCTGGACGTCAAGACCGCCGCCGAGCCGGTCGAGGAAGAGGCGCGGCTGAAGCTCCTCGGCGACTACTTCGCCTGGCGGCGGGCGGAGGACGCCAAGCAGTGATCCCTATTCGCAGCTGACTTTCACCCGGGCGCGGCCGTCGTCGGCGTCGATGTCGATGGAGGCATCGCCGAGGGCGGCGATGAAGGCCTCGATGTTTTCGCCCTTGAGCTTGTCGAGGTCGACATCGACGCCCTTGCGGGCCATGGCGGCGGTGAGAGCGTCGCGCGCCTTGGGAGGCAGGAAGCCCGGCAGGCGCATCCCGGCGCGCATGAGGGAGAGCGGCACGCGGATATTGACGCTCTTGCCCTCGCGATCGCCGCGCTCGGGCTTTTCGACCTGGACGCGCAGGTATTGCGGGGCCGCCGCGCCCGGCGATGGGCCGGCGGACGGCGATGGGCGATCCAGGGCGGCGATGAGGCGCTCGGCCTCGTCGGCGGTAATCTTGCTGTCGGCCAGCATGCCAAGGATCTTTCTGCGGTCTTCGTTCACGGTGGGCTCCTTCGCTCTGCGCGAGAATGGATTGATCATGGACGTTCCTCGATGAGGCGAATGGCCTCGGCGGCGTCGATCTCGCCGGCGGCCAGGCGATCGAGGACGTCGCCGCGGGCAGGCGCGGGGTCATGCTCGATGGGATCGAGGACGCCGGCGAGGCGGTTCAGCCGCGCCTTGATGGTCGGATAGCTCACCCCGAACACCTTCTCCATTTCCTTGATCGAGCCATGAGCGCGCAGGAAGGCGGCGACGAAGACCTGGTCGTCATGGCTAAGCTGGGCGAGCGGAGGCAGGGCGAAGGCGCCTTCGATGGCGACGCCGGCGCCGTGAAGTCGCACCCGCTCGACGGTGAATCCCTGCCCCTCGGCCAGGCGGGTGAGGACATTCCAGTCGTGGGTCGGCAAACTCATGCGCCGAAGATGACTCAAGATTTTTAATTAATCAAGACAGAATTATCAAATTTTCCAAATTACGGCGTTGTGAAGATACATTTTCATTTATGGCGCTGGCTTAGCGTCCGTTGACTGGAGCGCGCGCAACTGGGGCTCGGCCTCATCGAGGGCGCCGGCGATGGTGTCGACGAGGCGATCGATCTCGCCGTGGGTGATGATCAGCGGCGGGCTCATCACCAGGGTGTCGCGGATGGCGCGGATCATCAGGCCGTGTTCGATGCACAGGTCGCGGATGATCGGCCCGGCCCTGCCCGGCGCGCCGCCGAAGCGCCGATTGGCACCCTTTTCGGCGACGACCTCCACCGCTCCGATGAGGCCCAGGGAGCGAACCTCGCCGACGAGGGGATGGCCGCCCAGGCGGTCCGCCAGGGCGGCGGCGAGGTAGGGTCCGGCGTCGTCCCGCGCCCGTTCGACGAGCCTCTCGCGTTCGATGATCTCGAGGTTCTTGATAGCCACGGCGGCGCAGGTCGGGTGGCCGCTATAGGTATAGCCGTGGACGAAATCGGCCCCGGCCCCGCGGAGGGTCTCGACGACATGATCGGCGACGCCCACCGCCGAGATCGGCAGGTAGCCTGAGGAAAGGCCCTTGGCCATGGAGACGAGGTCGGGGGTGACCCCGAAATGCTGGAAGCCGAACCAGGCCCCCAGGCGGCCGAAGCCGCAGATCACCTCGTCGCAGGCCATCAGGATCCCATACTTGCGGCAGATGGCCTCTACGCGCGGCCAATAGTCCGCAGGCGGAATGATCACCCCGCCGGCCCCTTGCACCGGCTCGCCGACGAACGCGGCGACATTCTCCGGTCCGACCTCGAGGATGCGTTCCTCGATCGCCGCCGCGGCGCGCTCGGCGAAGGCGGCCGGATCTTCCTCGAAGCCCTCGCCGAAGGGGTAGGGCTGCATGACATGCTCGATGTCGGGCACCCACGGGCCGCCCTGGTCGTGCATGGCCTTCATGCCGCCCAGCGACGCCCCGGCGATGGTCGAGCCGTGGTAGCCGTTGACCCGGGCGATGATGGTGGAGCGGCGCGGCTGGCCGCGCACCTGCCAGTAGTAGCGGACAAGGCGGACGAGGGTGTCGATGGCCTCCGAGCCGGAGGAGTTGAAGAACACGTGGTTGAGCGGCGGCCCGAGCAGGGAGGCCACCTTGGCGGCCAGGGTGACGGTGGGCGGGGCCGCGGTCCTGAAGAAGGTATTGTAGTAGGGAAGTTCGAGCATCTGCTCGCGGGCGGTCTCGGCGAGCTCGGCCCGGCCGTAGCCGACCTGGACGCACCACAGGCCCGCCATGGCGTCCAGAAGGGCGCGGCCCTCGCCGTCGAAGATGGTGCAGCCTTCGGCGCGGGTGATAATCCGGCTGCCGCCATTGCGCTGTTGCAGCCCCCAATCGGTCTGGGCGGGCAGATGGTGGGCCACGTCCAGGCGGCGCAGCTCGGCGATATCGTAGTTCCTCAAGGTCACGGGCGGTTCTCTCTTGGTTTCTCAGAGTGGCTCCCCGCGCAGGGCCTTGCCGATAAGGGCGAAGAAGGCGCGGGAGTCGGGGTTGGAGGCGGCGTCCCATTCGGGATGCCACTGGACGGCGAGGACGGGGGCGTCGCCCAGGCGGGCCGAGACGGCTTCGATGAGGCCGTCGGGGGCCCGGGCCTCCACCATCAGGCCGTCGGCCAGGCGGCCGATCCCCTGGTAGTGGACGGAATTGACCCTGAGCCGGTCGCGGTGGAAGGCGCGGGCGAGGACGCCGCCGGGGGCGAGTTCGACCTCGTGCTCATGGGCGAACTGGGCGGCCCGGTCGGCGCCGTCGGGGGCGTGGTGCGGCAGGGAACCTGCGGCGGTGTCGCGGCGTAGGGTGCCGCCCAAGGCGACGTTGATCTCCTGGAAACCGCGGCAGACTCCGACCACCGGCTTGCCGAGCTGGATCATGGCGGCGATGAGGCCGGCGGTCATGGCGTCGCGGGCGGGATCGTAGGGGCCGGCGGCGTCGGCGGCGCCGGCCTCGCCGTAACGAGCGGGCTCGACGTTGGACGGGCTGCCGGTGAGGAGGAGGCCATCGAGCCGCGGGGCGACCTCGGCGGCGCTCATCAGATCCGGGAGGGCCGGGACGAGAAGGGCGGCCACGTCGGCGAACTTCATGGCCGCGGTGACATAGCGGTTCATCACCGCCTGGGCCGGCTCGGTCCCGACCGCGCGCGTGCAGCAGGTGACGCCAAGGACGGGGCGGGTCATGACAGCAGCACCGCGGGGGAGCACGCGTGCCACGCCAGCCAGACGGGTTCTGCCAAGGTGAAGTCCTCCTGGTCGCGGCGGGTGAGATTGGAGCGCAGGGCCTTGACCATCCGCCCGCCGGCGAGCTCGACGTCGAACACCGATTCGCTGCCGAGGTAGGCGATGTGGCGGATGACGCCGGCGACGGCGTTGGCCCCGGCCGGGGCGTCCTCGAGGTTTGGGGCGGGTGTCCCCTCCCCGCCCTTGTGGAGTTCGATCTTCTCCGGCCGCAGGGCGACCCAAACGGTGGCGGCGTGGGCTCCGCTCACCCCATGATCGAGGAAGACCGGGGCGGCGAGCTCGGGCGCCTCGACCACGGCATGGTCATGCTCGTCGACGGTGAGCGCGCCCTCGAAGAGATTTACCTGGCCGATGAAGTCGGCGACGAAGCGCGAGCTGGGAAACTCGTAGAGGTCCGAAGGCGTGGCGACCTGCTGCAGGAGGCCGCGGTGCATCACCGCGCAGCGGCTGGCCATGGCCAGGGCCTCGTCCTGGTCGTGGGTGACGAAGAGGAAGGTGACCCCGACCTTATCCTGAAGCTGGGTCAGTTCGGAGCGCATCGCCTCACGCAGTTTGGCGTCGAGTGCGGAAAGGGGTTCGTCGAGAAGAAGGACGCGGGGCCGCTTGATAAGCGCCCTGGCCAAGGCGACTCGCTGGCGCTGGCCGCCACTGAGCTGATCGGGCTTGCGGGCGCCGAAACCCTCGAGCTTCACGAGGGAGAGGGCCTCCTCGACCCGGCGGGCTCGCTCGGGGCCGCCAACGCCGTCGACGGCGAGGCCATAGCCGACATTGGCCGCCACGCTCATGTGCGGGAAGACGGCGTAGGATTGGAAGACCATGTTCACCGGCCGGCGATTGGGCGGGGTGAGGCTGACATCCTCGTCGTCGATGAGGATGCGTCCCTCGGTGGGGGTCTCGAAGCCGGCGACCATGCGCAAAAGCGTGGTCTTGCCGCAGCCCGACGGGCCCAGGAGGGCAAAGAATTCCCCCTCCTCGATGGAGAGCGAAACATTGTCCACCGCCGTCACCTTGCCGAACCGTTTGGTGACATTCTCGAATCGGATGATCGATTTGCTCACGCGAGCCCCTCTCCGATCTCGGCGCGGGCGACGTCGGCGCCCTGCAGGCGAAGGGCCAGCGCCGTGAGGGCGACGGTGACGATGATGAGGATCGTCGAGGCGGCGTTGACCTCGGGGGTCACCGAGAAGCGGACCATGGAATAGACCTTGACCGGGAAGGTGATGGTGTCCGGTCCCGAGGTAAAGAAGGTGATGACGAAATCGTCCAGGCTGAGGGTGAAGGCCAGGAGGGCCCCGGCCAGGAGTCCCGGGCGCATGTGGGGGAGGATCACGTCCCGGAACACCCGCCATTCGCCGGCCCCAAGGTCCTTGGCGGCCTCCTCGAGCTCTCGGTTGAAGGAGGCCAGGCGGCCGCGGATCACGATGGCCACGAAGCTGAACGAGAAGGAGATGTGGGAGATGATGATCGCGCCGAGGTTGAGCGGCCACGGCAGTTCGGTCGGCCAGGGCATGACCTGAGTGAAGAAGACCAGCATCGCCACCCCCATGCAGATCTCCGGGACGACGATGGGAAGGCCGAGCGCCCCCTCCAGGGCCGCCTTGGCCGGGAAACGGAAGCGCCAGAGCAGCAGGGCGGTCATCGCCCCCAGGACGAGGCTGACGGCGGTAGAGACCGCGGCGATGGTGAGGGAATTGCCGAAGGCGGCGATGAGGTCGGAATCGGCGAAGGTCGCGGCGTAGTATTTCCAGGTGAAACCGCGCCAGACGATGTTGCGCTTCGAATCGTTGAAGCTGAACGCCATCAGGCTGATCAGTGGGGCGTAGAGGAAGACAGCGGTGGCGATCAGCCACGCGCGCAGGGGCCAGCGAGCCAGATAGTCGAGGGGCCCGGACGGCGGCTTGCGGGCGCTCACGGCCGGCTCTCCCGGCGGGCGCGGGCGGCCATGCCCTGCGCCGCCATGGCCACGAACGTCATGTACATCAGGAGGAAAGAGAGGGCGGCGCCGAACGGCCAGTCGTTGGCTGTCTTGAACTGATTCTCGATGACGTTGGCGATCATCTGGCTGGACGGGCCGCCAAGGAGGTCGGGGGTGAGATAGGCCCCGATCGAGGGGATGAAGGTCACCAGAACTCCCGAGACGATGCCGGGAATGGCGAGGGGAACGACCACGCGGGCGAAGGTCGTCAGATGGCCGGCGCCGAGATCGAGGCTAGCCTCAAGCAGGGAACGGTCGAGGCGGTCGAGCGCCGCATAGAGCGGCAGGACCATGAACGGCAGCTGGACATAGACGAGGCCGAAGATGACCGCGAAATTGTTGTGCAGAAGCGGCAGGGGGTGGAAGGCGCCCAGCGGGTGGCCGAAGAGGGCGGTCAGATGGCTCGCCCCATGCCAGGAGAAGGAAAGGCCGGCATTGATGTAGCCCTCGTCGCGCAGCACCGCCATCAGGGCGTAGGTGCGGATGAGGAGGTTGGTCCAGAACGGCAGCATGATCAGCAGCAGCAGCCAGACCTTGGCCCGCTCGGAGGCGAAGGTGATGGCGACCGCGATCGGGAAGCCGGCGATAAGGCACAGGGCCGTCGTGGCGGCGGCGAACCACAGGGATTTCCAAATGATCCCCAGATAGAGGGGCTTCAGGGCATGGGCGTAGTTCGCGAAGGTCCCGTCGACGGCGATCCGGGTCAGGGAGACATTGTCGCCGAAGCTGAAGGCCCAGATGATTGAGAGGGGTACGAGGAAGAAGGCCGTCAGCCACACCACCGGCGGCCCGGACACCACCGTGAACACCCCCTTGGCCCTGGCCCAGGATTCATCCATCGAACGGCACCCCGCTCACGCCGCGAAGATCCGGGTGACGGTCTCGTCGTAGAGGTGGGCGCGGGCGAGGCCCTCGAAATCGGCGTATTCGCAGCGGGCCATGACCGCGGGAGGGGGAAAGATCACCGGATTGTCGCGGTAGGAGGCCGGCATCAGGGCGAGGGCGGCGGCGTTCGGCGTGGGATATTTGATGGTCTGGTAGATCTCGGCCCCGTTCTTCGCATCAAGGATGAAGTTGATGAAGGCGTGAGCATTCTTGGGCCTGGGCGCGCCGGTGGGAATGCACAGGCAGTCGGAGTTGAGGATGGAGCCCTCGCGCGGGACGACGAAATCGAGGTCGGGATCCTCGCTCATCACCTGGGCGATGTCGCCGTTGTACTCCATGACGATGTCGATATCGCCGGCCGCCAGCAGGTCCTGGCCCTCGTCATGGTGGAAGATCTTCACGTTGGGCTTCTGGCGGATGTACATCGCCGCCACCCGCTCGATTACCGGCGGCGGGATATTGCGCACCGAATAGCCGAGGTACTTGGCCCCCAGCTCGATCATGTCGTCACTCTCCGAAAAGAGGCCTATGCGGCCCCTGTAGCGGTCGCTCGCCATCACCCATTTCCAGCTGTCCGGGACGCCGTCGACCTTCGACTTGCGGTAGCCGAGGCCGAGGACCAGCCAGGTGTAGGGCATGGAGAACCGGCGGCCGGGATCGAACGGCGGGTTCTGGAATGCCGGCAGCAGGTTGGCGCGATTGGGAATCAGCGCCAGGTCGAGCGGCTGGATGAGGCCGGCCAGGCGCAGGCGGGTGACATATTCGTTGGAGGGCACGATGACGTCGAAGCCGGGATTGCCGGCCCGCAGCTTGGCGAAAAGCTCGTCGTTGGTTGCGAAGAGGCTCATTTTCACCTTGACCCCGGTGGCGGCGGCGAAGTCGGCCAGGGTGGTTTTGCCGGTGTAGGTGTCCCAGTTGTAGAAGTTGAGACGCTTTTCCTCGCCGTTGGCGCCGACCGCCGCCCGCCCGCCGCACGCTTCGAGGCTCAGACCCGCGGCGGCCGCCCCCAGGCCGGCGAGCAGGGAGCGGCGAGAGGCGCCCTTAGGCATTCTTAAGATACCAGTCGTAGTCGAGCGGCGAGACGACCTCGTTGAAGCGGTCCTGCTCGGCGCGCTTGACCTGGGCGTACATGGCGCAGAACCGGTCGCCGAGGTACTCGGCCATCACGCTCGAGGCGGCGAAGAGGTCGACCGCGGCATACCAGTGGGCGGGCAGACGCTCCCGCGACCTCGCCGCGGCGGCGTAGCCGTCGCCGACCACCGGTGGGCCCGGGTCGAGCTCATGCGTCAGACCGTGATGAACTCCGGCCAGGAGGGCGGCCAGGGCCAGGTAGGGATTGGCGTCGGCCCCGGCCACGCGGTGCTCGATGTGGCGGCTGGCCGGCGGTCCGGCCGGGACCCGCAGGGAGACGGTGCGGTTGTTCACACCCCATGTGGGGGCGACGGGGGCGTAAGAATTGGGCCTGAAGCGGCGGTAAGAATTGGCGTTCGGGGCGAAGACAGCCATGGCGTCGGCTAGGGTCGCCTTGAGGCCGCCGACCGCATGGCGCAGGGCGGCCGAACCCTCCGGGGCGACAGCCGCGAAGATGTTGTTCCCGTCGCGGTCCTCCACACTGACATGCAGATGCAGGCCGCTGCCGGCCAGATCGGCGAAGGGCTTGGCCATGAAGGTGGCCTCGACGCCGTGGCGGGCGGCGACGCCCTTGGCGAGGCGCTTGTACATCACCGCCTCGTCGGCGGCCCGCACCGCATCGGGGCCGTGGCGCAGGGTGAGCTCGAGTTGGCCGGGGGCGTATTCCGAGATCGCGCCTTCGAGGGGAATGGCCTGGGCGTCGGCGCCGGCCCATAGTTCGCGCAGGAAACCGGCGAAGTCCTCCAGCTCGCGAAGGCCATAGACGCCGTGCAGGGTGGGCGCCGGGCCGTCCTTTGGCGCGGCGAGGACAAGGCCGCCGCCGCGCGTGCGCTTGCGGTCCACGAGGTAGTATTCCAGCTCGCAGGCGACCACCGGGGTGAGACCGTCGGCGGCGAAGCGGTCCACGACGCGGGCCAGGACATGGCGCGGATCGAGGTCATTGGCGGCCCCGTCCAACTCGTACATCGAAGTGATGACCTGGGCGGTGTCGTCGCCCAGCCAGGGCGACGGGACGAGGGTGCGCGGGGCGGGGAGGGCGAGTCGATCGGCGTCGCCGTCCTCCCACACCAGTCCGGTTTCCTCGACATCACGGCCGGTGACATCACAGACGAGGACCGAACCGGGGAGGAAGCGACCCTGCTCGTAGACGGCCATCAGCTCGTGGCGGCGAAGGCGCTTGCCGCGCGGTACGCCCGACAGGGCGGTGAAGATGATCTCGAAGAAGGCGATGTGCGGATGGGCATCGAGGAAGGCCCGCGCCTCGGCCGGATCGGCGATCATGCCGCTGGCGCGGCCGGCCATGGAATCCACCTCGCCCTCCTCAATCTGTGATCACTCTTTGGCGCGCCGCCCGGGCAAGTCAATCCAGATCACGCCGATGAGCGCGGATAAGGGTTTTCTGCTACCTCCTTCCTAAGCACCGGGAGGCAATGGATGGAAGGCAAGGACGCGGACGGCCTGGCGATGCGGCCGGACCTCAGCTACGGCGGCTATCTGGAACTGGACCAGATTCTGTCGGCCCAGCACCCACTCTCCGGACAGCACGACGAGATGCTGTTCATCATCATCCACCAGGCCAGCGAGCTGTGGATGAAATTGTCGATCCACGAACTCGTCGCCGCCCGCGACCATATCGGCTCGGACGACCTCCCTGCCGCCCTGAAAATGATCGCCCGGGTCGGCCGCATCCAGGCCCAGATGATCCAGTCGTGGGATGTCCTGGCCACCCTGACCCCCAGCGAATACCGCCGCATCCGACCGGCGCTCGGGCAAAGCTCGGGCTTCCAATCCTATCAGTACCGGCAACTGGACTTTATCCTGGGCCTGCGGCGCGAGGGGGTGCTCGAAGTCCACGAGGCAACGCCGACAATCCATACCCTTCTCACCGCCATGCTGGCGGAACCCAGCCTCTATGACGAGGCGGTGCGGCTCCTGGGCCGGCGGGGATTTCCCATCGGGGCGGAAAGCCTCGAACGGGATTGGCGCCGCCCCTACCGCGAGAGCGCGGCCGTGGAGGCGGCGTGGCTGGCCATTTACCGCGACCCTGAGGGCCATTGGGATCTCTACGAACTCGCCGAGAAGCTTGTCGATCTGGAATACCGCTTTCAGCAGTGGCGGTTCTCACACCTCAAGACGGTGGAGCGGATCATCGGCGGGAAGATGGGCACCGGCGGCAGCTCAGGCCTTAGCTATCTCGCCAAGGCGCTGGAAACTCACTTTTTCCCCGAATTGCTCAAGGTCAGGACGTCGCTGTAGGGGCGCAGACTCTCTCCCCCCCTCCGTGGGAGGAGGGGAGATAAGGGAATCGATTCGGCGTGCGCCGACTATTTCAGGTGTTGGGCGAGATGCTTGTTCATCTCGAACATGTTCACCCTGTCCTTGCCGTGGAAGATCGGCTTGAGTTTGGCGTCAGCAATGATCTCCCGCTTGTTGGCGGGATTCTGGAGTTTGTTGGCCTTGATATAGGCCCACATCTTCGAGACGACTTCGCCCCGAGACAGGGAGGCCCCCCCGGTAATTGCGGACAACTCGGCTGACGGTTTCAGAACTTGTTGAAGGCCGTTGGGCTTTTTATCCGGCATCTTGGTATTCCCGCTCCCAGTAGTGTGGCCGTCGCGGCGATCGCGCGAGCCTTAATGAAGGGGACAATGGCCCATTCCGCGCCATTGCCAAGCCCCCATAGAGAGAAATCTCGTCTCTATGCGGCCTAAGGCTCAAAACAGGGCGGCGGCGGCGGCGTCGAGGATGGCCTCGGCGTCGAGCCGGTAGGCGCGGTATAGGTCGTCGATCTGCCCGGACTGGCCGAATGTCTCGACGCCCAGGGCGCAAACGCGGTGGCCGCGCACCCCGCCCAGCCAGGATAGGGTCGCCGGGGGACCATCGATGATGGTGACCAGCCGCGCGGCCGGGGCGAGGCGGGATAAGAGCCTTTCCACGTGCGAAGCTCCCGCCGACCAGCCGCGGTGCAGGCGGTCTGGGCTGGGGACGGCCAGGAGACCAGCGCCGGGGAAATCCTCCGCGATGGCCTCTAACGCCTCCCTGGCCTCGGGGGCGACGGCCCCGGTGTAGACCACCGCCAGCTCGGCCCCTTGCGCGGGCTCGACCTGCCAGTAAGCCCCCTCGATCAGAGCCGCCGTCCAGGCCGCGTCGGGACTGCGGGCCGGCTGGTCGATAAGGCGGGTGGAAAGGCGCAGATAGACCGAACCGCCGTCGTCCTCCTGCATGTGACTGAAGGCCCAGCGCATGATCTCGGCGGTTTCGTCGACGAAAGCCGGCTCAAAGGCCGAGAGCTTGTCCTGGGCCATGCCGATCAGGGGCGTGTGGATCGATTGGTGGGCCCCGCCCTCGGGAGCCAGGGTCAGGCCGGATGGTGTGGCGGCGAGAAGGAAACGGGCGTCCTGGTAGCAGGCGTAGTTGAGAGCATCGAGGCCGCGGTTGATGAACGGATCGTAGAGCGCCCCAATGGGGATCACCCGGCGACCGAAAAGGGGGCCAGTCAGGCCGAGCGCCCCCAGCAGCAGGAAAAGATTGTTCTCGGCGATGCCGAGCTCGATGTGCTGGCCGGTGGGGCCCATGGCCCAGCGCTGGGTCGAGGCGATGGCGGCGTCGCGAAAGCGGTCGGCGTGGGCGGAACGGGCGAAAAGGCCGCGCTGGTTGACGAAGGCGCCGAGATTGGTCGAGACGGTGACATCCGGCGAGGTGGTGACGATGGCGTCGGCAAGGGGTCCGCCGGCCCGGGCGAGATCATTGAGGACGCGGCCGAAGGCGACCTGCGTCGATTGCCGCCCGGTCGGCCGAGGGAAGGCGGCGGCGTCCGGAACCTCTACGCGCGGGGCTGGCGGGGCCGGCCGGCGGGCGTTGAAGGGAACGGCATCGAGGAAGGCGCGATATTCGCCCGCCTCGCGCGGCAAGCCCGAAAACGGCTCCCATTCGGCCCCCGCCGGCACGTCCATCCGCCCCTGGAAGGCGGCCATCTGGGCCGGGGTCATCAGGCCGGAGTGATTGTCCTTGTGGCCTTGGAACGGGAGGCCAAAGCCCTTGATGGTGTAGACGATGAACAGCTTGGGCTTGTCGTCCTTCACCGAGTGGAAGGCATCGAGCAGCAGGCCAAGGTCGTGGCCGGCGAGGTTGGTCATCAGCACGGCCAGAGCCTCGTCGTCGTAACGATCGAGCAGGGCCTCGATGTCCTTTGTCCCGGCGAGATCGGCAAGGATGCGAGCCCGCCAAGCCGCCCCGCCCTGAAATGAAAGGGCGGCGTAGAGGTCGTTGGGGCAGTCCTCGAACCAGGTCTTGAGCGCGACGCCGCCCGGCTGGGCGAAGGCTGCCTCGAGTTTGCGGCCGCACTTGAGGGTGATCACGTCCCAGCCGACGGCCGCGAAGATTTCGGAAAAGCGCAGGAACATCCGCTCCGAGGTCGTCGCGTCCAGGCTCTGGCGGTTGTAGTCGACGATCCACCAGGTGTTTCGCAAGTCGTGCTTGGCCCCCTCGATGGCGCATTCATAAACATTGCCCTCGTCGAGTTCGGCGTCACCCAGCAGGGCGATCATCCGCCCGGCCCGCTTAGGGGCCAGCCAGTCGTGGGCCATGAGATAGTCTTGGGCGATGGATGCGAAGGCTGTCATCGCCACGCCCAGGCCCACCGAGCCCGTGGAGAAGTCGACCTCGTCCTTGTCCTTGGTCCGCGACGGGTAGGACTGGGCCCCGCCAAATGCGCGGAAGCGCTGGATCTGGTCCAGGCTCTGGCGTCCGAAAAGATACTGAATGGCGTGGAAGACCGGGCTGGCGTGGGGCTTGACCGCCACCCTGTCTTCCGGGCGCAGGACCGAGAAATAGAGCGCCGACATGATGGTGGCGATCGAGGCCGAAGAGGCCTGGTGGCCGCCGACCTTCAGGCCGTCGCGGTTGGCCCGCAGGTGGTTGGCGCTGTGGATCGTCCACGCCGACAGCCAATGGATCTTGCGGTCCAGCTCGGCGATGACGTCGATCGCCTGATTGTCGGTCCTGTCGCGCGCCACGCTCGAGCCACCCATTTCGAGAAACCGCGCCTCCTATCATCGGCGCGAGCGTGCCGCTATGGGGCCACCGGCGCCTTGCCGATAAGACGCTCGAGATTGGCCTGCACGGTGGCGTAACATTCGCATACCCGCGCCTCGAGGCTCTCCCTGTCGAGGATTTCGATCCGACCGCGGTACTTGGCGATGACACTATCGGCGGCGAGTTCGGCCAGCAGGCGGGTAACGGTGGTCCGCTGAACGCCGACCATGAACGCCAGGTATTCCTGGGTGAGGCGGACGTTATCGCTGGCGATGCGGTCTTGCGACATCAGGAGCCAGCGGCACATGCGGGCGCCGACATCGTGCAGGGCGTTGCAGGCCACCGACTGGTGGGCGACAGCCAGATTGGCAAGGGCATGACGCATCAGAAGGGTGCGCAGGCGCGCGCTCTCGTTGGCCTGGCGGCGCAGGGCGACGGCGGGCAAGCGCACGGCGTCGCCCGGAATCTGGGTGAAGGTGCGGCTGGTGGAGACCGCCTTGCCGAGGGCGGCGAGGATGCCGACCGCGCTCTCCCGACCCACCGTATCGCTTTCCACGGTCCGTCCGTCGCGCATCACGGTGACGACCGAAAGCACCGCGGTGGTGGGGAAAAACACCCAGTCGATTTCGTATTCCGGCTCGTACACCACCTCGCCGCTGGCGACGACGACGGTGGCGAAGTCAGCGGCAAGGGCTTCGGCGTCCGGGCGCGACAGGGCCCGCAGGATGTAGTTGCGTGAATCCACCTGGCCCCTCCTCTAGCGCGAATAAGTCCCGGCAAATGTCGACTGGGCGACATAACGGCCAATCCAGCTTCGCTATCAGAAGCGTAGCCGAGGGACCAGCGGCAACGGGAGTTCAGCCCCTGAACAGCTACATGATCTACATCCAGGACGACCGCTACAAGACCACCACCCTCGAGGTGGTGCTCGCCCCGACCGACAAGGCGGCCAGTGAGCTTGCGCGGATGTGCCTGGATTCCTCTCCCCACTATCTCGCGGTCGAGGTGTGGGCCGACGAGAAGCGCCTCCTCCGCATCGAGAAAGAAGGCCAGTTCCCCGCCCCGCCAATCACGGGAAACGACGACGCGGCCCAGGAGGAAGGCGAGTGAGCTACTTGCCGGCGTAGATATCCATCACTGCTCTCAACAGCTCCAAGGCCTTGGGTCGCGGCCGCTGGAAGGTGTTGCGGCCGATGATCGAGCCGAAGCCACCACCGGCGTGGATGGCGCGGATCTCCTCGAGGAAGGTCGCCTCCTCCGGCTCAGTGGCGCCGCCGGAAAAGATCACGATGCGCCGTCCGGCGAAGGCGCACTGGACGACGTGCGCGACCCGCTCGGCGGCGGTGGCGATGGGGATGGCCTCTTTCTCATAGACCGTCCTGGCCGCCGCCTGGGCGATGTGGCCGCTGGGCAGCTTGACCTTGATGATATGGGCCCCGAGCTGGGCGGCGATCTGGGCCGCATAGGCGATGACGTCGACGGCGGTTTCGTCGTTTGTGGCGAGGCCGCCGCCGCGCGGATAGGACCACACCACCACCGCAAGGCCCTTGGCCCGCGCCTCGGCCCCGATGTCGCGCAGTTGGCCGTACATCTCATATTCATGGGCCGAACCGGGATAGATGGTGAAGCCCACGGCGTTGCAGCCGAGCCTCAGGGCGTCGCCGACCGTTCCGGTCAGGGCCTGGGCCGGATCGGGATCGCCGCGCAGGGAATCGGCGTCGTTGAGCTTGAGAATCAGTGGGATCTCGCCGGCGAAGCGGCGGGCTCCCGCCTCGATGAAGCCGAGCGGGGCGGCATAGGCGTTACACCCGGCCTCGATGGCCAGCTCGAAATGGTAGAGGGGATCGTAGGCCGGCGGATTGGGGGCGAAGGAGCGGGCCGGGCCATGCTCGAAGCCCTGATCGACCGGCAGGATGACCAGCTTGCCTGTGCCACCCAGCGGGCCGTGGTTCAGGATCCGGGCCAGGTTGGCGGCGACGCCGGGACTCTGGCTGGCGTAGTTGTCGAGGATCTCCCTGACCCGTGCGCTCATCGTGACGTACTCCCGCGCCCCGCCGCATCCGGCAGAATGAACCTTTTCACCGCCTTGGCGAAGCCTTCATCCTCATTGCTTGCGGTGACCTCGTCGGCCTTGGATTTCACCTCATCGGAAGCGTTGCCCATGGCGATTGAAAGTCCGCCGGCGGTGAACATCAGGGTGTCGTTGGGCATGTCGCCGATGGTGGCGATCTCCTGGGCGGAAACACCCGTGAGGCGGGCGAGGGTACGGACGACCTCGCCCTTGTTCGCCTTGGCGCTGGTGACATCGAGATAGTAGGGCTGGGAGCGGGCGGCGCTGGCGTCCTTGCCGAGCGCCTTGGAGGCCTGCTTCTCGCAGGCCGCCACCTTGTCCAGGTCATCGCTGATCCCGACGATCTTGACCGCCCCGTCGAGGTCCTTCTCGCTGAAGGTCTTTACGACCTTGGCTTCGAACTTCACCGTCCAGGCCTCGCGCTCGACATGAGGGGCTAACTTGTCGCGGATCAGCCACTCGGTGTTGGTGTAGACCCAGGCGTCCAGGCCGCCCTCGTCGATGATATCGAGAGCGCGACGGGCGACCGAGGCGGCAAGGCCATGGGATTCGATCACCGTCAGGGCCGGCGTGACGAGGACGCCGCCGTTGAAGCCGGCTACCGGGGTGGTCAGCGCCAGGGGCCTGATGAGCATTTCCATGCCGCGCGGCGGGCGCCCGCTGGTGATCGCCAGCAGGACGCCTGCTTCGGCCAGGGACCTGGCGGCGGCGCGCGCCCGCTCGGTGAGGACCTTCTCCTGGGTGACCAGAGTGCCGTCGACGTCGGCCAGCAGGAGGCGGACGCTCACGCGGCCCGAACGCCCGTGCGTCCGGCCGGTGGCGGATAGCGCCACGCCTTACCATCGCCGCGGGCGGCGGCGTACTGATCGGCCGCGAAGCTCCAGTTGGGAAGGGCCTTGAACCAGGCGGAGAGGAAGGCTTTGCGGTCGTTCTGGTAGTCCAGATAATAAGCGTGTTCCCACAGGTCGCAGACCAGGAGCGGCATGCGGCCCTCGACAGTGACCATGTCCTCGGCGTCGTGGGTGCTCTTCACCGACAGCTTGCCGCCGGCGTCGGCCACCAGCCACACCCAGCCCGAGCCGAAATGGGCCGCGCCCTGCTCGATGAAGGTTTCGGCTAGGGTCTCGCCGAAGGCCGCCTGGATGGCCTCGGCCAGCTCGCCGTCGGGCTTGACCACCGAAGCGGTCATGCAATTCCAGAAGAAGCCGTGGTTCCAGGCTTGGGCGGCGTTATTGAAGAGCTTGATCCCCTCCTTGCCGGCCTTGGCGGCGTCGCGGATGACGTCCTCGAGACTCGCGGGTGACTTGCCGGACTTTTCGATGAGTTCGTTGAGTGTCTTGACGTAGGTCCCGTGGTGCTTGTCGTGATGGTAATGGAGGGTTCGTTCCGAGATCGTCGGCTCCAGGGCGTCATAGGCGTAAGGAAGATTGGGAAGGGCGAACATCGAATGGCTCCTTTCGCAAACTTAACGGTCCCCCTTCGCGGTTGGTTCACGCCTTGGCCTTAAGGATCACCCCGCCGTCACGGACTTGGACACCTCCTGAGCCAAGCGGCCGGTGAGTTCGGCCATGTGGTCGAACTCGGCCTCGTAAGCCCCCAGACCCTGGCTTAGCGAGCGCAGTTCGGCGATCAGGTCATGCAATTCGCTGTGCGGCAAGTTGGCCTCGATGCGTTCCCAGCCGGGCCATCCATCGCGGGGGCCGAAACCGAGAATCTGGCCGCGCCGCGACGACAGGGCTGAGTTCACCGACGACATGGCGCTGGTTGGCACGAACACACCCAGGCGGTCGATCGGCTCGAGCAGCTTGGGGCCACATTTCTGCAAGCCCTCGTCGATTGTGATGCGCCCTGCGATCCGGAAGGCCATTTCCGAAGAGTCCACCGGGTGGAATGAGCCATCCAGCAGGATCACCTCCAGATCGACGACCGGGAAGCCGAGCGGACCCTTGGCCAAGCCGTCTTTCACCCCCTGCTCCACGGCCGGAATCCACTGCCGGGGCACGGCGCCGCCGGTGATCTTGCTGGTGAAGGTGAAGCCCGATCCGCGCGGCTTGGGCTTGATCTCGATGGTGACGTCGGCGAACTGGCCGTGGCCCCCGGTCTGCTTCTTGTGCCTACCGCGCTGCGTCGCGGCGGATGAAATGGTCTCGCGGTAGGGGGTGCGGGGCGGCTCGACATTGACGTCGACCCCATAGCGGCGCTTGAGCCGCTCGATGGCCAGGCGGACGTGGCCCTCGCCCTGACCGGCGACCAGTATCTGGTGGTTCTCCACGTCGTTGCTGATCGAAAGGCCCGGATCCTCCTCGATCAGCTTGGAAAGCGAGCCGGAGAGGCGGACATCGTCCTTGCGGTTGGCGGCGGCGATGGCCAGGGAATAAAGCGGGGTCCGGGGCGGTTTGACCGGAGCCGGCAACGCCGCGCCGCCCACCGCCAGGACTTGGCCGGCGGCGGCCGCCTCGACCTTGGCGATGGCGACGATGTCGCCCACCGGTCCTTGGGAAATCTTCTTGGTCGCCGCCCCCTGGATGGAGAACAGGCCGCCGGCCCGGCCCTTTTCACCGGTGGGCAGGGTGAGATCGGCATTGTCGGCCAGCGGGGCGCCGAACACCCGGGCGAAGGCGAGCTTGCCGGCCTGGCCGGCATGGGAGATCTTCAGGACATAGGCGCCGGGACGGTCGACGCCCAGTCGCGCGGCGGCGCGGGCCGGCGGCGGCGTTTCGTGGCGCAGGGCTTTCAGCAATCGCCCGATCCCCGACCCGGCCAGAGCCGAACCGAAGAAAACCGGCACGATCAGGCCCTGGTTCATGTCGGCCACCAGATCGGCGAAGACGAGGTCGCGGGCCGGGTCGACGTCGGTGAGCAGCTGCTCCATCAAGGCGTCGTCAAAGTCGGCCAGCTGCTCGAGCATGTGGAAGCGGGCGTCGACCTCGGCCTCCTTCAGCTCGGGACTGAGTTCGATGAGTTCCGACTGGCCTCCGGCCCGCCACACGAAGGCCCGCTCCAGGGCCAGGTCGACGAATCCGCTGACCCGCTCGCCCTCGATGATCGGGATCTGGCGGGCCACCAGAGGCACGGAGCTGGCCGGAGCGAGGGCGGCGAGAAGGGCGTCGATCGGCCCGCGCGCTTGGTCCATGCGGTTGACGAAAAGGGCCCTGGGTACGCCGAGGGTCTCGAGCTGGCGGACCATGGGCTGGATCAGCACGGCCTTGGCGGGATCGGGATCGGCGACGATCACCGCCAGGTCGACAGCGGCCAGGGCGGCGTCGGCCTCGGTGGCGAGCTCCAGGGAGCCTGGCGTGTCGACCACCGCATAGTGGTCGCCCATGAAATCGAAGCCGGCGAGGTTGAGCTCCACCGAGTGGCCGCGGGCGCGGGCCTCGGGACTGGAATCGCCAAGCTTCTCGGCTGCGGCTGGCCGGTCCTCGGCGGCGGCCAGCATGGCGCCCATCAGAGTGGTCTTGCCCGCTCCGGTCGGGCCGACCAGGGCCAGGGCCCGCACGCCATCGGCTTTTTGGGTGGTCATTTAGTGTCCTCCCGTGGCTCTTGGCCGCGAGCCTATCAGCAAGACGGCGGCGAAGGCTACGGCCGGCGGGTAACGATGGCCGTGACCGTGTGAGCGGGGCCCTTGGTCACGACCACATCGGCGAGCGCGCGGAGCGGGGCGATGTGGCGCCGCAGATTGGGCAGGTTGATCTCCCTCCAGACGGTCCGCGCCAAGTCCTCTGCGGCCGGCCGATCAAGAGCGCGGAAGCGGGCGTAGAACGATGCCGGATCGCGCTCCGCCGCCACCCAGAATTCCATGAACCGGGCGACGAACCACGCCTCCAGGTCGGTTTCGGCGGCGTCGATGTAGATCAGGCAATCGATGAGCGCCGCACGGCCGGCCTCGACCGGACGATCGAGGCCGAGCGCCAGACCCTCGATGATCGCGACGGGGGGCCGCTCGACTATGCGGGCGGCGGCCGGATCGACATCGTAAGTGAGGTGGGAATAGGCCGGAATGGAGACCGCGCCGTTGCGCAGACCGATCAGGGCGGCGGCCAGGGCCGCCAGGTCATAGGTCTCTGGAAAGCCCTTGCGGGACTCCAGGCCCCGTGCCGCCAGCACCTCATTGGGCAGTAGGAAGCCGTCGCTGCTGATCACCTCGGCTGCCGGGTCGCCCATCGACTGCCCCAGGGCCCGGGCCAGGACGCTTTTGCCGGCCGCCACCGAACCGGTGACGCCGATAACAAAGCTCACGTTCTCCGGCTTGAACCGAGCGGCGGCCGCGGCGATCGCGTTGAGCGTTTCAGGATCGAATCTGGGCGTGGGCAATCAGGCTTGTCCCCCAGGCGTGCGAGCGCCCGGGGGACATGCTGGCCGCGGCTCGCCGCCCTGGCAAGGGCGGCGAGAGCCTCAGGCGTGGCTGGCTGGCGCCGCCAAGACGAGGCTGGTGACCGGCTCATGCGGCAGGCTGCCGCCCGATCCCGCCGACCGCGTCGCCATTTGTGCCATGGCGCTGACCAGATGAGTCGCCGTCTTCTTGGTCGGGTCGGTCACCGTCGTGCCGCCGTGGCCGTCCGCACTGACCGTGAAGGTCGAGCCCAGGTAGTCGCCGGCGAAGTGGATGGTGGCGGTCTGGGCGCCGTTGGTCACCGTCAGCACGCCGCCGGCCCCAGTGCCCGAGTAGCTGGCCGTGGTCTTGGAATTGAAGGCGATGTCGGTGAGATCCAGCGCCGTCGAGCCAGACTTGGAAAAGTTGCTGATCGTGCCAGTGTAAGCCGCGGAGTCGCCAAGCCTGAGCGTGCCTGAAGTTGCGTTACCGTTCGGGATCTTCAGGAAGACGACGTCTTCGCTGAAGGCGCCGTTGAACTCCAGGGTCGCGCCGCGCAGGAATGCGCGGCCGGCGCCTGTGACCGCGCCCAGGACGGCGAGGTTGCCGCCAACGGCGACGATCCAGCCGGTGTTGACCACGGCGCTGTCTATGGTCATCCCCCCAGACCCGGTGGACTCGATCAGGCCGGCGTTGGTGATCGCGTTGGCGCCGGTGTTGATCGTCAGGCGGGTCGGCGAAGTGGCTAGGATGCGCCCGGCTCTCTCGTTCACCAGCGTCATCCGCCCTGAGCCCAGGCTGCCGGCGAGGATCAGGCTATTGTCGACATTGTCGAGCGTCGCCGCGCCAGTGAGCCCGATGACGTGGTTGTCGACCTCGCTGGTGGAGCGGATCTGGCCACCGCCAGTCAGTCTCGCTCCATCGGCCCCGATGATCAGATCGGTGACAGCCGGTTCGGTCAAGGCGCAGGCCATGACGATGCGGCCCTCGTTGTCGATGGCCCCATTGAGGGTCAGGGCGGTGTTGTTGCGGACCCGCAGGTTGCCGATCACCGTCACCGGCGAAGCGCTGCCGTCGAGTTCGTCGGAGCGGTTGTTGGTCACGATCACCCCGCTCCCGAAGGTCTCGACCAATCCGCCGCGCACGTCGACCGACTGGATCACAACCTTGCCGGTATTCTGGGCGGCGATAGCGCCGGTGTTGTCGATAATGGTGCGACTGATCAGCAGAGTGCCATGACTGGATGCCTCGAGAAGCCCGGCGTTCTGCAGGGGGTCGTGAGAATTGATGCTCAGGAAGCTCGGACCTGTCGCATCGACGATGCCGGCCTTCTCGTTGATCAGGGTCAAGCGGTTGATCGCGCCGGCCCCCGATATGGTGTTGTCGACGTTGTCCAGCAGAGCCGTCACCCCCGAGACACCTGAGATATAGTCGTTTCGCTGATGGCTCAGGGTGACCTCGCCGCCGCCGTTGAGCAGAACGTGACGGCTGATCTCCAGAGTGGCGGTCTGGTCGTCGTCCAGGATACCGAGAACCTTGGGCTGGGCGTCGACGGCGATGAGACCGGTGTTGGTGAAGGTCCCGCCGATCTCGAGCGTAGCGGTCGTACCGAGCAGATGGCCGAGCGGGCCCTCGAAGGTGTTGTTACGGATATCGATCTTTCCGGCGTTCACCCCGCCGTTGGTCCCCTGGGTGGCCGTGAACTTGGTGTCGGCGTCGAGCAGATCGAGAGCGTCGACGCCGCCCCAGACATCCAGTTCGTTGCCGCTGGCCACCTGGATGCCGGTGACTCTCTGATTAGGAATCGTCAGTAGACCGAGGATACCGGACGCGGCCAGAACAACGTAGGGCGAGCCGAGGTTGCCCAGCACCGCGGTGTCGGATGGTCCGGGGACCTTGCCCCCGACCCAGTTGAGACCAAGGGCGAAGTCGCCGCTGATTGGATTTGCCCAGTGGATAGCCGCCATGGCCCCATCTCCTGCATGAAAGGCAGGCACATCCTCTCCGGCGTGGTCGCGGAATAGCAGCCACAAGAGGCCTCCTACTCACGCGTGCCTACAACGCTGTGAATACCTCCCGCGCTCGGCAAGTTCCAAAGTCGCCCAAAGAATTCGAGGACTTCACGCAAAAGTGACGGCTACGCTGACCTTTACGCAAACGCAAAGTTGTTAGTCAGGGATTTGGACTTCGGGTCCAACTTAGCTTTCGTGAAGCTTGTCACCGTTCCGGGGAGCCGCCATGCGCGGTCTGAATCTTGATCAGTCTCCAGATTAATCAGCCGGCGAGCGGGCGATTACGGCCGCGGCGAACGGTGGGAGTCGAAGTCCGGCGGACGTTCGTGCGACGCCCGGAGTTCGCCAGACGATCTCGCCGGCGGCGCCATGCTCGCCGCCACGACCGCCGAGATCGAACAGGCATGTCAGGAGCTCGCCTTCGAGCCACCGATCGAAGGCGAGCAGGCCGTCGCTGGCGGCGACCACCCGCGCGGCGCCCAGCTTCAGAGCCCGATGACGGGCGCGCAGAGCCACGAGTTCGCGGGTGAAGGCGAGCATCGACTGCGGCTCGCTCGACTGGCGCTCGGCGGCCAGGGGGCGGTGACGCGGATCGAGCGGCAGCCAACTCGATTCGGAAGTGGAGAATCCGGCGCTGGGTCCCTCGGCGGTCCACGGCATGGGGGTGCGAGCCCCGTCGCGGCCCGCGCCGCCCGTCCAGGCGGCGATGGCGAAGGGGTCTACCAGGCGCTCGAACGGGACCTCCCCCTGAGGCAGGCCCAACTCCTCGCCCTGGTAGAGGAAGATCGTCCCCGGCAGCAGCATCAGCGCCGCCATCAGCACTCTGACGTGGTCCGGATCGTCGCCGCCAAGGCGGGTCGCGAAGCGGGCGACGTCATGATTGCCCAGCGACCACGATGGCCAGCCGTCGGCCTCCGCCCACGCGGCGATCGCCTCGGCGAACAATTCCGGGCTCGCCCGCGCGGCGTTGAGGAAATGAAAGCTATAGGCCGTATGCAGACGATCGTTCCCGGCGGTGTACTCGATCTGTCGCGGCAGCGGCGGATCGTCGACCACCTCGCCGACGCTCATCTTGCCACCGTAGCTGTCGAGCAGGCCGCGCGCGCGGGCGATGAAGTCCAGCGTCTGCGGCTGGCTGCGGTCGTGGACGTGGCGCTGGAAGCGGGTCGGCATCGCCGCCGGGCCGGCGTGGGGACGGACTGGGTTGTCGGTCAAGGCGCGGTTGTGGAAAAGGAAGTTGACTACGTCCAGGCGGAAACCGTCGACGCCGCGATCCAGCCAGAAGCGAGCCACGTCGAGGATCGCCGCTTGCACTGCCTCGTTCCAGAAATTGAGGTCCGGCTGGGCCTCGAGGAAATTGTGCAGGTAGTATTGTCGCCGTCGCGGCCCCCAAGTCCACGACGGGCCGCCGAAAGACGCCTGCCAGTTGTTGGGCGGGGTTCCATCCTCGCGGGCGTCGGCCCAGACATACCAGTCCGCGCAGGGGTTCTCCCGCGATGCGGCGCTTTCGATAAACCATGGGTGCGCCTCGGAGGTATGCGACCAGACCTGGTCGATGATCACCTTCAGGCCGAGGGCGTGGGCCCGCGCCACCACGGCGTCGAAATCGGCCAGAGTCCCGAAGCGCGGATCGACCGCCTTGTAGTCGCTCACGTCGTAGCCGAAATCCTTCATCGGCGATGCGAAGAACGGCGAGAGCCAGATCCCGTCGACGCCGAGACCGGCGACGTAGTCGAGCTTCTCGACCACGCCGGCCAAGTCGCCCTTCCCGTCGCCGTCGCTGTCCCTGAAGCTGAGCGGATAGATCTGATAGATGACCGCGCCGCGCCACCATTCAGCCGAGATCGCCGCTCGCGCCATCGCCTGTCTCCGCCGGCTCTTGCCTTACCCTCCGGAATGATCCGGAATATCCCGACCCACACCAAAGGAGGAAAATGCCGCAGATGGATAGGGTCCTGCCAACGCCGACGCCGGAGACGGCCCATTTCTGGGACGGCTGCAAGGCCGGCGAACTGCGCCTGCAGCGCTGCCGCGCCTGCCGGAAACCCTATTTCCCGCCACGGCCCTTCTGCCCGGCCTGCGGATCGCGCGACGTCGAGGTCTTCGCGGCCAGCGGCAAGGCCAGCCTGTTCAGCTACATCATCAACCATCGGCCGCGTCCGGATATGGGCAAGGAGCCCCACTCCATCGCCGTCGTCGCCCTGGCCGAAGGCCCGCGGATGATGAGCAACATCGTCGGCTGCCCGCAGACCCCGGAGGCCCTCAAGCTCGACATGCCGCTCGAGGTCAGGTTCGAGACCTTCGGCGAGGTCGCCCTGCCCTTTTTCGGCCCGGTGGCCGGATGAGGCCGGGAAGCATCGCCGTCGTCGGGGCGGCCGAAACCACCCGCATGGGCAGGATCCCCGACATGTCGGTGATCGCCCTGCATGCCGACGCCGCCCTCAACGCCCTGGCCGACGCCGGCCTCACCGCCCGCGACATCGACGGCGTGGCCACAGCCGGCGAGAACCCGACCGCCATCGCCCACTATCTCGGCATCGTCCCGACCTGGGTCGACGGCACCCAGGTTGGCGGCTGCTCCTTCATGCTCCACGTGCGCCACGCGGCCGCCGCCATCGCCGCCGGCTATTGCAAGACGGTGCTGATCACCCACGGCGAGAGCGGCCGATCGCGGGTCGGCGGCGGCGGACGGTTCGGCCCCGGCGGGGCCAGCCTCGCCGGCCAGTTCGAGGCGCCCTTCGGCGTCGCCGGGGCGCCGACCATGTTCACCATTCCGGTGCTCCGCTACCTGAAGACCTACGGCCTGACAGAGGAGGACCTGGCCTGGGTGGCGGTGATCCAGCGCGAATGGGCGGCGATGAATCCGCGGGCGACTTTCCGCGACCCGATCAGCGTCGAGGATGTCCTCGCCTCGCCGATGATCGCCTACCCGTTCCGCCTCCTGATGTGTTGCCTGGTCACCGACGGAGGGGGCGCCCTGATCCTGACCGCCGGCGAGCGGGCAAGGGACTTCCCGCGGCCGCCGGTATGGGTGCTGGGAACCGGCGAGAGCGTCGAGACGCCGATGGTCTCACAGATGGCCGACTTCACCAGTTCGCGGGCCTTCAAGATTTCCGCCGCCCAGGCCTTCGCCGAGGCGGGAATCGGCCACGCCGAGGTCGATCACCTGATGGTCTACGACGCCTTCGCCCATCTGCCGCTCTATGGCCTGGAGGATCTCGGCTTCTGCAAGCCGGGCGAGGCCGCGGCATTCATCCGTGGACGGAACACCGCGCCAGGCGGGCGGCTGCCGCTCAACACCAACGGCGGCGGCCTCTCCTACATGCATTCGGGGATGTACGGCATGTACGCCCTCCAGGAGAGCGTACGTCAGATGCGCGGGATCGCTCCGGCCCAGGTCCCTGGGGCCAGAATCGCGCTGAGCCAGGGGGTCGGCGGCATGTTCGCCGCCGCCGGGACAGTGATATTCGGCAATGAGAAGCCATGATGAAGCTCTACGAACACCCGCTCTCGCCCTACGCCCAGAAGGTCAAGATCGCCCTGCGCGAGAAGGGCGTCGACTTCGAGGTCGCCACGCCGGGCCGCATCGGCCTGGGCGGGGTCTCCGGCGAATTCGCCAACGCCAATCCGCGCGCCGAGGTGCCGGTGCTGATCGACGGGACGGCGAGTATCTTCGATTCGACCATCATCCTGGAATACATAGAGGATCGCTGGCCCCGGCCACCTTTGCTGCCGGCCGACCCCGCCGACCGGGCCCGGGTGCGGATGATCGAAGAGGTCATGGATACCCACTTCGAGGCGATCAACTGGGGCCTTGGCGAGATAGGCTGGTTCAAACGCGCCGAGGGGGAACTGGCCACGACCCTGCGCGACAGCGCCGCGCGCCAGACCCGCGGCTTCCATGCCTGGCTGGAGAGGCAGCTGGGCGAGCGGAGTTGGTTCAACGGCGAGGCCTTCGGCTGGGGCGATATCGCGGTCGCCCCCTTAGTCGCCGCCGCCGCCTTCCTGGGGACTCCGCCCACGGGGAGGCTCGCCGCCTGGCTGGAGAGCACCCTCAAGCGGCCGTCGGTGGAAACGACGTTCGGCGAGGCGCGCAGTTTCAACCGCGGTGTCGTCGATGTCGCCGATCTGGTGGCTCGCGGCCTCTTCAAGCGGGAATATCGCGACCACCGCCTGGAATGGATGATCAAGTCCGGCGGTCTCGAAGTGGTCCTCGCCGGCCTGGTCGGGGACAACATCCGCTTCACTGAAGATTTCAGCTAGTCTCGAGGGCATGCTCGATCGGTTCGATGAACGGCTCGATCCCACCTTCGCCGAGGTTGACCGCGCGGCCCTCATCGGGCGGCTGAAGAAGGTCCTGCCGGCCGACGGCCTGCTCTCCACGCCCGAGGCCATGGCGGTCTATGAGTGCGACGGTCTGGCCGCCTATCGCGGTCTGCCCGGCCTCGTCGCCCTGCCGCGCACCGCGGCGGAGGTCCGCGGCGTGCTCGCCGTCTGCGCCGAGCTGGGCGCGCCGGTGGTGGCGCGGGGGGCCGGAACGGGGCTCTCCGGCGGGGCCCTCCCCTTCCCCGGCTGCGTTCTCCTCAGCCTGTCGCGTCTGGCGGCCATCCTCGCCCTCGATCCCGTCGAGCGCACGGCGAGAGTCCAGCCGGGGGTGCGCAACCTGGCGATCTCCGAGGCCGCGGCGCCGCATGGACTCTTCTACGCCCCCGACCCCTCTTCGCAGGTCGCCTGCAGCATCGGCGGCAACGTGGCCGAGAACGCCGGCGGGGTGCACTGCCTGAAGTACGGCCTCACGGCGCACAACCTCGCCGGCCTCGAGTTGGCCATGATGGACGGCACCAGCCTGCGCCTTGGCGGGGCGGCGCTGGATGCGCCCGGCTTCGATCTCATGGCCCTCGTCACCGGCTCGGAGGGGCTCTTGGGCGTCATCACCGAGGTGAGCGTGAGGCTGCTGCCGGCCCCTGTCCACGCCCGCGCGGCGCTGGCCGCTTTCAACGAGGTCCGCCACGCCGGCGAGGCGGTGGCGGCGATCATCGGAGCCGGGATCATCCCCGCCGGCCTGGAGATGATGGATCACCTGGCGCTCACGGCCGCAGAGACCTACGCCCACGCCGGCTATCCTACCGAGGCCGCGGCGATCCTGCTGTGCGAGCTCGATGGATCGCAAGCCGACGTGGCGGCCGGGCTCGACGAAGTGACGCGAATCTGCCGCTCGGCGGGGGCCAGCGAAGTCCGTGTGGCCGCCGACGAAGCCGAGCGGCAAAGGTTCTGGGCCGGCCGCAAGGGGGCCTTCCCGGCCATGGGCCGCCTCGCCCCCGACTACTACTGCATCGACGGCACGATCCCGCGCGGGCGCCTGCCCGACGTGCTGGAGGCAATCGGCAGCCTTTCGGCCGCCCACGGCTTGCCGGTCGCCAACGTCTTCCACGCCGGCGACGGCAATCTCCATCCCCTGATCCTCTACGACGCCCATGAGGAGGGCCAGATGGAACGGGCCGAGGCCCTCGGCGGGGCGATCCTCGAGCTGTGCGTCGAGGTCGGCGGCACGATCACCGGCGAGCACGGGGTCGGGCGCGAGAAGATCAACCAGATGTGCGCCCAGTTCAGCGACGCCGAGATCGAGACCTTCGCGGCGCTGAAAGCCGCTTTCGACCCCAAGGGCCTGCTTAATCCGGGCAAGGCAATCCCGACGCTGGCTCGCTGCGCCGAGTTCGGCGCCATGCATGTGCACAGAGGCGCGGTTCCGTTTGCCCACCTCGACCGTCTCTGAGGACCGGGCCGAGGCGCTCGGCGAGGCGGTGCGCTGCGCCGCCGCGCGCGGGACGCCCCTGAAGATCGTCGGCGGCGACACCAAGGCCTTCCTTGGTCGGCGCACCGAGGGGGAACCGCTCGAGGTTGCGGGGCACCGGGGGATCCTCGCCTGCGAAGCGAGCGAGCTGGTCATCACCGCCCGCGCGGGAACGCCCCTATCCGAGATCGAGGCGCGACTGGCGGACAACGGCCAGATGCTGGCTTTCGAGCCGCCCAGCTTTGGACCGTCCGCCACTCTCGGCGGGGCGGTGGCTGCCGGCCTCTCCGGCCCGCGCCGGCCCTTCGCCGGAGCGGTGCGTGACTTCGTCCTCGGCGTCACCCTCCTCGACGGCCGCGGGCGGCGCCTGAGATTCGGCGGCCAGGTGTTCAAGAACGTCGCCGGTTTCGACGCCTTTCGCCTGATGGTCGGGGCAATGGGGCGGCTGGGGGTGCTGCTCGACATCTCCCTGCGCGTCACCCCCGTTCCCCGCGCCGAAGCCTCGCTCGCCTTCGACGAAGACTGGAGCGCCGCCCAGCGCCGGCTGCTTACCCTGATGCGCCGCCCCCTGCCGCTCAGCGGCGCCTTCCACGACGGCGAGCGGCTCTTCCTGCGCCTCTCCGGCGGCGAGGCGGCGGTGGCCGAGGCGCGGTCCGAACTGGGCGGGGAGGAAACCTCCCTCGGTATCTGGCAAGACCTTCGCCACATGCGCTTTGGGATGCTCGCCGCGCCCCGACTGTGGCGTCTGTCAGTTCCGCGGTCCGCGGTCATCGACGGCCTCGAGGGCCGCTGGCTCATGGACTGGGCCGGGGCCCAGCGATGGATGGTGAGCGAGGCGCCGAGCGAGGCGATCCGCGCCAAGGTGGCGGCGGCCGGCGGTCACGCCACCCTCTTCCGCGGCGCCGCCGAGGGCGAGGACGTGTATCACCCTCTCGCCGCGCCGCTCTTCGAACTGCACCAGCGCCTCGCGGCGGCGCTCGATCCGGCCGGAATCCTCAATCCGGGCCGGATGTACGAGGGGCTATAAGGGGCCGTGCGCACCGCCATCATCAGTCCTCTGGCCGAAACCGCCGCCGGGGCCATCGCCGAAAGCGTGCTCAGAGCCTGCGTCCACTGCGGCATGTGCCACGCCGCCTGCCCCACCTATCAGCTCACCGGTGACGAACTGGACGGTCCGCGGGGGCGCATCTACCTGATGAAGCAGGCGCTGGAGGGCGCCCCGGCCGGGCCGCTGACCCAGTTGCACCTCGACCGCTGCCTGGGCTGTCGCGCCTGCGAGACCGCCTGCCCCTCGGGGGTGGAATATCACCGTCTGCTCGATGTCGCCCGCCCGGTCGTGGCGGCCAGACGCCCCGCCGGCCAGCGCCTGGCGCGGTGGACGATCCGCCGCCTGGTTCTGTCTCCCCCCCTGCTGGGATGGCTCTTCGCCGTCGGCCGGGCGGTGCGGTTCGCCCTTCCCCGGCGGTTGCGCGACGCTATTCCGCCGAGGATCGCGGCAGGGCAGCGGCCGACCGGCGTCTACGATCGCCGGATGCTGCTGCTGGGCGGCTGCGTGCAGAGCGTCGCGGGCGGCCATTTCAACGCCGCCACCGCCAGGGTCTTCGATCACGGCGGGATCCGCCTGGTGGAGACTGCCGGCTGCTGCGGGGCGGTGAGCTTTCATCTCGACGCCGCCGACGAAGCCCGCGCCTTGGCCCGGCGGCTGATCGATGTGTGGACCGCCGAACTCGCCGCCGGCGCCGAAGCGATCGTCACCAACGCCAGCGGTTGCGCCGCCTTCATCCGCGACTGGCCCGACCTCCTGGCCGAGGACGGCGCCTATGCCGACAAGGCGCGGGTGATCGTCGAGCACCTGCACGATCCGATCGAGATTCTTAGCGCCCTGGAGATCAAGCCGGCGCGCGCCCCCGCCGAGCCGAGGATCGCCGTCCATGACCCGTGCACCCTTTGCAATGGCCCGGGGCTGGCCGGCGCCGCGGCGCGTCTGTTGCTGGGCCTGGGCTATGAGCCGACGCCGGTCGCCGGTACTCAATGCTGCGGCTCGGCCGGCGCCTACGCCCTGCTGCAACCGGATTTCGCCCGACGGCTCAGGGGGGCGAAACTGGCCGCTCTTACCGCCGGACGCCCAGCTGTGATCCTGACCACCAACGTCGGCTGCTGGATGCACCTCGCCGCCGCCTCGCCCGTCCCGGTCCGCCACTGGATCGAGGCGGTGGACGACCTGATATGAAGGCCATGGCCGGCTACGCCCTCTTTCCCACCGCCATCGGCGCCTGCGCCATCGCCTGGAGCGAGCGGGGCGTCGTGAGCGTCTTTTTCCCCGAAGCCAGCGAAGCGGCGACCCGGCGACGTATCGAGCGCCGCTGGCCGGATCTCGCCCAGGCCGCCCCGCCGCCGCCCATCGCCGCCGCGATCGCCGCCATCGGCGCCCTGCTGGACGGCGGCCGGGAGGATCTGACCGGCATCGAACTGGACATGGACGGGATCGAACCCGCCGAACGGGCGATACTCGAGGCCGCCCGGCGCATTCCACCGGGCCGGACGCGGACCTATGGCGAGCTGGCCACCGACGTCGGCCGGCCGGGCGCGGCGCGCGAGGTGGGAGGGGCCATGGCCCGCAATCGCTTTCCCATCGTGGTGCCCTGTCACCGGGTGCTGGCGGCGGGCGGCGGTTTCGGCGGCTTCTCGGCCCCCGGCGGGGTGGCATCCAAGGCCCGCCTGCTGACCATCGAGCGCGCCGCGACGTCGAGCGCGCCGCTGCTCTTCGACGACCTGCCGATCTCAGTCCGGCCGCCCCGCGCGCCATGAAAAAAGCGCCGCCTGGCGGGCGGCGCCAATTGACCTAAAGCGAGAGTCGGTCAGCGCCTGAGAGCGGCGCCCATCTTGTCCTGGGCCTTGCCGATCTTGTTCTGGGCCGATCCGGCGACCTTCTCGGCCGTCCCCTTGGCCTGCAGACGCGTGTTGCCGGTGGCCTTGCCGGCGGCTTCCTTGACCGCGCCCTTGGCCTTGGTGGCGGCGCCCTTGATGCGATTGGTGCTCATGATGGATTCCTTCAGGTCCGTGGCTGATAGCAAAGCAACGGTTCCCGTTGGGCCATGGTTCCTGTGGTGACCGAGGCTGGCCCGCTCTCCCCCCCCCCCCCCATCGGGGGGAAGTGTCGCCGCAGGCGACGATGGGGGGACGGACGCGCCGGCGTTTCCGATCCCCCATCCCGGCCCTGGGCCGTACCCTTGTGAAGGGGGAAGAGAGCAGAAGGCGTCAGAGGTCGAAGCGGACGCCCTGCGCGAGCGGCAGGGTGGTCCCGTAGTTCACCGTATTGGTCGCCCGCCGCATATAGGCCTTCCAGGAATCCGAGCCGGCCTCGCGACCGCCGCCGGTCTCCTTCTCGCCGCCGAAGGCCCCGCCGATCTCCGCCCCCGAGGGGCCGATGTTGACATTGGCGATGCCGCAGTCCGAGCCGCGCGCCGAGCAGAAACCCTCGGCCTCGCGCATGTCGAGGGTGAAGATCGACGATGACAGGCCCTGCGGGGCGGCGTTGTTGAGAGCGATCGCCTGCTCGAGGTCGCCATAGCGCAGGACATAGAGGATGGGGGCGAAGGTCTCGCGCAGCACCACCGCCGACTGGGCCGGCATCTCGACGAGGGCCGGGCGGACGTAGATCCCCTCGCCGGGGCCGGCGACGCGCTCGCCGCCGTGGACCACCCCGCCTTGCGCCCTCGCGTCGGCCAGGGCCTGCTCCATGGCCATCAGGGAAGCCGGATCGATCAGGGGGCCGACCAGGTTCTGGGCCTCGCGCGGATCGCCGATGGCGACGCCGGCATAGGCGGCCTTCAGGCGCGGCAGGAGGGCGTCATAGACGTCGTCGTGGACGATGAGCCGGCGCAGGGTGGTGCACCTTTGGCCGGCGGTTCCCATGGCCGCGAAGGCCACCCCCCGCAAGGTGAGGTCGAGATCGGCCGAGGAGGCGACGATGGCGGCGTTGTTACCGCCCAGTTCCAGCAGGGCGCGGGCGAAACGCCCCGCGAGCGCAGGGCCGACCCGGCGGCCCATGGCCGTCGAGCCGGTGGCAGAGACCAGCCGCACCTTGTCGTCGGCGACCAGGGCCTCGCCGACCTCGCGGCCGCCGATCAGCACGGTGGAGAGATGGGCCGGGGCGTCGGTGAAGCCGGCCGCCGCGCGCTCGAAAAGGGCCTGGACGGCCAGGGCGGTGAGTGGGGTCTTTTCCGACGGCTTCCAGACCACCGGGTCGCCGCAGACGATCGCCAGGGCGGCGTTCCACGACCACACCGCGACCGGGAAGTTGAAGGCGCTGATCACCCCCACGACGCCGAGCGGCAGCCAGGTCTCGCTCATCCGATGGTCGGCGCGCTCGGTGGCCAGGGTGAGACCGAAGAGCTGCCGCGAAAGGCCCACGGCGTAGTCGCAGATGTCGATCATCTCCTGGACTTCGCCCAGGCCTTCGGAGAGCGTCTTGCCGGCCTCGAGGGTGACGAGAAGACCCAGATCCGTCTTGGCGGCGCGCAACTCCTCGCCGAGCCGCCGAACGAGTTCGCCGCGACGGGGCGCGGGGATCGAGCGCCAGGCGAGGAAGGCCTCATGCGCCGCCGCGATGGCGCCCGCGCAGTCGGCGGGCGCGGCGTCATGCACCTGGGCGATGACCGCCCCGTCGATCGGGGAGGTGACGGCACGGCCGCCGCCGGTGAAGGCAGCCTCGGCGACGCCGAGCCGGGTCAGGAGTCCGCGCGCCTCGTCCTTCAAGGCCGCGCCGCTCATGCCACCGCATCCAGAGCGCGCGGGGCGGCCTCGTCCATGGCGTAGGCGCGGCCGAAGCGGTTGGCGAGGAAGTCGGTGAGGGCGATCTCCTCCTGACGCACGAAGCCGGCGGCTCGCAGGGCCCCGCTCGCAAGCATGTCGAGCACCGCGCAGATCGCCGAGGCGGTGGTGATCTGGATGGCGCTCTCGATCCGTCCGCCCATCTCGCGGGCGTAGATCTTGTTGGCGTAGGTCTCCTGGACCAGGTGGCCGTCCTTGAGGCCGGAGACGGTGACGAAGACGATGACCACGTCCTGCAAGGTGGCCGGCACCGAGTTTTCCAGGATGTCCTTCAAGAGGTCGCGACGGTCGCGCAGGCGCAGGTCGTTGAGCAGGGCTTTCATGATCGCCGCGTGGCCCGGATAGCGGATCGTCCGGTAGTTGAGGTTGCGCACCTTGCCTTGAAGGGTCTCGCACAGGGTGCCGAGGCCGCCGGAGGTGTTGAAGGCCTCATAGGCCACGCCGTCGAGGGCGAACGCCTCACATTCCTCCAGGGCCCGGGTCTGGCGCGGCAGGCCGTCCACGATGGCCTCGCACGGCTCGCAATATTCGTTGATCACCCCGTCGGTCGACCAGGTGAGATTGTAGTTCAGGGCATTGGACGGGTATTTCGGCAGGGCCCCGACCCTGAGG
>DASXIE010000160.1:0-2006 GCA_036498165.1 Caulobacteraceae bacterium
GCCAGCGCCGCCGATCTCGAAGCCCTCGGCGAAGCCGTGCGCGCCGACGTCCTCGCCAAGGCCGGCGTCGAGTTGGAATGGGAAATCCGCCGCATCGGCCGCCCGGCGGCGTTCCCCTCTCCCTGAGGGAGAGATCTGAGAGTGCGGCGACAGGATAGGGATTCATCACACGCCGACGTCATGACCGCCACGGGCGAGGGCGGCGCCGCGACGGAGGCGAGGATCGCCATCACGCTTGGCGCGTCTTGAGCAACCAGCCGAACACCGCCCCGGCGACCACCGCGCCGGCCAATTCGGCCGCGATGAAAGGCGGAGCCGACGTGGGCGCGATCCCGGCGAACGTGTTGCTCAAAGCGCGCGCTATGGTGACGACGGGGTTGGCGAACGATGTCGAGGCCGTGAACCAATAGGCGGCCGTGATATAGAGGCCCACGGCGAGCGGTGTGGCCTCGGGGCGGAATCGGATGGCCCCGAGGATGGTGGCGATGAGGCCGAAGGTGGCGACGAATTCCGAGAACCCCTGCGCCGGTCCGTCGCGAAGCTTGGTCGATAGCTGGATCAGCGGTTCGGCGAACATGAGATGGGCGGCGTAGACGCCGAGGATCGCGCCCCCGAGCTGGACCATCGCATAGCCGGCCGCGAGCCGCCAGGAGAGTTCGCGGCGCATGGCGAAGACGAGCGTCACCGCCGGGTTGAAGTGCGCGCCCGATATCGGCCCGAAGATGGTGATCAGCACCACCAGCCCCGCGCCGGTGGCCAGGGTGTTGCCCAGAAGGGCGATCGCGACGTTGCCGCCCGCCAGACGCTCGCCCATGATGCCCGACCCGATCACGATCGCCAGCAGCAGCCCCGTCCCGAGGGCCTCGGCCACGAGGCGCCGGCCGATCGTGAACGCTTCGAGCGGCGGCTCGAGGCTCGCCCGAGGGTCGATGCCGTCGCCCACCCTTCAGCTCGGCTTGCTCGGCGCGGCGGTCGTCCGGCCGATCTCGTCCAGCCGCCGCCGCAGCGAGAGGCGGTCCAGACTGGCTAAGGGCAGGTTGACGAAGATCTCGATCCGATGGCGCAGCATTCGGAAGGTGTCGGCGAAGGCGAGCGCCACCTGGGCCGGGTTGCCTTCGGCCTCGACCGGATCGGGCAGACCCCAGTGCGCGCTCATGGGCTGGCCGGGCCAGACCGGACAGACCTCGGCCGCGGCGCTGTCGCAGACGGTGAAGACGAAATCGAGCCTGGGCGCGTCGGGTCTCGCGAACTCGTCCGAACTCTTCGATCGGAAATCGTCCGGAAGGAAGTTGTTGCGCTTCAGAATCTCCAGCGTGTGCGGGTTCACCGCCCCCTTTGGCGCCGAGCCGGCCGAATAGGCCTTGAACCTCGTCGGCGCGGCGCGGTTCATGATCGCTTCGGCCATGATCGATCGCGCCGAGTTGCCGGTGCACAGGAAGAGCACGTTGAACGGCTGGCGGCTCTCAAGTGTGTCCGTGCTCACGTCCGGGCCTCCGGGGGCGGGTTTCAGGCGGCGCAACAGGCCCGCGGCGATGCCGCTTGCGGCGAAGGCCGTTCGTCCTCGCCGTAGACGGTGGCGTCACCCAGGGTGTGAAACGTCTCCCAGCGAACGCCGGAGGGATCATTCACCCAGGCCTTGTCCGAGACGGCGTAGCAGCACGTCGTCGCGGCCTGGTCGCGGGTGACCTCGCCCGCGGCCTTGAGCCGGCCGGAGAGCTCCGCCAGCGCCTCCCCGCTTTCCACCTGTATGCCGAGATGATCGACGCCGGGGCTCTGGGCGCGATCGGAAATGGCGAAATTGACCCGCGGATCGTCGAGCATCCACTTGGCGTAATCCGCCTCGACGACGGTCGGCTTCGATCCGAACAGCGTCGAATAGAAGCCGATCGATCGGGTGAGATCGGCCACGGCGACGTGGACGTGCAGGCGCTTCATGACAGATCTCCGGTTTGTCGGTCGCAGCAGGCGGCCTGGCTCGCGGCTTCGGCGAGCGGGGCGCAAACCTC
>DASXIE010000161.1:0-5916 GCA_036498165.1 Caulobacteraceae bacterium
CCATAGACCCGGCCGCTGAAGCCGGTCCCCTCGCCAAGGACCAGCTCGCCGGTGCTTCCGGCGGCGAAGAAGACGTTCTCGCCCAAGGCCCCATCGACCTCCAGCACCCCGGTTCCGACGATGCGGGCATTGCCGCCGCTCACGCCGCCGGTGACGGTAAGACCCCCGCCGCTGGCCTCGATGAGACCGCCGCCCCCCACGGCGCCGTCGATGGTCAGGCCGCCGCCGGCTCTGCCTTCGATCGTGCCGGCGTTGCTCACCGTCCCGCCGCCCAGGTTGATCGTCGCCGAGTGGAACACCGATCTGAGCATCGCCCCGGCGTTCACGGTCAGGGCCCCGCCGGCCAGGGTGGCGTTGTCGAGCTGGATCGTGCTCGAATCGAACACCGTTCCGCCGCCGGAGCTGTCGATGACGGTGTCGCGGACCAGCAGCAGGCCCGGCTGGATGATGGCCGAAAAGGGCGAGACGGCGGAGAACACCACCCCGTTCTTTGTCGCCTCGATGATGCCGTGGTTGGTCACCGTATCGCCGGTGTTGAGGACCATCCGGCCACGGTCGGCGTTGATCGTCCCATCGTTGGTGAGCGTCACGGGACCCTTGATGAACCCGCCGCCCTCGATGGTGTTGTCGAGGTTGGTGAGGGAATCGCCGGCGGCGGGGCCGCCGATATAGCCGGTGGCATTGAGGGAAACCGTCCCGCCGCCGCTGAGCGTCTCATTGCCTAAGAACACCAGGCCGGCGAAGGCCTTGCCCCCACCGCCGTCGACGTCGATCTCCCCGCTGTTGGTCAGGGCTCCGGCGACCGTCAGCGCCGAGCTGGCCCCGATCGTCAGGCTCCCGGCGTTGACGAGGCCCTGGGCCGCGCCGACGCTGTTGGCGCCGTTCAGGGTCCACGAGCCACCGGCGTCGAGGTCGTAGGTTCCAAAGCCGGTGAAGACGGCCGACACGCCGCCGGTGATGGTCCCGGTCGCGCCGAGGCCGGAGATCGCGCCGGTTCCCCCCGCCAGTTCCAGGGTCCCGGTCCCGCCGACGATGGAGCCGGTGAACACCGAGCCGTCCTCGGCGACGAGCTTGTCGCTCGCGTCAGTGAACTGGACCGACTCCCCATTGAAGCCCTGGATGCTCCCGAAATTGACCACGGTCGCCCCCGCCCCGCCGTAGACCCCCAGGCCGCCCTTGATCACGGGCGCCGTGGTCTCGCCGGAGTCGCCGTTGCGCAGATAGCCACCGGAGTCGATGGCCACCCCGGTCCCCTGCGAGCCGGGTAGGCCCAAAACTCCGAGCCCGGAGCCAGGCGCTCCGGCTCCGCCGCCGGCGATCGTGCCGTAATTGCCGAGCTGACCGCCCGCCTGGAGGGCGACGCCGGTCCCCCCCACCCCGCCGAACCCCCCATAGATGCCGAAGCCGCCGTAGCCGCCGGCTCCGCCTTCAATGAGGCCGTGGTTGGTCGCCTGCGAGGCGATGAGGCCCGTCCCCCCGGCCCCACCGGGGCCCGCGAACTCGTCGACGCCGCCGACGCCGCCGGCCCCGCCGCCGATCGTGCCGTAGTTGGTCACCGTCCCGCCGCTCGCCAGGCTCAGGCCCGCTCCGCCGGGCCCGCCGTCATAGCCGAACGGGAAGAATGTCGCGCCGCCTCCCGCTCCGCCGCCGCCGCCGAGCACCTGGCCCTTGTTGATGAAGGTGGCGGACGCCCCTCCGTGCAGCGCGTCGATCCCCGAGCCGCCGACGGCGGAGACCCCGTTCGTACCCGCCCCGCCGAGGATCGTCCCATAGCTTTGAACGGACCCACCGATGGTCAGTGTGCCATCGACGGTCAGGGTCTTGCCGATTCCCAGCGACCCGTTGGCCAGCGTCCACGAGGCGCCCGCGTCGATGACATAGGCGTTGAAGTGCCAAAAGCGGGCGGTGGCGCCGCCGCTCAGCGAGGCGCCGTAGGCTCCCAGGCCAATGATCGTCCCCGAACTGCCCGCCGTTCCGCCGCCGATTTCCAGGGTCGCGAGATAGCCGCCGTCGATGAGCCCCACCTCGCTTGAGCCGGCCCCGACGACCATCCGGCCGGATGACGAATTGAACCGATCCACTCCGGACGAGGTGATGTCGCCGTAGTTGACCACAGTCGCCGCGCCGTATGCGACAAACCCGTGATAGGTGTTGGTGATCGTCCCGCCGGCCTGGTTGAGCAAGGTCCCGCCGGCGTCGAGGATGACGCCAGGGCCGGCGCTGGCGGGTTGGCCGCCGGTCCCGGGGGACCCGCCGGTGATCGTGCCGGTGTTTGTGACCGTTCCGCCGCTGGTCAGCACGACCCCAGCGCCGCCGCCTCCGCCCTGAGCGAGGGGCCCGGCCCCGCCGCCGTGGCCGCCGCTGATTTCACCGCTGTTTGTGAGCGACCCGCCGTTCTCGAGATACACGCCATCGCCGCCTGCCCCCCCGCGAACGTCGCTGTAACCGCCCGCGCCGCCGACGATGAAGCCCTGGTTTTCCACCGACGCGGTGTGGTCGACGGTCAGGGCGACGCCGCCGTGCCCGCCGACGGTGCCCGGACCTCCCGCGCCCCCGTATGTCCCGCCGATCGAGCCGGTCGAGTTGACGACGAGTTGATCGTAGGTCGACTTCAGCGAATAGCCGACATAGCCGGAACTGGAGATGGTCTTGGTGGTCACGGCGGCCTCTCTTTCACTCCCCCAGGATGGCTAGCGACCCGGGGCGCGGCATTCGCAAGCGTCGCCGAATTCACATTCAGCCCCCGCGCGTTTTTGTCGCAGTCTGGCGCTACGCGCCGAGAGCGAGCGCCGGAACCGCACCCCCATCCGGCCGTTTTTCACCGGTCGGGGCGGCGGGAGCGCCCTGAACCTTGGCGCTTCTTGGAACGGCAAGGAGCACACCATGACCCGCATCCACGCGAGCCTGATAGGCGCGGCGGCGCTGGCGGCGCTGACGTTCGCCGGTGGGGCGACGGCGCAATCGTCTTCCTACCAGCCCTCGGCGTACGAGCCCGCCTACACGACCGGCGACATCACCGTCTACGCGCCGCGCTATCAGCCCAGGACCAGCGAAGGAGCGCCCACCTACCGGGTCCGCGCCTCGCGCCTGGTTCACACGGGCGACCTGGATCTCTCCACCTACTGGGGCGCCCGCGAGGCTCGCGCCCGCATCGAGCGAGCCGCCCGGGAGGCCTGCAACCAGGTCGAGCCCAGGTTCCCGATGATCAACGACCCGTCCGGCCCCGACTGCATGGGCGGGGCGGTGCGTCACGCCATGTACGAGGTCGAATACAACCTCGGCTTCGCCCCGCCCACCTGGCCGGACCTCGGCTAGAGAAGAGGAGTTCGTGAGATGACCAGACTTGTCCTGTTCGCTGGCCTCGCCTCGGCCCTGGCGCTGAGCGCCGGCGCCGCGGCGGCCCAAACCTACGATGATCCGAACTACCCGCCGCCGGCGCCGGCCTATTCGCCGAACGACTATCAGGCGGACACGGCCTACACGACCGGCGAGATCACCGTCTACGCCCGTCCGCGGGCCCGCTACGGCTCGCCGCTCGGCGCCCAGGAAGAGGTTGTGAGAGAATCCCGGGTGGTCTATTCGGCCGACCTCGACCTCAACACCTACGGCGGGGCCCGGGCCTTGCGCTTCCGCATCGAGCGGGCCGCCCACTCGGCCTGCGCCGAGCTCGACCGCCACATAGCGGTCAGCGCCGACGCTCCGCGCGACTGCTATGACAACGCCGTGCGCGACGCGATGCGGGATACGGAATACCGCATCGGCTTCGTTCCGCCCGATTGGCCCGACTACGGGTAGGTTGATCCCCAAACCTCTCCCATGGGGAGAGGTTTTCTCTTCTGCTTCTTCTCCTTGACCGGCAGGGCGGCGGTGAGGGCCACCGCCTGGGCGAGGACCTGCGCCACCGCCTCCTCGTCGGCCAGGGTGTCGTCGGGAAGGACGGCGTAAGCCTTCATCGGCCGCCCGGGCAGGGGCTCGAGATAACCGCCGCCGCCCGGCAGGGCCGCCCGATCCTCCGCCGACAGCCGCGCGAAGATCCTATCCCGGAAAATCCCCGCCGCGAGGTTCCCGCCGACAAACACCGCCGGATAGCCGAACATCTTGCGCCGGGCGAGGCGCGGATCGTTCGGCAGGCTCTCATCGAAGAGATCGATCAGCCCCTGCGGCGCCTTCTCCCAGGCCATCTCCTCATACCTCGGGCGGACGATAGCGCGAAGGCTCCGGGCGCAGAGAGTAGAAATCCGGCTCGCGGGTGAAGTGATAGGCGGCGGTGTCGAGGGCCTTCTTCAAGGCGTCGAGGATCAGGTAGTCGGTGGCGAAGGGCCGCAGCTTGCCTTGCATGCGGATGATGTCGTCACGGAAGGGCTTCAGCCGCGCGAAGGCGTCATGCGGATTGGCGATGCCGGTATAGCGGACGGGAACCACGGGACCTCCTCGAGAGGGCCCATTCTTGCGCCGCCGCGTCGCCCCTGACAAGCGAAAGTTCCTGTTTTGTTCCTTTCGCCTTTCAGCGAGTTAACTTGGCCCGGCCGCCGCCCCGGCTAAGCTCGCCGCCATGAGCCTCGCCGCCGCAGCCGCCTCTGCCGCCGTTAAGGTGATGATCGTCGGGGTCTTCCACATGGCCAACCCCGGCCACGACCTGCACAACATGAAGGCCGACGACATGCTCAGCCTGCGCCGCCAGGGCGAGATCGCCGCGGTGACGGCGGCGCTGAACCGCTTCCATCCCACGGTGGAGGCGCAGGAATGGCCGGCCGAGGTGGCGACAAAGCGGTACGCCGCCTACCTGGCCGGAACCCTCGCCCCCACCGCCAACGAGAGCGTCCAGCTCGGCTTCCGCCTGGCCAGGACCGCCGGCCTGCGCGAGGTCCACGGCATCGATGTCGACGGCGATTTTCCCTATGACGCGGTCGCCGCCTACGCCAAGGCGCATGGCCAGACGCCCGTGCTCGAGGCCGCCAACGCGACCGTCGAGGCCAAGGTGAACGCCGAGGGCCAGATCCTCGCCCGCCGCGGCGTTTCCGGCCTCCTCCGCTATCTCAACGATCCGGCCGCCATCCGCGCCGACCAGGGCTTCTACCGTGACATGCTGCGCATAGGCGCGGGCGACGAACAGCCCGGCGCCGACCTCCTGACCGCCTGGTATCACCGCAACTTCGTGATCTGCGCCCGCCTCGTTCAGCTCGCCCGCCCCGGCGACCGCATCGTGGTCTTCTACGGCGCCGGCCACGCCTTCCTCCTGCGCCAGTGCGTGGAGGAAACGCCCGGCTTCGAACTCGTCGAGCCGAACGATTACCTGCCGAGGTAGAGGCTCACAGCGCCCCGCTGATCGCGATCCAGACGGCCAGGCCCAGGACGGCGCCGATCAGGCCGCCGGCGACGGCGCCGGCAAGGCGGCGGGCGGGCCATCTCCAGGCCCCGATCGCGGCCCCGGCGATCAGGCCCGGCAGGCTGTGCAGGGCGGCGCGGGCCATGGCGGCGAAGTAGTCGAGACTAACCGAGGCCGGGCCGTCCGCCCACCACAAGAAGAAGCCGATCAGCACCGCGCCGCCGGCCAGCGCCCCCGCCGTGGCGCCCCAGAAACGGTGGCCTCGCCAGAGGATCGCCCCGCAGACGGCCCCCAGGACGAATCCCGGACCGCCGGTCGCCAGGGCGAAGAGGGCGTAGACGCCCGGACCCCAGTGGAGGTCGATCTCGATGGCCCGCCCCTTATCTTCCCGCCCAGAGGGATAGCCTATTGCGCGTCCTGGCGAGTTCGGCGACTGCATTGAACGGCCAACAAACGGACAGAAGGCTTCCCATGACCCTGAAGACACTCTCCGGCGTCTATCCGGCCGGATACGACCTGGCCTCGAAATACACGGCCCTGAAGCTCACCTCCACGGCGGTCGTGGGCGGGTATGGGGTTCGCGCTTCGAG
>DASXIE010000162.1:0-36174 GCA_036498165.1 Caulobacteraceae bacterium
CGCCACGCTTTCCGGCGCGGCGGGTTTTGCTGGCATGCTGATCTCTGTGAGGGCCAATGTCCGCACTGCCCAGGCCGCCTCGAGCAGCCTCGCCGCCGGCCTGTCGCTGGCCTTCCGGTCAGGGGCGGTGACCGGGATGCTTGTCGCTGGCTTCGCGCTCCTTGGCGTGGCCGGGTATTACGCCGTCCTGACCGGCGCTTTCGGTCTCGAAAACACCAGCCGCGACGTGATCGACTCCCTCGTCGCGCTCGGATTCGGAGCGTCGCTGATCTCGATCTTCGCCCGTCTGGGCGGGGGCATCTTCACTAAGGGAGCCGATGTCGGCGGCGACATGGTTGGCAAGGTCGAGGCCGGAATCCCCGAGGATGATCCGAGGAACGCCGCCACCATCGCCGACAACGTCGGCGACAACGTCGGCGATTGCGCCGGCATGGCCGCCGACCTATTCGAAACCTATGCCGTGACCACGGTGGCGACCATGGTCCTTGCGGCGATCTTCTTCCGCGGCCTGCCTTACGTCGGCGACATGATGCTCCTGCCTTTGGGCATCTGCGGAGTCTGCATCGTCACTTCGATCATCGGCGCCTTCGCGGTGCGCCTTGGCAAGAGCAACAACATCATGGGCGCCCTCTATCAGGGCCTCATCGTCACCGGCGTTCTTTCGGTGGGAGCCGTCTGGTGGGTGATTCATTCCCTGGTTCCGGCCGGCGGCGTTCAGGTGCTCGACAAGCTGGTCGGGCCGAACTCGCTGTTCTACTGCGGCCTCGTCGGCCTCGCGGTCACCGCCGCCATCGTGGTGATCACCGAATACTACACAGGCACCAACTTCCGGCCGGTGAAGTCGATCGCCAAGGCATCGGTCTCTGGCCACGGCACCAACGTCATCCAGGGCCTGGCGATGTCGCTGGAAGCAACCGCCCTGCCGGCCCTGGTGATCATCGTGGGCATCGTCCTGACCTACCAGTTCGCGGGGTTGTTCGGGGTGGCCATCGCCACCACCACCATGCTTTCCCTGGCCGGCTTCATAGTCGCCCTCGACGCCTTTGGCCCGGTCACCGATAATGCCGGCGGCATCGCCGAGATGTCCGGCCTTCCCCATGAGGTGCGGGTCTCCACCGACGCCCTCGACGCGGTGGGCAACACCACCAAGGCGGTGACGAAGGGTTACGCCATCGGCTCGGCGGGCCTTGGCGCCCTGGTGCTCTTTGCGGCCTATACCCAGGACCTGAAGTATTTTTCGGCGAACTCCGCCCAGTTCCCGTACTTCACCGGCATGGGCGCGGTCGCCTTCGACCTTTCCAACCCCTACGTGGTGGTGGGCCTCCTGTTCGGCGGCCTGTTGCCTTTCCTGTTCGGCGGCCTGTCGATGACCGCGGTCGGCCGGGCGGCGGAGTCGGTCGTGGCCGAAGTTCGCCGTCAGTTCCGCGAAAATCCGGGGATCATGACCTATGAGGTCAAGCCGGAATACGGCCGGGCCGTCGACATCCTGACCCGGGCGGCGATCCGCGAGATGATCGTTCCCTCGCTCCTGCCGGTGGCCTCGCCCGTGGTCCTCTTCTTCGTTGTCGACGCGATCGCCGGCAAGGCCAACGCCTTCTCGGCTCTCGGCGCGATGCTGATGGGAGTGATCGTGACCGGTCTCTTCGTTGCCATTTCGATGACGTCGGGCGGCGGGGCCTGGGACAACGCCAAGAAGCTGATCGAGGAAGGCACGTTCGGCGGCAAGGGCTCGGAGGCCCACAAGGCGGCGGTGACCGGCGATACGGTCGGCGATCCCTACAAGGATACGGCCGGTCCGGCGGTCAATCCGATGATCAAGATCACCAACATCGTCGCCCTTCTGCTCCTGGCCGTCCTCGCCCACGGCGTGGTGCACTAGCTCGGCGGAGAACGGCGCCGATACCGCCCCTGGTCAGGTCGGGACGAACGACCCTAGTGGGTGTCGCCGGGGTGACTGCCGGGAGTGTAATTATCGTCCTGGGGCAGCGTACCCACCGAACTCAGGCTACCGAACATCTGCTCGAGCACGGTCAATTCGCGGCCGCGCGTGGGAGTCACACGGTTGTTGTAGGCGATCACCCGACCGTCCTTGAGGCCGTATACGTCGACCGACTTGACCGCCTGAGTATCCTTGTCGAACGAAATCGCCACGACGTTCCGCCGGACCACGCGCGGATGGTAAAAGGCGGTCTTGTTCGACATCTGGGTGAGGTAAAACCAAGTGTCCTTGTCGAAGGTGTCAGTGGCGGTTGGTGTCCCCAGTCTGGCCATGACCGTCGAGCGGTTGTCGGTTCCCACCTTCACGTCATTGGGGCTGGCGTCGATCGCCTGAAAGCCCTGGTAGAGGTTGGAGGGCGTGCAGGCCGCCGCGCCGAGGAGACTGACGCCGATGGCCAGGACACTTAGGATGCGCGACATGGGCCTTACGATTCTCCGCTGGCTGGGATTTCGCCCGGATCGGTCCACCTAGATTGTCAGGGGCCATTGTTCAATGGGGCGGATAGTCCCAGGTCGCGGCGAAAGCGGGGCGGCGGGATGATTTTCCGCAAGCCACGAAACCCGCGTCCGGCAGCTACGGCGGGACTCTACGGCGCCGCTGTGAGCCAATCCCGTTCGCCAGATCTTTATGCCGTCCTGGGGGCGCCGGACACGGTCGAAGGTCGATTCGAGCTCCTTACCTTGCATGTCATCCTGATCATCGAGCGTCTCCGCGACGAGGGGCCCGCGGCGGTCCAGACCAGCCAGGCGCTGTTCGATCTCTATTGCCGCAATCTCGACGGCGCCCTGCGCGAAATGGGCGTCGGCGACTTCACGGTCAGCAAGCGGATGAAGGCTCTGGGTAGCGCCTTCTACGGCCGCGCCGCGGCCTACCGGGCGGCGTTCGCAGCCTTGCCCGATGAGGGTGAACTCGCCGCCGTGATCACCCGCACCCTGATGTCCGGCGAGGTGACTTGCGATCCGCATCCTCTGGCCGCCTATGCGGCCGACCGGCGACGGGACTTGGCGGCCCGCGACGTCGCCGATCTCTTGGCCGGCTCGCCGCCGTGGCCGGCGCCATCAGCGTGACCGTGACAACCCTCATCCGTTGCATCGCCCGCCGCGCGATGTATCGTCGCGCCGCCGCGGTCGGGGCCGGGATAATGGGGACTTAAGGGCGTTGGCCGATCCGCTGGTGATCTCGATCGACGCCATGGGGGGCGACCAGGGGCCTGCGGTCGTGATCCCGGGCGTCGCCAAGTCCCGCAAACTCATCACCGGCGATGTCCGCTTCCTCCTCCACGGCGAGGGCCAGATACTGGCCGAGGCTGTCAGTCGCGCGCCCGGCCTTGCCGCGATCAGCGAGATCCGACCCGCCGCTGGCGTCATCGCTATGGACGCCAAGCCGGCCCACGCTATGCGTCGCGGCAAGGACTCTTCCATGTGGAACGCCATCGATAGCGTCCGTTCCGGCGAGGCGGCGGCCGCAGTTTCGGCGGGCAACACAGGAGCCTTGATGGCCATCTCGCGCCTCATCCTGCGGATGACCGGCAATCTCGACCGGCCCGCGCTCGTCGCCAATTGGCCCACTTTGCGTGGGATCACCTCTGTCCTCGACGTCGGGGCCAACATCATCTGCGACGCCGAACGCCTGACGGAGTTCGCGGTGATGGGGAGCGCCTACCACCGCGCGGTCCATCGTTCGGACCGGCCGAGCGTTGGATTGCTCAATGTTGGAACCGAGCACGACAAGGGCCATGAAGAAGTGAAGGGTGCCGATCGCCTTTTAAGCCAGGGCCAGTTCGACTTCGACTACCTAGGGTTTGTCGAGGGCGACGATATCGCCAAAGGTGCCGCAGACGTGATCGTCACTGACGGTTTCACCGGCAACATCGCCCTGAAAACCGCAGAGGGCCTGGCAAGGTTCTTTCGCGCGCAGCTTCGCCAGACCTTCACCGCGAGCCTATCGGGCAAGGCCGGAGCCTTTCTGGCCCGCCGCGCCCTGACCGATATGGCCGCCCGCCTCGATCCCGGCTCGATTAACGGTGGGCCATTCCTGGGATTGAACGGCATCGTGGTGAAAAGCCATGGAGGGGCCGACGCAGGCGGCTTCGCCACGGCCATCCGCCTGGCCGCGGAACTTGGGGCCGGAAATTTCGCCGAGGAAATCGGCCGCAACCTCGCCAGGATGACCTCGACGACCATTGCTGAGCGCGGGGTGTCCGCTTGAGCGGCGTGATTCGCTCCGTGATCACGGGTGTCGGCTGCTACCTGCCGCCGGAGATCGTAACCAATGACGATCTGGCCAAATTCGTCGACACGAGCGACGCCTGGATCGTCGAGCGCACCGGCATCCGCTCGCGCCGTCGCGCCGCGCCCGATCAGGCGGTGTCGGACCTGGGCGCCGCGGCCGCTCTGCGGGCTCTGGCCGCGGCGGGCCGAAGCGCCAGCGACATCGATCTGATCGTCGTCGCCACCACGACCCCGGATCTCACCTTCCCAGCGACCGCGACAATCATCCAGCGCAAGATCGCGGCGCCAGTCGGCATAGCCTTCGATGTCCAGGCCGTCTGCTCCGGTTTCGTTTATGCCCTGGGTGTGGCTGACGGCTTGCTGGGCAGAGGCCTGGCCCGGCGGGCCCTGGTCATCGGGGCGGACACCATGACCCGACTAATGGATTGGACCGACCGCGGAACCTGTGTCCTGTTCGGTGACGGGGCTGGAGCGGTAGTGCTGGAGGCCCAGGCCGGCGAGGGAACGACGGCCGACCGCGGGGTGCTGGGCCTGGCCTTGAGGGCGGATGGCGCCAAGCAGGACTTGCTCTACGTCGATGGCGGACCGTCCACCAACGGCGAGGTTGGCAAGCTGCGCATGCAGGGCAACCAGGTGTTTCGCCACGCGGTGGTCAACATCTCCGAGGCCGTGGTCGCCGCCATCGCCGCCGCCGGGGTCGAGCTCGCCGACGTGGATTGGTTCATCCCCCACCAAGCCAACCAGAGGATTCTCGACGGGGTCGCCAAGCGCCTGGGGATTGATCCGGCTCGGGTGATCTCCACCGTCGAGCGCCACGCCAACACTTCGGCCGCTTCGATACCGCTCGCCCTGGCCGAGGCGGTGGACGATGGGCGAGTAAAGCCCGGTCAGCTTCTGTTGCTGGAAGCCATGGGCGGGGGTCTGACCTGGGGCGCGGCCGTGGTCAGGCTGTGAGCGTCTTGACCGCGCCAAGACGCCCGTGCACGCTGCCACTTGGGACGAGGGAGTGAATGATGGGCGAGCGAACTGTCACCCGGGCGGATCTTACCGAAGCTCTTCACGAGGAGGTGGGCCTTACACGCCAGGACTGCGCCGGTCTGGTGGAGCGCACACTCGACCTGGTCGCCGAGGCCATGGGCCGCGGTGAAACAGTCAAGCTGTCGGGGTTTGGGGTTTTCCAGGTCCGCGCCAAACGTCAGCGCATGGGCCGCAACCCCAAGACCGGCGCACCGGCGGCCATTGAGCCGCGCCGGGTGATAGGCTTCCGTGCCTCGCAGGTGATCAAGGCGCGTATCGACCGCGCCCTCTCGAGATAGGCTGTTGGCTAAGAGCCCAGAGGCGTTTCGGACGATCTCCGAAGCGGCCGAGGAGCTGGGCGTGGCCCAGCATGTGTTGCGCTTCTGGGAGACCAAGTTCCCCTTCGTCAAGCCGATGAAACGGGCCGGCGGGCGGCGGTTCTATCGCCCCGCCGACATCGCCGTCCTGGCCACCGTTCGCCGCCTGCTTCATCAGGACGGCTACACGATAAAGGGGGTTCAGAAGCTCTACCGGGAAACCGGGCTCAAGGGCGAGGCCGCGCCACCCTCGTCAGGACCGGCGACCGGCGCTGGCGCCCTTGTGGCCGAACTTGAGCGCGCCAAGGCGCGGCTAGACGCCGTCCTGGGCCGACGTTGACGAGAGGCCATTGCCGGCCCAGGACGGCGTCAATATAAGGGCCAGCCTTCCTGCCATCGGAGCGTAGCGCAGCCTGGTAGCGCACTTGACTGGGGGTCAAGGGGTCGTGGGTTCGAATCCCGCCGCTCCGACCAATCCGCCCGTGCGGAGAGGTCGGAAATCCGCGATGCAGCAGCGACTCTCTCGCCCCAGGGGGGAGGAGCCCTGGAGTGTGAAGTGTCCGGCCTGACGAAAGGCGCAATCCCCACCCACTCCCGCGCCACCGCTGTTTGGCTTTTCGTGGTGGCCACCCTGATTCTCGCCATGGTGGTCGTCGGCGGGGCGACGCGGGTGACAGGTTCGGGGCTGTCGATCACTCAGTGGCGGCTGGTCAGCGGCGTCATTCCGCCGCTCGATCACGCGGCTTGGGAGCGCATGTTCGCTCTCTACCGCGGAACACCGCAATACCGCGTGATCAATCGTGGCATGAGTCTTGGTCAGTTCCAGGCGATCTTCTGGTGGGAATGGGTTCACCGCCTGCTGGGGCGCCTCCTGGGCCTTGTCTTCTTCGTCCCATTTCTTGCCCTCCTTGCTCTACGGCGCCTACCGCGCCGGCTGATTATTCCGTGCGTGCTGCTCCTGGCCCTGGGAGCCCTCCAGGGGGCAGTCGGATGGTGGATGGTCATGAGCGGGCTGGAGGCGCGCACCTCGGTGGCCCCCGAACGGCTCGCCACCCACCTTGGCCTCGCCCTGGGGCTCTTCGTGGCGATGATTTGGGCAGCCCTGGAGGCGTGGAGCGGACCGGCAAGACGCGGCGCGGGATCCCGGCCCTGGCAATGGACCAGCGGCCTGTTCCTCGGGGCGGTCTTCGTTCAATGCCTGATGGGGGCGCTGGTGGCCGGCAACCATGCAGGACTCGTCGATGCCGACTGGCCTCTTATGGCCGGTCGTGTGGTTCCCGCCGACTATTGGCAAGGCGGCCTCTGGACCACCCTGGTTCATGGGGCCGCGGCGGTGCAGTTCGATCACCGCCTCTGGGCGTATGGCCTGCTCATGGCGGGGGTGGTGCTGGCCGTTGCCGGCCGGCGCCCGCCGCACCGCGCCCTTACCGTGACGATCGCCCTCCTGCTCGTCGGTCAAGCCGCTCTGGGCGTCGCCCTTCTGGTCCTGACGGTCCCATTGAACCTGGCCATGCTGCATCAGTTCGTGGCCGCGGTGATCCTCGCCCTGGCGACGGGCCTCGCGTGGCAGGCGCGCCGCGAGAAGCAGGTATCATGATACCATTATCTAAAACACATTGTTTTCCCGGCGATTTTCTCGTCTCTTTGATTGACAGTTGCAAACCGCCCGGCTATTCGCGCCGCCTCAGTTCGCACGCTCTCCTGGAACATCTTCGATGAACACCAAGACCACCCGCCAGCTGCCGGCGCAGGGCGCCGACAAGCCGTGGATCCTGATCGATGCGGAGAACGCTGTCGTCGGCCGTCTCGCATCGTTCATAGCCATGCGCCTGCGCGGTAAGCACCGGCCCGACTACAGCCCGCATGTCGATTGTGGCGACCACGTGGTGGTGATCAACGCCGACAAGGTGAAATTCAGCGGCCGCAAGCTAGACCAGAAGCTTTACCACTGGCACACCGGCCATCCCGGCGGAATTAAGCAACGCACTGCCGGCTCCATCCTCGGCGGCCGCTTCCCCGAGCGCATTCTCGAAAAGGCTGTGGAGCGCATGCTTCCCAAGGAAAGTCCGCTCGCCCGGGCTCAGATGACCCATTTACGCATCTACAAAACCGGCGAACATCCTCATGAGGCGCAGAATCCTCAGGCGATTGATTTCGTCGCCCTGAACGCCAAGAACGTCCGGAGCCAATAGAATGACCGACACCCATGGCCTCGAGGCGCTACAGAGCCTCGCCAGCGAACCGGCCTCCGCCCCACGCGAGCCGAAAATCGACAAGGACGGTCGCGCCTACGCCACCGGCAAGCGAAAGAACGCCGTCGCCCGGGTGTGGATCAAACCCGGTCGCGGGGTGATCACCATCAACGGCCGCGACCAGGAAACCTATTTCGCCCGCCCGGTGCTGCGCATGATGATCGCCCAACCGCTGCAGGTTTCCGATCGCCTCGGCCAGTTCGACGTCGTCGCCACGGTCGAGGGCTCCGGTCTTTCCGGCCAGGCCGGCGCCGTGCGCCACGGCATCTCCAAGGCCCTGACCTATTATGAGCCAGGCCTCCGCGCCGTTCTCAAGCCGCACGGCTTCCTCACTCGCGACAGCCGTGTCGTGGAGCGCAAGAAGTACGGCAAGGCCAAGGCCCGCCGCAGCTTCCAGTTCTCCAAGCGCTAGGCGGGAAATCGCTCACTTGCCGGGGGGAATACCAGCCCCCGGGTCGCGCGGAGCGCGCGCCCGAGGATAGACGCCGCCGGGGAAGGGGGCGCGGGCGGTGCGCCAGCGCTCTTGTCCGGCGCCCCCCACCGCTTCATGGTCCCCCTCCCCACAGGGGGCGGAGATTCTCGCCATGGTGGCGACAGTGTTTATCGACGGCGAGGCAGGCACAACGGGCCTGCGGATCCGACAGCTTCTGGCCGGGCGGCCCGACCTCGAGGTCATCTCCGTCGACCCGGCCCACCGCAAGGACGCCGAGGTTCGTCGCCCACTGCTTAATCAGGCCGATGCCATCATCCTCTGCTTGCCCGACGAGGCGGCTCGCCAGGCCGTGAGCCTCATCGACAATCCGGCGGTTCGTATCATCGACGCCTCCACCGCCCATCGCGTCGCCAGCGGCTGGACCTACGGCTTCGCGGAAATGGCCCCTGGCCAACGGGGCGCCGTCGCCGCCGCCAAGCGGATCGCCAACCCAGGTTGCTACGCCACCGGCTTCATCGCCCTGGTCAGGCCCCTTATCGCGGCTGGCCTTGTTCCCGCCGACTGGCCGATCAGCGCCAACGCCGTTTCAGGATACTCCGGCGGCGGGCGGGCGATGATCGCCGAATTTGAGGATCAGTCCTCGCGCGACTACACCAGCGCCCATTTCCGCGCCTACGCCCTGAACCTCGGGCACAAGCACGTGCCGGAGATGCAGGTGCATTGCGGACTCGCCCGCGCCCCGATTTTCGCCCCGGCTGTCGGCCGCTTCCATAGCGGCATGATCGTCGAGGTTCCCCTCGCTGTTTCCGCCATGCCCGCACGCCCGGCCTTGGCGGATCTTCATGGGGCCTTGGCCGCCGCCTACGCCAGTGAGGCTTTTGTCGAAGTCACCTCGCTGGGGGAGGGGAGCCATATCGATCCGGAAGCCCTCAACGGGACCAACCGGATGCGTCTGCACGTTTTCGGGTCGGCGCGACTTGGTCAGGCGAGACTGATCGCGGTGCTCGACAATCTCGGCAAGGGCGCCGCCGGAGCCGCGGTGCAGAACCTCAACCTCGCCCTGGGACTTGCCGAATGCGCCGGTCTAGCGGAAATGTAACTTGGTGGCCGCCGGAGGCGAATGAATATCCATGAGCCAGCTCTCCCGTCGAACCGTGCTTCTCGCCTCCCTCGCCGCCATGCCGCTAGGCGCCATCGCTGCCGCGGATCCCTTCGCCGCATCGCCGTGGCGCAAGCTCACGGATGCCGACTGGAAGCGACGCCTGCCGCCGGCTTCCTACGGGGTATTGCGCCGCGACGGCACCGAGGCGCCTTTCACCAGTCCCCTTCTGGGCGAGCACCGCGTGGGGACATTCGTCTGCCTGGGCTGCGGCCTGCCGCTTTTCAAGTCACAATGGAAGTTCGATTCCCACACCGGTTGGCCGAGCTTCTACACCGCCATCAACGGGTCCCTCGGGCGCAAGAGCGATTTCCTGCTCGTAGCCGAGCGCACCGAATACCACTGCGCCCGTTGTCTTGGGCACCAGGGCCATGTGTTCAACGACGGCCCGCGTCCCACCGGCCTGCGCTATTGCAACGACGGGGTGGCGCTGAGGTTCGTGCCCGCCTGAGCCTTTCTGTCTAGGATCTTACTTTGACGAAACTCCCGGGGGCGTCCTCTGTGGGTTTCAACGGCCCCTTGGCCGGGTCGCGAGCCGGGATCTGCTTTCCCGAACGCGGGGCGAGCCAAGCGGCCCAGTGCGGCCACCAAGAGCCGGGATGCTCCTCCGCACCGGCCATCCATTCGTCGAGGGAGTCGGGGAGGGCGTCGTTGGTCCAGTGCTGGTACTTCCCCGCCGTCGGCGCGTTGATCACCCCGGCGATATGGCCCGAGCCGGCCAAGGTGAAGAGGGTCTTGCCGCCGAACAGCCGCGAGCCCTTGTAGACCGATCGGGCCGGGGCGATGTGGTCCTCCTTGGACGACTGGACATAGATCGGGACGGTGACCTTGCCGAGATCGAGCCGCGCGCCGGCCAACTCGAGTTCGCCGCGCGCCAGGGCGTTATCCCGATAGAAGCGGCGCAGGTAGAATAGGTGCAGAGCCTTGGGCATCCGGGTCTGGTCGGAATTCCAGAACAGCAAGTCGAACGGCTTGGGCTCGCGCCCCATCAGGTAGTTGTTGACGAAGAACGACCAAATGAGGTCGTTGGCCCGAAGCGCATTGAAGGTGTCGGCCATGGTCTGGCCGGCGAGCACGCCGCCGCCGGCGTCCATCCGTTTCTCCAGGTCCTGCAGCCAATCCTCGTTAGCGAAGATCAGAAGATCGCCGGCCTCTGAGAAATCCTGCTGGGCGGCGAAGAAGGTTGCCGAAGCCACCCGGCTGTCGCCCCGCGCCGCCATATGGGCCAGGGCGCATGAGAGCAAGGTGCCCCCGATGCAATATCCGACCGTGTTGAGCGTGTTGGTCCCGGCCTGGCGGGTCACCGCGTCGACCGCTGCGTAGATCCCCTGTTCGAGGTAATCCTCGAAAGTCTTCGCCGCCAGCCGCGCGTCCGGATTGACCCAGGAAGTCACGAACACGCTCAGTCCCTGGGCGGTGAGCCAGCGGATCATGGAATTCTCGGGCCGCAGGTCCAGGATGTAGAACTTGTTGATCCACGGCGGGAAGATCAGCAGCGGGATCTCGTGGACCGTCTCCGTGGTGGAAGAAAATTGGATTATTTGAATGATTTCATTTTGGAAAATGACTTTTCCGGGAGCTGTGGCGACGTTCTCTCCGACCTTGAATTGGGCCAGGTCCGTCTGGCTGATCGACAGCTGACCGCCGCCCCGGTCGAGGTCGGCGGCGAAGTTCTCCATGCCCTTGAGAAGGCTCGCGCCGTGGCTCTCCATCGCCTCGCGCAGGGCGGCCGGATTGGACAGCAGGAAGTTGGACGGCGAGAAGGCGTCGGTCAGCATCTGAGTGAAAAAGCTCACCCGTCGCTGGACCAGGGGGTCGACGCCCTGCGCCTCCTTCACCAGATCGTTCAGCCAATCAGAGGTGATGAGATAGGATTGTTTGATCACGTCGAATACCGGATTGGCCGACCAGTCCGGGTCATTGAATCGTTTGTCGCCGGGCCTCGGCGTGGCCACGGGTCCGGAAGTCTCTCCCGACGCAGTGCGCGCCGCCGCGCGCCACAGCTCCAGATAGCGTTCGAAGAGTTCAGCCTGGGCCCGCATCAGGCGGTCCGGTTGTGAGGCCAGCGCCGCCATCACCTCGTTAAGGGCGGCGCCCACGTGGAACGGGTCGGGGCTGAGGGCCGCCGGCCGGTCGGCGTTGCGCAAGGCCGCCTCGGCCAGGGCGCCCTGGGCGGTCATCGCCGCCCGGGCGAGGTTGAGAGACAGCTTCTCAAGCGCCTCGCGCTGGCCGGCGGGCAGGAAAGCGAGGGAGGCGCCGGCGGCCGGCCCCTCGGGCGGTGGAGCGGAAATCGGGGTATCGGTGGCCCTGGTAGTTCCTGGGCGGCGCGCCGGTCCGCGGACTGCGGTTCGCCGGGGACGGGGTCGCGTCTCGTCACTCACGCTCGTCTTCCTTCTCGTCTCGCTGCGGGCAGTGGCGGCCGCCCTTCCGCTCACCGGCGGCTTGGCTTATGAACTTGGCGCCAATGAAGAACGTCGGACGCTACATTGCAATCGCAACGGTCATTTCGCCGGCCGCTGCCGCGGCGGCCGAGCCGGTTTCAACCGTCCTCTGCGCGTCGCCGCCGCCGCCAGCCCTGGCTCGCGAGTTTCAGCTCGGTGGGCCCCTGGCCTATCCGACATTCTGCGCCATCCCGCCGACGCCGACCAACGTCCCCACCGCCCAGGCCTTCCGCGCCGAGGTGATCGACACTCGCCTGGCCGGCGCTTGGCTCGAAGGCCAGACCGCGCCCCAGACCTGGAGCCTCAGCGCCACCGAGGACTTTCAATCCGAGGCCATCCGCGAGGCCGCGCCGCCGCCACCGATGACGCCGCCGGGCGGGTCCGACACCGAGGCCTTCGTGGCGAAGTCCAAAGCCAAGGTCACGCCGCCGCATCGGCCGCGCTGAGATCGATCTTCCGTCCGGGAGCCAATCGGGGGCGCACAACGGAGAACCGCCATGACTGACGCCTATCCCTTGGGCGGCCGCACCGTGAACCGGATGGGCTACGGGGCCATGCAACTTGCCGGACCAGGGGTCTTCGGCCCTCCCAAGGACCGCGCCGCCGCCCTCGCTGTCCTGCGCCAAGCGGTGGCGCACGGTGTCAATCATATCGACACCAGCGACTTCTATGGCCCCCACGTCACCAATCAGATCATCCGCGAGGCTCTTCATCCGTATCCGGACGACCTGGTCATCGTTACGAAGGTCGGCGCGGTGCGCGGGGCCGATGCGTCGTGGAACCCGGCCCTTGCCCGCGAGGACATCGTCAGCGCGGTGCATGACAATCTGCGCAATCTCGATCTCGAAGTCCTTGACGTCGTCAATCTGCGGGTCGGCGGCGTGATGGGTCCGAGTGACGCCTCGATCGAGCCCCACGTCGAGATCCTGGCCGAACTTCAGGCGCGCGGCCTCATTCGCCACATCGGGCTCAGCAACGTCACCGCCGGCCAGATTGCGAAGGCCAACGCCGTCGCGCCGATCGTCTGTGTGCAGAACCACTACAATCTCGCTCACCGCGACGACGACCCCCTTATCGAACAGCTGGCCGCGCGGACCATCGCCTATGTGCCGTTCTTTCCCCTTGGCGGCTTTGCGCCCTTGCAGTCCTCGACCCTGGCCGAGGTGGCGACTGATTTGGGGGCTACCGCCATGCAGGTGGCGCTCGCGTGGCTGCTTCACCGCGCCCCCAACGTCCTCCTGATTCCCGGGACATCCTCTCTCGACCATCTGCACGAGAATCTGGCCGCCGCCCATCTGCCACTGCCCGCTGACGCGTTGAGCCGTCTGGACAGGATCGCGACCGCCGAGTTTCAGAACGGGTGAATGACAAAGGCGGCATCCGCCCCTTGGGCAAAATGGACGGTCCCCAAGAAGGCCAGGTCCGGACCCATTGTGGCGTTTATGGTCAGCGGAAAGCGGCGGTCCGCGACGCTGGCGCCCCCGCTCATCGTGAGCGTCGGTCCGGAAAGTTCGCCGGACATCACGACGATTTCCTTGTTGGTCCTAAGGCGGGCGCGCAGCCTGCGAGCCGATGAATCGAAGCGGATCGAGGATCCCTCGAGGTATTGCTGGTAGATCGTGAAATTGTCTTCGCCCTGCACCTCCATCGGAAGGGAGCGGCCCGCCAGGCCTCTTAGCAAGGTGGCCGCGACGAGCTGTCGCTGTGTCAGGTCTCCAAATCTAACTGCTGTCTCGTAAAGATATTCCCGCCCGGCCCTCAATGGCTGCTCGGCGATGCGCCTGATCGCGTCAGCCTTGGTCGACGCGTCGCCGGCCTTCAGGTCGGCCTCGATGGCGAGGGCCGCCTTGGCGTCGGCGCTGACGGCGAGCCGCGCGGCCTGCTGGCGCTCCACCGCCGGGAAAGCCGTGGCGATGACGCCCGAATGGGGTTGTCCCTGAGGACCCTCACGCTGCTGAAACACCGCAAAGGCGCACAGGGCGGCGGGGAGTGCGAGGGCGAGGAAACTCGCCTCATGGCCGCTGTCTATCGAACGAAGATAGAGGACCCCGAGCATGGCCATCGCGGCGATAATGCCAGCGCCGACAAGGTCGATACTTGCCCCAAGTGGGGTGGTGAGATCACTGGCGATCGCCGCCAGGCTGGCGAGGATGAACAGCCCCACCGGCCACAGAAAGCGCAGCCTAGCGACGCCTCCGACCCGCGCGCGCCTTTCAACGGCGGCGCCCGCCGCCACAAGGGTTTCGGCCATCGTGCTCCCCAACCATCGATGCCGGCGCAATCTTAGCCGACTCAGGCCCACCCGGAAATTGCCGGGTCCCTCAGGACTGGGCGGCAAAAAGCCGCAGGTCCGCCGCATGTCCGACCGGCATCGCCGTGACGCTGGTCGGCGGCCCGGTCAACAGTCCCGCCATGGCCTGGGTGAGGGGCGCCAAGGTGGCGGGAGAGGCGGCCGGATCGATGATACTGGTCCCGCCATGCTTGTCGCTTGAGGGGGTGAAGGTGGCGCCGAGGTAGTTGCCGAGGAGCTTGATGTGGGCGGTGTGGGTCCCGTCGGTAACGGTGAGGGTTCCCCCGCCAGTCGTTCCCGAAAAGGTCGCCTTGGTGACGCCCTTGGTGAAGGTGATGTCCCTCAAGTCCAGGGAGTCGGTCCCGGCGCTGACCAGGCCGCTGACCTTGCCGGTGTAGGCCACCGAATCGTCGAGCTGGAGCACCCCTGTCCCACCGACGAAGGCGACGTTCTCGGCGAAACCCTTCTCCACCACCAGCCGGCCGCTGGTGGTAATCCGGGCCGACCCGGCTCCGCTGACGGTTCCCTCGAGGGTCAGGGTCCCCCGCGACTGGGCGATCAGCAGGCCGGTGTTGTTGACTGCGCTCTTGACATCCACCCCGCCGCCCAGGGCCGTGGCGGCGATGGTCCCGGCATTGGTAATGGTGTTGGTTCCGGTGTCGAGGGTGAGCAGCGTCGCGTCCGGGTTGGAGATCACCCCGGCCGCCTCGTTGATCAGCGTCAGGCTCTTGTTCCCGAGCAAGCCCGAGCCGCGGATGTGGTTGTCGACGTTGGTGAGGGTGGCGGCCGATGTCGCGCCGGTGATCACGTTGGCAATGGCGTTGGAAAGGATCACCGAGCCGCCGCCGCTCAGCGTCGCTCCCGCCGCAGCGATCACCACCTCGCCGCTCAAAAGGTCGATCTGATTGCTGTCGGCGATGGTGCCCCGCAGCATCAGGGTGGTGTGGCTGACCACCTGCAGGTGGCCGGTGACAGCCACCGGACTCGTCGAGCCGTCCAGCATGCAGTTCCCTGAGAACACCCGCACATAGCCGATGCCGGTCGAGGCGATGGTTCCCCCCTCGATGTCCGCGTTTTCCAGGTCCACCCGCCCGCCGGCCGCCAGGATCGTCCCCCCGCCGCCCTGGTCGATGACCGGCGAGTCGAGCGTGAGGAGGCCTCCGCTCACCGCCTCCATCAAGCCGCTGTTGGCCAGACTCACTCCGGTGGTGGCGATGTTGAGCGCTCCGGTGGCGTCGATCACTCCACCGGCCTCGTTGATCAGCACCAGCTCCTTGTTGCCGATGTTCCCCGCCCCGACGAGGGTGTTGTCGATGATGGTCAGGGTGGCGCTAGTCGACGCCCCCACGATCCGGGCGTGGGGGCCGCTCAGGTTCACCGTCCCGCCGCCCGAGAACGTCGCCCCGGCCGTTAGGATTCGCAAGTCGGTCACCGCGCCGGCGCTGTCGACGGCAATGGTCCCGGCGTTTGCGACCGCCCCCTGGACCTGAAGTGTCCAACCGTTGTCGATGGTCACGAGAGCACCCAACGAATTGGCGATTGCGCCCTTGTCGATGAGCGTTCCGCCGACATTGAGCGTCCCGGCGTTGGTCAAGGCCTGGCCACTCGAAAGAGTCTGCGACCCCGTCAAAGTCAGCGATGCGCCGGCGTCCACGGCGTAGACCCCGAATCCGGTGAACAGCGCGCTCCCGCCATTGCTGAGCGCCCCAACGCCGCCAAGGCCATTGATCGTCCCACCGTTGATCGCCAGTTCAAGCGTCCCCCCGCCGCCGTGGATCGTCCCGGTTGCGACGGAATTGTCCTCAAGAACGAGTCGATCGGCGGCCGAGACGAAGTTCACGCCGACGCCGCCGGTCCCCTGGACGGTCCCGTAATCCACGATGGTGATTGGTCCGGTGACGCCCGCCACCGTCCAGGTCTGCCCGCCGTCCAACTGGATGGTCCCGAAATTGCTGAACGTCAGGTTGGCGCCGCCCGACAGCTTTCCCGTTCCCCCCAGGCCTGTGATCGTGCCGCCGCCTTCGTTCAGCTCCAGGGTGCCGCCATCGCCGTTCGCGGCGCCTGTGAAAACAGCCCCGCTATCGACAATCAGCCGGCAGCCGGAGGCGTCGAAGAGCACCGAGTCGACGGTTCCGGAAATCGAGCCGTGGTTGACTATCGTGGCTTCGCCGTTCGACAGAACGCCGTAATGACCTCCGGTTATCGTTCCTGTCGCCTGGTTAGTGACCAAGGCGGTATAACCGAACACATAGAGGCCGGCCTCGGTGAAGCCGCTCAGCAGGCCAGCGTTGGTTAGGGTGAATGCCTCGGCGCGCACCCCGTTGTAGCCGGTGATCGTGCCGGCCGCGGCATTGGTGATGGTCCCTCCGTTTACCTCCAGCCCGCCGTCCTGGTAGTTGGCGCCGCTGCTGCTAATCACCCCGTAGTTCGTCGCCGTCAGATGGTGGCCGGCCACACCGATGATCCCGCCCTGAATTTGCGCAAGATGGCTGTTTGTCAGAAATCCCCCTGAGGAAAAAAACGCGCCCACGCTGGAGCCGGAGATGTAGCCGTCGTTGCTGACGAAAGCCGCGCCGGCGGCATAGACCGCGACGGGGCTCTCGATGACACCGGTCGCATGGTTGTTCAGCACGCCGGTCGCCGCCAAATCGACGCTGCGATAGCTGCTCACGATCGTGCCGTAGTTGATCGCCAGCCCGGCCGTCGATACACCGTTTCCGGCGATTTGCGCGCCGGCGTCGTTGGTCAGACGGGCGCCAAGCTCGACGTTCAGCGCGTAGGCGCCCGCGCCGGTAACCGAACCCTTGTTGACGAGACTGCCGCTGAGCTTCAGCGAGCCGTCATTGGTCAGGGTCTGGCTGGTGATCGTGTCATAGCCCGTCATGGTCCAGGTCGCGCCCGTGTCGACCGAATAGAACCCGAAGCCGCTAATGGCGCCCCCGATGCCACTGATCGTCCCGCCGGTCCCGGCCAGTTCGAGACGTCCCCCGCCGCCGGCGACACCGCCGAGCAGCACCGAACCGGCCTCGTCGATGAGTCTGTCGCCGGTATTGTGGAACGCCACGGCGTCGCCGCCAGAACCCTGGATCGTTCCGTAATTGGTGACCGTGACCGCGGAGGACGATCCGGTGTTCACGCCCATAAATCCCGTGATCAGGGCGTTGGTCTCGAACGAGAGCCCATTGATGACGGATCCGCCGCCAAATAGCTCAACGCCCGTGCCGGCCCTGCCTGCGACGCCGGCCGTGGTCCCAGCGCCTCCGCCGCCGCCCGCCCCGCCCATGATCGTGCCGGTGTTGCTGATGACGAAGCCACTCAAGAAGACGGCCCCGTAGCCGCCCTCGCCGCCGGCCCCTCCGGTTGTTTGCCCTTTTCCGCCGGCCCCGCCCGTTCCACCGGCTAGGATTGCGGAATTATTCACGGTGGTTACCCCTTGAAGCTCCAGGCCGTTGTTGCCGGCTCCGCCGGCCCCGCCCGCTCCTATGGTTCCCTGGCCGCCGGCGCCGCCAACCCCTCCGAAGATCGAGCCGCTATTGAACACGGAACCGGTGGCGGTCATGGCGACGCCCCAGGCGCCGCTGCGTCCGGCGCCGGCCACACCGCTGCCCGAGCCCGTAGTTGAGCCGCCGCCCAGGCCACCGCCGCCGCCGATGATCAGCCCCGCGTTCGTAACGCTACCTACACCTGAGAAATCGATCCCAGTTTGGCCCGGCCCGGCCAGGGCAACGGCACCGCCGCTGGCGCCTCCCGCGCCGCCCGTGATCGTTCCGAAATTCTGCACGTAGCCGCCAGAGAGCAGACGGATACCGTATCCCCCCGTGGCCCCGTTGCTGCCTTCGACGACGCCCGAATTCGCCGGCGTGCCGCCATTGCCGCCCACCCCGCCGCCGACGGAGCCGTTATTGATGATGGGCACGGTCGCATCATTGTCGATGATGCCGTCGTAGGCGTTCCCGCCATTGGCTGAGCCCGGACCGGGCGCCGGGGCCGCGTTCGTCCCGTGGGCGCCGAGGACCGTACCGGTTGAGGTGACCGACAATCCCGTAAAGGTGAACCCGCTATACAGGTTGAAACCTACGCCGGCCCCTTCGTAGAGCCCGCTCAGAACCTTGACTGGCATGGTAACCCCCGGCCGCGGTGAATGCGGCAGTCTGTGACTTTGCCCATTCTCCCTCCGCATCACCAGTCAAGATTGTTGTTCGCCCCGAAGCAGGCTTGGCGCGCGCGATCACGGCGTCTATCGATGCGCCCCTTTCACTTTAGCCGCCCGCGCGGCCCTGACGCCGACATGACCGCCGAGTTCCACCGCATCCGCCGCCTGCCGCCCTACGTCTTCGAGGAGGTCAACCGCCTCAAGGCCCGGCTGCGTGCGCGGGGCGTGGACATCATCGATTTCGGCATGGGCAATCCGGACATGCCGACCCCACGCCATATCGTCGACAAACTCATCGAGACGGCGCGCGACCCGAAGTCGGGCCGCTATTCGGCGTCAAAGGGGATCCTGGGGTTGCGCCGCGCCATGGCCGGCTACTACGCCCGCCGTTTCGGCGTGCAACTTGACCCGGAACGGGAAGTCGTCGCCACCTTGGGCTCCAAGGAGGGTTTCGCCAACCTCGCCCAGGCCCTTACGGCGCCCGGTGACGTGATCATCTGTCCCAACCCGGCCTATCCAATCCATGCCTACGGCTTCATCATGGCCGGTGGGGTGATCCGCCATGTGCCCGCCCTCACGCCAGAGGCCTATCTCTCAGGAATCAGCCGGGCGGTGCGCCATTCCGCCCCGCCTCCCAGCGTCCTGATCGTCAGCTTTCCGTCCAACCCCACCGCCCAGTGGGTCGATCTCGATTTTTACCGGGAGGTCGTGGCCCTGGCCAGGAAGCACGAGATGCTGGTCCTTTCTGACGTCGCCTATTCGGAGATTTATTTCGACAATAATCCGCCCCCCTCGATCCTCCAGGTCGCTGGAGCGCGGGACCTGGCTGTCGAGGTCAACTCCCTTTCCAAGACCTACGCGATGGCCGGTTGGCGGGTCGGCATGGTAGTCGGCAATGAGCGCATGTGCGCCGCCCTGGCGCGGGTGAAGTCTTATCTCGACTATGGCGCATTTACCCCGATCCAGGTCGCCGCCGCCGCGGCGCTGAACGGGCCGCAGGAATGCGTAGAGGAAATTCGCGCCACCTACCGATCCCGCCGCGACGTCCTGATCACCGCGATGGCTCGGGCAGGGTGGATAATTCCGTCGCCGCCGGCCTCGATGTTCGCCTGGGCCCCCCTACCCGAGGCTTTTCGCGAGGCGGGTTCCATGCACTTCGCCAAGCTGCTGATCGAGGAAGCCGGCGTGGCCGTCTCACCGGGCGTGGCGTTCGGCGAGAGCGGCGAGGGCTTTGTTCGCATCGGTCTGGTGGAAAACGAACATCGCATCCGCCAGGCGGCGCGCAACGTGAAGCGCTTCCTAGAACACGCAGGCCAGATCCTCAGCCGCTTGCCGGCGGCCGCGGACGCGGTCTGAGAGGGGAGGGCAGGGGTGAGCGCGATAGGGGGGCGGATCGGCCTCGCCGGGCTTGGCACAGTGGGGACGAGCCTTGTCAACTTCCTGGCCGACCGGCCGAGATTCGCGCCCGGCGGAGGAGAGGTGAGGCTCACCGGCGTCTCGGCCCGGTCCCGCGGCCGTCAACGCGCCTGCGACGTCTCCACCCTGGCGTGGTTCGACGACCCTGTCGCTCTGGCCGCCTCGCCTCAATCCGATATCTTTGTCGAACTGATCGGAGGGGCGGAAGGCGCGGCCCACGCGGCGGTCGAGGCCGCGCTGAAGCTCGGCAAGCCAGTGGTCACCGCCAACAAGGCCCTCATCGCCACCCACGGCGCGTCCCTAGCGGCTCTTGCCGAGGCCAACAACGCCCCACTCCTGTTCGAGGCCGCCGTGATGGGCGGCGCCCCGGCGGTCAAGATGCTGCGCGAAGCCATGGTCGGCGACGAAGTCGATCTGGTGGCCGGCATCCTCAACGGCACCTGCAACTACATCCTCACCGAGATGGAGGCCTCCGAGCGAGAGTTCGCCCCGGTCCTCGCCGAGGCCCAGCGCCTTGGCTACGCCGAAGCCGATCCGGCCATGGACATCGGCGGTATCGACGCCGGTCATAAGATCACCATCCTCGCCGCTCTGGCCTTTGGCTGCGCCCCAACCTTCGCCGCCGCCGAAGTCGAGGGGCTGGAGCGTGTCGAGCTTCTCGACATCCGCTTGGCCAAGGACCTCGGCTACCGGATCAAGCTGATCGCCACGGCCGCCCGGTCGGGGGGCGACATCTCGGTGAGAGTTCACCCCGCCCTGGTTCCACTCGACCACCCCCTGGCCCGCACCGGAGGGGCGCTCAACGCCCTCTTTATCGAGGGCCGGCGGATTGGACGGATATTTGTCCAGGGGCCAGGCGCCGGCGGGGGACCGACCGCCGCGGCGGTGGCGGCCGATATCGCCGATGTCCTCACCGGGGCGGCGCGGCCGGTTTTCCAGGCGCCGGCGGAGAGCCTGGCGCCCTTCACGCCGGTCGACACCCGCCACGTTCTCGGCCGCGCCTTCCTGCGCCTCCTGGTGCGCGACGAGCCCGGCGTCATCGCGGCGGTTTCGGAGACCCTGGCCGGGGCCGGGGTGTCCATCGACAGCTTTCTGCAAAAGCCGGTCGAGGGCGCCGCCGGAGTGCCAATCGTGCTTACCACCCACGCGGTGATCGAATCGGTGCTAAGCGAGGCCGTCAAACGGATGGCCGCGCTTCCCGCCCTGCTGGAACCGCCCCGTCTGATCCGGATCGCGCGGATATGAAAAGTGAGCCGATGATCAACAGCCACGGCGATCGTGATGAACACTGACTTTCTGGATCGCAACCTGGGAATGCAGGCGGCGCGGGTATGCGAGGCAGCGGCCATGGCGGCGTGGTCCCTGGCCGGCCGCGGCGACGAGAAGGCCGCCGACCAGGCCGCCGTGGACGCCATGCGCACCGCGCTCAACGAACTGGCCATCGACGGTGTCATCGTCATCGGAGAGGGCGAGCGCGACGAAGCCCCAATGCTCTTCATTGGGGAGAAGGTCGGCCGTGGCGGCCCGCGGATCGACATCGCCCTCGATCCCCTCGAAGGCACCACCCTCACGGCCAAGAACATGGCCAACGCCTTGGCGGTGATGGCCTGGGCCCCGGCCGGGGCCATGCTCAACGCGCCGGACACCTACATGGATAAGATCGCCTGCGGTCCGGGCTATCCCGAGGGCCTGCTCGATCTGGACCGCAGCGCGGCCGACAACGCCCGGGCCCTGGCCGCGGCGAAGGGCGTCGACGTCGCCGAGCTTTCCGTCTGCGTCCTCGACCGGCCGCGCCACTCCGATATCATCACCTCCCTGCGCGAGGCGGGAGCGCGAGTTTGCTTGATCACCGACGGCGACGTGGCCGGGGTGATGAACACCGCCGATCCGGATACCGGTGTCGATATGTATGTCGGCCAGGGCGGCGCCCCGGAGGGGGTGCTTGCCTGCGCCGCCCTCAAATGCGTCGGCGGCCAGTTCCAGGGCCGGCTCGTCTTCCGCAACGCCGACGAGAAGGCCAGGGCGGAAAAACACGGCATCAAAGACCTCGAAAAAAAGTACGACCTGCACGAGTTGGTCCGCGCCGATGCCATTTTCGTGGCCACGGGAGTCACGGACGGGGCTCTTCTGGATGGGGTGCGAATCAGTGGCGGCATGGTGCATACTCACACCCTGGTGATGAACTCCCAGACCCGCACTGTGCGGGAAATAAGGATGAAGCGTCCCTTCTGATGGCCGCCCAGGCCACCTTCAAGTCCGACGATTTCCTAGGGGTCACACGCTCGCTGAGCGGCCGGCGCTGGCAGGCCCGGACGGCCGAACACGCCCTGGTCCGAGAGCATCAGGCGCGTCAGGGCCTGTCCGAGCCAGTGGCCAGGGCCCTGGCGTCGCGGGGGATCGACGTGGCCGGGGCGGAAGCCTTCCTGCGCCCGACGCTGAAGGCCTTGTTTCCCGATCCGTCCACTTTCGCCGGCATGGACGAGGCCGCCGCTATCCTCGTCGAGGCGTTGATGGCTGGCACGGCGATGACGGTCTTCGCTGACTATGATGTCGACGGGGCGACCAGCGCCGCCCAGCTCGTCCGCTGGTTCCGTCAAATGGGCGCGGATCTGCCCATCTATGTCCCCGACCGCCTGGCCGAGGGTTACGGCCCCAGTCCGGACGCCTTCCGCCGTCTCAAGGCCGCCGGCGCGCAGCTGGTGATTACCGTCGACTGCGGGGCGGCGGCGCACGACGCTCTCGCGGCCGCCGACGACATCGGTCTCAGAGTCGTGGTCATCGATCACCATCTCATGCGCCATACGCCCGAGCTTTCCGCCGCCGTGATCGTCAATCCCAATCGGCCCGATTGCGCCTCGGGCCAGGGTGCGCTGGCCGCGGCTGGGGTCACCTTCGTCTTGTTGGCGGCGCTCAACCGCGAGGCGCGGCGGCGTGGCCTCTTTGCCGATCGTCCCGAGCCCGACCTGCGCCGCTGGCTCGACCTCGCCGCCGTCGGCGCCATCTGCGATGTGACCCAGCTTGTGGGTTTCAACCGCGCCCTGACCGCCCAGGGGCTGAAGGTCATGTCGAACTGGGCCAATCCGGGCCTCGCCGCGCTGATGGACGTTGCCGAGGCCAAACGCGGCGACGCCTCCGTCTTCCACGCCGGGTGGATCCTAGGGCCCCGAATCAACGCCGGCGGCCGGATCGGCCGATCCGACCTCGGTGCGCGGCTCCTTTCCACCGACGATCCGGCCGTGGCCATCGAGTTGGCGCGCGAACTCGACGCCCTGAACGCCGGTCGCCGGGAAGTCGAGGGACTGATCCTCGCGGCGGCGACCCACGCCATAGAGCGCGAGGCCAACTTCGATCCAGACGCGGCGGCGATCCTAGTCGCCGCGGACGACTGGCACGCTGGGGTCATTGGCATCGTCGCCGGCCGTCTGCGCGAACGCTACCGCAAGCCGGTGGTGGTAATCGGTATCGACCGTGCCGCCGACATGGGCCGGGGCTCCGGCCGTTCCTCGCCTGGCGTCAACCTCGGGGCGGCGGTGCAAGACGCCTATGAGGCGGGCCTGCTGCTGTCAGGAGGAGGCCACGCGATGGCCGCCGGCCTCATCGTCCGCCCGGCGGCGATCCCCGAACTGCGCGCTTTCCTCATCGAGCGCCTGGCCAGCGAGGTCGCCGCTGCCGATGATGCCCTGGACGTCGACGCCCTGGTCAGTCCTGGGGCGGCCACGCCGGAACTTCTGGCCGAGTTCCAGCGACTCGCGCCGTTCGGGCCGGGAAATCCTGAGCCGTGCCTGGCCCTGGCGGGCGTGCGCGTCGAGCGCCCGGGCGTGGTGCGCGGCGGCCACGTCCGTTGCCTCATTGCTCCCGGTCTCAAAGCCATCGCCTGGCGCGCCGAGGAGACCGCCGTGGGCCGCCGCCTCCTGGCCGGCGGCGCCCTGCACCTCGCCGGCCGGTTGAAGCCCGACGACTGGAACGGCCGCTCCGGGGTACAGTTCGAAATCGATGACGCCGCCGATGCTCGCCAGGTCGAGGCACGGCAGCCGGCCACGGACTGAAGGGGCGTCCCTGGCCTGCCCTTGCACCTCTTAGGGTCGGCCGATATATCCCCAGCCTCCCGCGCCGCCGCGGGCCCTTCGTCTATCGGTTAGGACATCAGATTTTCAATCTGGGAAGAGGGGTTCGACTCCCCTAGGGCCTGCCAAACCACGGTATTTCCGCACGTCTGAAGCGCTACAGTCAGGGTTGCGGCAAATGAGCGCGCCCGGGTCATTTGAGCCCTCTTAGCGTTGACGCGCGCTCAATTCAGACGACATTCCGGCCAAACGCCGCTGTCCCATTGCTGGAGATTAGGGGCAGCCGGCCAGAGGGGCTGATGTCTGGATTGCAAGTGGAGGTTTGTGAGACGCACGAAGAGATCGTGCGTATCACCGGCCGAGTGAAATGGTTCGATGTAGGCAAGGGCTACGGCTTCATCATTCCCGATGATCCGGGTGTCACCGGCCTGCGCGATGTCCTGCTTCACGTCACGTCGCTGCGCAGCGCCGGGCACGAAACGGTGCTGGAAGGGGCGATGATCGTCTGCGACGTGGTCCAGCGCGCCAAGGGATGGCAGGTCGCCGAATTGGTCAGCGTGGACGAGAGCACCGCGGCGCCACGCGAGGATCGAGCGCTCCGGCTCAATGGCGAGGCCCATGGACCGCGCGGGCCGGCTTTTCATCGGGCCGAGAGCGGACCAATGGCCGCGCGGCGCGAACGGCGGCCGCTTTCGGAGGCCGATGGCCCGCTGCAGGACGCCAAGGTGAAGTGGTTCAACCGCACCAAGGGCTATGGCTTCGTTGTCCGCGAGACCGAGCCGGGGGACATCTTCGTTCATATCGAGACCCTGCGCCGCGGCGGGCTGGATGACCTTCAGCCGGGCGAGGGGGTGCGGGTGCGTTTCGCCGAGGGGCCCAAGGGCCTGGTTGTCGCGGAGATCGAACTGGGCCAGCATTGAGGCCCCATTCGCTCGAGGGTTAAGCGGCGCATCGTGAACATTACCCGGTTCGCCACGCTGATCGCCGCCGCTGTCGCCCTGTCCGGGGCTGCGGCTGGGCAGCCGCTCAAAGTCGAGAAGCTCGACATCGCCACCGCCCGCGGCGTCTATCACTTCAAGGTCGAGGTCGCCGACAACGAGGACGCCCGCGAGCGCGGCCTGATGTTCCGCCGCCGCCTCGCCGCCGACCGCGGCATGCTGTTCGACTTCAAGACCGCCCAACCGGTCTCCTTCTGGATGAAGAATACCCTCATCCCGCTCGACATGCTGTTCATCACCGCCGACGGCCGCGTTCTTTCCATCGCCCATGCCGTGCCTCTGTCGGAAACCCCGGTGCCATCGGGTGGTCCGGTCCTGGGAGTCCTTGAGATCGCGGGCGGCAGGGCGGCGGCGATCGGCGCGGCGCCGGGCGACAAGGTCCGCGAGCGAATCTTTCGCAAGTGAGGCGGTCCGCAGAGATCCCGCCGCCGCCGTCTGGATTTGTCCTCCAAGCCGGGCGCGGGGCCTTTTCCAGCCATAACGGCCCCTACTACCGGCGCCCCTGCGACGATGGTGTCGAGCAGGCCTTCTTCGCCCTCGATCGGCACTGCAACGGCGTCGGGATTGTTCACGGCGGCATGGTTTCGGCCTTTCTCGACGGCCTGCTGGCGGGAGCGGTGGCGATGGGGACGGGCGGGACCGCCGTGACGGTCCACCTGTCGATCGACTTCATGGCCATGGGCCGGGCCGGCGACTGGGTGATCGGCCACGGCATTCTCGATCGCGCCACGCGCGAGATCGCCTTCGCCCGCGGCGAGGCCAAGGTCGGCGATCACGTTCTGGCCCGAGCCACGGGGGTTTTCCGCCTCATGCGTCGGCGTGGTCCCTGACGTGACACGCCTAGAGCGGCGTTGCGAGGCGGGCGGGGGCATGGCAAGAGACGCCCCCTTGCGATGGTCGACGGGGCGTGGCGCAGCCTGGTAGCGCATCTGCTTTGGGAGCAGAGGGTCGCAGGTTCGAATCCTGCCGCCCCGACCAGCCTGCCACTTGAGGGCTTTTGAGAAACCATGCTCGCGCGCATTTTCCGCCCGGCCAAGACGGCCATGCAATCCGGTCGGGCCAACACCCAACTGTGGGAACTGGTCTTCGAGCCCGCTTCGGCGCGAATCGCCGACCCGCTGATGGGATGGACCCAGTCCACCGACATGAACGGCCAGGTCCGCCTGCGCTTCGCCAGCCAGGACGAAGCGGTCGACTATGCACGGCGCCACGGAATCCCGTTCGAGGTAGCGCCTGAACCGAAGATAAAAAGAATTATAAAGACCTATGCCGATAACTTCGCGTTCCAGCGGAAACAACCCTGGACCCACTGAGGGACCCCGTAGCTCAACTGGATAGAGCATCCGCCTTCTAAGCGGACGGTTGCAGGTTCGAGTCCTGCCGGGGTCGCCACCTAGCGTTCACGGCGTGCAAAGGCGGCGAGTCCGGCGGCCAGGTCGGCGATCAGGTCGGCAGGATCTTCCAAACCGATCGAGAAGCGGACGACCGGGCCCGCGTAGGCTGGCCTATGGTCCCGCACGCCGAACTGCGGATCGCCGTTGAGCGCCAGGCTCTCGAAACCGCCCCAGGAAAAGCCCAGACGAAAGACGCCAAGGGCGTCCAGCATGGCCCGGACCGCCGATGACGGGGCGGGATGAAGCACCACCGAGAAGAGGCCGGCGGCGCCCGAATAGTCGCGTTTCCACAGACCATGGCCGGCGGCCCCTGGAAGGGCGGGATAGAGGACGTCGGCGACCTGCGGTTGTCCGCGCAGCCAGGCGGCGACCGTCAGGCCGCTTTCCTGATGCCGCGCCAGCCGGGTGGGCAGCGTGCGCAGGCCGCGCAGCATCTGGTAGGCCTCGTCCGGCCCCACCGACCAGCCGAAGTCGATCACCGCCTGATCCATCGCCTCGCCGAGAGCCGGATCGAGGGTCGCGACCGACCCCATGAAACAGTCCGAATGGCCGCCGACATATTTGGTCAGGGCCTGGACCGAGAGGTCGACGCCATGCGCCAGGGGCTTGAACCAGAAGCCGGCCGCCCAGGTGTTGTCCATCAGGGTGAGGATGCCGCGGGCCCGGGCCAGGGCTGCGATGGCCGCCACATCCTGCATCTCGAATGTCAGGGATGCCGGCGACTCCAGGACGATCATCCTGGTCGCCGGTCCGGCCAGAGCCATGACCTCCGTCGGGCTGGCGGCCGGATCGAAAGTGCGCGCGGTGACTCCCAGGCGGGTGAGCACGCGGCCGCAAAACCGCCGCGTCGGCTTGTAGACGGCGTCGGTCACCAGGATCTCGTCGCCGCTCTTCAGGACCGCCAGCATGGCCCCGGTGACGGCGCCCAGGCCGGACGGGAATAGCCGCACCTGCCGTGCCCCCTCCAGGTCGGCGAGGGCGGCGGCGAGGGTTTCCTGCACCGCCAGACCGGCCCGGCCGTACGTCACCAGTGTTTCGTCGTAAAGCGCCTCGGCGGTGGGCAGGATGACTGTCGAACCCTTCTCCACCGCCGGGCCGACAGTTCGCCCGCCGCCGCGGCCGGCATGGATGACCCGCGTCGCCTCGCCCGTCATCCGACCGCGACGGCGGTGTCGCTCCGCGCTCCCCATTCGCTCCATGAACCGTCATAGACGGCCGCGTCGGGACGACCCAATCGCGCCAGGGCCAGGGCGAGCACGGCGGCGGTGATCCCCGATCCGCAGGTGGTGACGATGGGCTCAGAAAGGTCGACCCCGGCCGCCGCAAAAGCCGCCCGCAACGCATCGGGCTCGGCCAGCTCGCCGCTTCCCTTCACCAGGCTCGCGAACGGCAGGTTCAGAGCGCCCGGCATGTGTCCTGGCCTCAGGCCCGGGCGGGGTTCCGGATTGGTCCCGGCGAACCGCGACGCCGGCCGGGCGTCGACCACCTGGGCCTCGCCGCTCGCCAGAGCCTCGCGCACCGCCTGGAGGTCGCTCACCAGGGCAGGATCCGGGCGCGCCTTGAAATCCCCGTGCGCCGGCCGCGCCCAACCGGTCTCTACCGGCCGGCCCTCGGCGAGCCACTTGGGCAAACCGCCATCGAGGACGAAGCTCGCCTCATGGCCCATTGCGCGGAAATTCCACCACGCCCTGGCCGCCGACAAGAGGCCATGGGCGTCATAGACGATCACCTGCGAGTCTCGGCTCACGCCCAGTCGCCGTGCGGCGATCGCGAAATCGGCCGGGGCGCTCGCCATATGCGGCAGGCCGCGGGCGTGATCGCTGATCTCGTCGATGTCGAAGAAGGCCGCGCCAGGGATATGACGCTCGGTGAACTCCGCCTTGGCGTCTCGCCCGGCGTCGGGCATGAACCAGGTGGCGTCAAGCACTCTTATCGTCGGCTCGTCCAGCTGCGCCGCCAGCCACTCGGTGGTGACGAGCGGATCGCTCACAGCCAACCCGGGGCCGGCAAGCCGCGCTCGGCGAGGAAGGCGGGATTGAAGATCTTGCTCTGGTAGCGAGCGCCCTGGTCGCACAGGATGGTCACGATCGTATGGCCGGGGCCCAGGTCGCGGGCCAAGCGGATCGCCCCGGCGATATTGATCCCCGTCGAGCCGCCCATGACCAGGCCCTCGTGCTGAGCGAGATCGAAGATCACCTCCAGCATCTCGGTGTCGCTGATCCGGTAAGCGTGATCGACCTTGAGACCTTCTAGATTAGCGGTGATCCTTCCCTGGCCGATCCCCTCGCTGATGGAATTGCCCTCCGACTTCAACTCGCCGCGGGTATACCAGGCGTAGAGGGCAGCTCCATGGGGGTCGGCGAGGCCGATGGCGACGTCGAGGCGCCGTTCGCGAAGCGCCATGGCCACCCCCGCCAGCGTCCCGCCCGAGCCCACCGAGCAGATGAAGCCGTCGACCTTGCCATCGGTCTGACGCCAGATCTCCGGCCCGGTGGTTTCCACATGGGCGGCGCGATTGGCGACATTGTCGAACTGGTTGGCCCAGATCGCTCCGGCCGGCTCGGAAGCATTCAGCTCCTCCGCCAGTCGACCCGAATAGCGCACATAGTTTTCCGGATTGGCGTAGGGGACGGCGTCGACCTCGATGAGTTCGCCGCCCATCAGGCGGATGGCGTCCTTCTTCTCCTGGCTCTGGGTGCGCGGGATGACGATGGTGGCGCGGTAGCCGAGCGCCCTGGCGACCATGGCCAGGCCGATGCCCGTGTTGCCAGCCGTCCCCTCGACGATCCGGCCGCCGGGACGAAGCGTCCCGCGCCGCTCGGCGTCGCGGACGATGTAGAGGGCGGCGCGGTCCTTGACCGACTGGCCAGGATTGGCAAACTCGGCCTTGCCGAGGATTTCGCATCCCGTCGCCTCGCTGGCCCTGTTGAGGCGGATGAGCGGCGTCTCCCCGATGGCGTCAACGACGCTGGCGCGAATTTCAGCCTGGCTCATCGTTCCAAATCGCCGATCCACGCGCCCATGCGCAAGCCACTTTCTCCCACCGGGCGGCATCTCGCCAGCGGCGGAAGGCCATCCATGCAGGCCGGCCATGCCCTGGCCGCGCCCGGCGATGACGGTTGGGCTGAGGTGGGAAGAACGTGGGCGGAAAAAAATTTCACCGTATTTAACGGTGGGAGATGCATGCCGATCTCCGATATCCTCCGAAACATGTCCACGCGCTGCTTGGTGCGGATGACGAAGGTATCGGGCCCGTCGTTGTTGGCGGTCGTGTCTCGCGGGTCGGGGGCAGAATTCGAACATGCGACGGGATTATCGCATAATGTAATATATCCGTCAAGCGAAACTTGCAATTCGCGCTATTCTCCCTGGAAGCTTGCAGAACATAAGCTCGCATTCTGCGGACGCCGCGCGAGGCGACCCCGATTGTCGTCGAGGCGCCCCATCCGCGGTTCAGGGACAAAATTCACATGAGGGCGGAGAACCCTTCAGGCGCGCGTCAGGCTGAGCTGGACGACGTCCGTGCGGGCGGTCCGGAAGCCGGCTTCGCAATAGCCGAGGTAAAAGCGCCACAGGCGGCGGAAGCGCTCGTCGAAGCCCAGGCCGCGAATTTCCTCCCAGGCGTTTTCGAACGAAGATGCCCATTGCGCCAGCGTTTCGGCGTAGTTTTGGCCAAAGCGGGCGACCGCTTTCCACTCCAGGCCGGCCCGGGCGATTTCCTCGCGCAACCGTCCCTCGCTGGGCAGCATGCCGCCGGGAAAAATATATTTGCGCAGAAAGTCGGAGCGGGAACGGTAGGCGCGGAACAACTCGTCGCGGATGGTGATGATCTGCAGTCCGGCCCGGCCGCCCGGGGAGAGCACGTCGCGCACCTTGGCGAAATAGGCCGGCCAATAGGCCTCGCCCACCGCCTCGAACATCTCGATCGAGGCGACGTGGTCGAACTTCCCCTGCACGTCGCGGTAATCCATCAAGCGGATGTCGGCGAGCTCGGCCAGGCCCTTTTCGAACATCCGCCGGCGAGCGAATTCATGCTGGGCCGGGGAGATGGTGATTCCGGTGACCCGCGCGCCCACTTCGCCGGCGGCGAACTCGGCGAAACCGCCCCAGCCGCAGCCGATCTCCAGAACATGGCGGCCGGGGGCGAGGCCGATCTGGTGGGCGAGGGTAGCGTACTTGTGGCGCTGCGCCTTCTCCAGCGGCTGGTCCGGGCGCTCGAACCTGGCCGCCGAATAGGTCATGCCCGGATCGAGCCAGCGGGCATAGAAGGCGTTGCCCAGATCATAGTGGGCGTGGATGTTGCGCCGCGCGCCGCGCCGGCTGTTCCGGTTGAGCGCATGGGCGAGAGCGTTCAGCGCGCGCATGAAGAGGTTGCCGCGCACCAGGCGCTCGAGATGGTCGAAATTCACCGTCAGGGCCTCGAGCAGGACGGAGAGGTCGGGCGAATCCCATTCCCCTGCCATGAAACCTTCGCCCAGGCCGATGTCGGCCGAGGCCAGCACCCGCGAGACAAACCGGAAGTCGCGCACGATCAGCACCCCGTCGGGACCCGCCGCGCTTCCTTCGATGCGCAACTCCCCGCCAGACGGCAGAACGAAGGTCAGCGAGCCGGCGATCCAGTTGCGGCGGGCGATGTCGACGGCGGTGCGGAAGGCGGCCGGCGCCCGGCGCAGCTCCTGATCTTCCACAGTCAAGACGGGCGCACTCATCAAGGCCCTCCCGAACAACCGCGGCTGTGGCACGGCCCTTCGCCATGGTGGCCATGACGGCCGGCGCGTCAAGGGACGTGCTCGCCTTGCGCGGCGTTCTGAGCTAATCGCCGTGACCCAATCCTCGGAATTCCCGCTCAAGGGCCCATGCAGCCGAACGCCGTCGTCGAGATCAAGCGCCGTGAGGGCGCCGCGGTGCGTATCGGCAACGCCGAGCGCCTGGCGGTCATCGCCGGTCCCTGCCAGCTGGAAAGCCGCGCCCACGCCCTGGAGACCGCGGCCGCCCTCAAGGAAATCGCCGGGCGGCTCGGCATCGGGCTCATCTACAAGACCTCGTTCGACAAGGCCAACCGGACCTCGGCGCGCGGCGCGCGGGGAATCGGACTGACGGAGGCCGCGCCGATCTTCGCCGAGATCCGCGAGCGCCTGAACCTGCCCGTACTCACCGATGTGCACGAAGCGGGGCAGTGCGCGGCGGTGGCGGAGGCAGTGGATGTTCTGCAGATCCCCGCCTTCCTGAGCCGCCAGACCGACCTCATCGTCGCCGCCGCCACGACGGGCCGGCCGCTCAACATCAAGAAGGGCCAGTTCCTCGCTCCGTGGGAGATGAAGAACGTGGTCGAAAAGGCGACCTCGGCCGGCAACCTCAATGTGATGGCCTGCGAGCGGGGCGTCTCGTTCGGCTACAACACCCTCGTTTCCGACATGCGCGCCCTGCCGGTGTTGGCGCAGATCGGCTGCCCGGTGGTGTTCGACGCCACCCATTCGGTCGCCCAGCCCGGCGGCCAGGGTGACCGCTCCGGCGGCCAGAGGGAGTATGTACCCGTTCTCGCCCGCGCGGCGGTGGCGGTGGGTGTCGCGGCGGTGTTCATGGAGACCCATCCAGACCCGGACAACGCCCCCTCCGACGGCCCCAACATGGTCCCCTTAAGCGAATTCGAGGCCCTGGTGGCCGAACTCCTGGAATACGACGCCCTGGCTAAGCGGCGCGCTCGCGCCGCTTAGGACGGTCTGACGCCCATGGACATGATCGCCCTCCAGAAGCTGCTGAGCGCCATGAGCGGGGCGAAGGTGGTGGCGGTCGGCGATCTGATGGTCGACCGCTTCATCTATGGCGAAGTGAGCCGGATTTCGGCCGAGGCGCCGGTGCCGATCCTCGTCAGGTCCAGGGAAAGCGTCATGCTGGGGGCGGCAGGCAACGTCGCGCGCAATGTCGCGGCCCTTGGCGGCGCGGCGGCCCTGATAGGGATCGTCGGCGAGGACCTGGCCGCGGAGGAAGCTCGCTTCCTGATCGGCGCCGAGGCCGGCGTGACTGGTGAACTCATCGTCGAGCCGGACCGTCCCACCACCACCAAGATGAGGTTCGCCTCGGCCGGCCAGCAGCTGCTGCGGGTCGATCACGAAGCTGTCGCCCCGGCTTCGGAGGGTCGCGATCAGGCAGTCTGCGCGGCCATCACCAGGATGGCCAAGGGCGCCGGCGCGATCCTCCTGTCCGACTACGGCAAGGGCGTGGTGAGCGAGACGGTGATCGCCTCATGCCTCGCCGCCGCCAAGGCCAATGGCGCGCCGCTGATCGTCGATTCCAAGGCCCGCGCTTTTCGTCGCTATCGGGCGGCCGACGTCATCAAGCCCAACGCCGCCGAACTGGCGTTCGCCACCGATCTGCCGACGACCACCGACGGCGAGATCGAGGCGGCGCTTGCCAAGGCCCTCAAGGTCTGCCGCTGCCGGGCCATCCTCGTCACCCGCGCGGCCAGGGGCATGAGCCTGGCGGTGCGCGGCGAACCGGTCCGCCACTTCCGCCGCCCGCCGCCGGAGGTCTTCGACACCGCGGGGGCCGGGGATACGGCGCTGGCCGCCCTGGGCCTGGCGCTGGCGTCCGGCGCGGCCCTCGACGAGGCCGTCGAGCTGGCCCTGCTGGCCTCGAGCGTGGTGGTCGAGAAGGCCGGCGTGGCCGTGGTCTCGCCCGACGAACTGCTGGAGGCGGAACTCGCCGCTCACCGCGCCCCCACCGAGGCCAAGATCGTCACCCTGGAGGGCATGGAGCGGGCGATCGCCCGGTGGCGCGAACGGGGTCTCAAGGTCGGCTTCACCAACGGCTGCTTCGACATCCTCCATCCAGGCCACATCGCCTATCTCGGCCAGGCCAAATCGTGGTGCGATCGCCTGGTCGTGGGACTGAATTCCGACGCCTCGGTGCGCCGCGCCAAGGGCGAGGGCCGGCCGGTCAATTCGCTGGAAGCGCGCGCCCTGGTCCTGGCGAGCCTGGCCTGCGTCGACCTCGTCACCGCCTTCGACGAGGACACCCCGGCCGAACTGATCGCCGCCGCCCGGCCCGATCTGCTCGTGAAGGGCGGCGACTACGCCATCGGCGACATCGTCGGCGCCGACCTCGTTCAGACCTGGGGCGGCGAGGTGCGTATCGCCGCCTTCGTCGATGGCCACTCGACCACCGCCACGCTCGCCAAGGCCGCCCGCCGATGAGTCCCCGCCTGGTCCTCGTCACCGGAGGGGCCGGGTTCATCGGCTCCAACATTGTCGCCGAACTGGCCGCGGACCCGGCTCTCGACGTGGTGGTGTGCGACCGCCTGGGCGGCGCGGCCTTGGGCAAGTGGCGCAACCTGGCCAAGCACCCGATTGTCGATTTCATCCTCCCCGAGGACCTTTCCGCGTGGCTTGCCGGCCGCGGAGCAGGTGTCGAAGCGATCATCCATATGGGCGCGATCTCCTCGACCACCGAGGCCGACGCAGACCTGATCCTTTCCACCAACTTCGCCCTGTCGCGCGACCTCTTCGCCTGGTGCGCCGTCAAGGGGCGACGGCTGATCTGGGCCTCCTCCGGAGCAACCTACGGCGACGGAGCGGCGGGCTTTGACGATGATGACAGCCCGGCCGCCCTGGCGGCCCTGCGTCCCCTCAACGCTTACGGCTGGTCCAAGGCCCTCTTCGATCTCCATGCCGTCCGCGAGGTGGCGCGTGGCCGCGCGCCCCGGCAATGGACGGGGCTGAAGTTCTTCAACGTCTACGGTCCCAACGAAGCCCACAAGGGGGCCATGGCTTCGGTCATCGCCCAGATCTGGCCGAGCGTTGCAGCCGGCGCGCCAGTGCGGCTCTTCCGCTCCTATCGGCCCGGCATCCCCGATGGCGGCCAGAAGCGTGACTTCATTTATGTCCGCGACGTCGCCAAGGCGGTGGCGTGGCTGTTTGGCAAGGCCGACGTCAACGGCATATTCAATCTCGGATCAGGCGAGGCCCGCAGCTTCGAGGACCTGGCCCTGGCGACCTTCAAGGCCGCCGGCCGCACGCCCGCCATCGACTACATCGAGATGCCGCCCGACCTGCGGGCCCGCTACCAGTATCTCACGCAAGGAAGGATGGATCGGCTGCGAGCCGCCGGCTACATGGCCCCTTTTGCCTCGCTCGAAGACGGCGTCGCCGACTACGTCACCGACTTTCTCGCCACCCCGGACCCCTACCGCTAGCCGCGGCCGCCATTGATTGGCTGTCTTCCCCCTTTTGAAGGGGGAAGAGAGCAGAGCCGCCGACGCTCCATCGAACCCAGGTTTGCTCTCGCCGCGCGGCTTTTGTATCCACGCGGCCATGGCCCGGCGGCGATTGAGGTTCTGGTTGGCGCTGAGTATCGCCGCCCTGGCGGTGCTGATCCTCGCCGTCCTGGCGATCTGGCGCGACGACATCCTCGAAGCATTCCTGGACCCTCAGGTTCCCTACACCGTCTACAAGCCGCCGCCGGCCCCTGACTACGCCAAGGCCGGGGCCTGGGATCAGCTTCCAACGCCCGGCGAGACCGCGCCGGTCGATGTCTTCTTCATCCATCCGACCACTTTCGACGGCGGCCGCAACTGGAACGGACCGATCGCCGACAGCAGCACGGCCGGCCTCTACGCCCGGGTCGTGGCGCCCAACTACGCCGCCCCATTTGCCAGGGCGGGTCGGATATTCGCGCCGCGCTATCGCCAGGCCAGCCTCTACACCTCACTGACCGTCTTCGACGACGCCATCGAGGCCCGGGAGTTCGCCTATGGCGACGTGCGCGCCGCCTTCGATTATTTCCTCGCCCACCTCGCCCCCGGCCGGCCCTTCATCGTCGCCGGGGTGGAGCAGGGCGGCCAGCTCGCCGCCCGCCTGCTGCGCGAGGTCGTCGCCCCCGATCCGGACCTGCGCCGCCGTCTCGTCGCCGCCTATCTCATCGAGACGGGCGTTCCGGCGGCGGCCTTCGCGCCAGGTGCGCCGATTCCGGCCTGCGCGCGACGCAACGAGGCCGGCTGCGTGGTCGCCTGGGTGTCGGCCCGGCAGGGCGACTTCCCGAGAGTGATCAGCATCCTCACTCGCAGCAAGGTCTGGGGCCCTAGCGGCCATCTGGTGAATCTCGCCGGCGCGCCCCTGTTGTGCGTCAATCCCCTGTTGGGCGCGGCCGACAATGCGCCCGCCCCGCCCAGGCTCAATCTCGGCGCCGCCAACGCCACTGGCCTGGAATGGGGCGCGCGGCCGGGCTTCATGGTCCGGCAGGTGGGCGCCCAGTGCGTCGGCGGGATCCTGCGAGTCAGCCGGCCGCGCAGCGACACCCTCATTCCCCACGGCTCGTTCGCCGAGCGGCTGCGGGTCCCCGACTACAATTTCTTCTGGGCCGACCTCGAGGCCGACTCCCTGGCCAGGGTCGCGGCCTGGCGTCTCACCCCGCCTGGCTGAGACCGGAGACGGCGCGCCAGTCGAACAGTTCCTGCAGGGTTTCCAGCGCCTTGTCGCGCGGACCATCCGAGTTCCGCGCCAGAGTCAGACGCGCGTCGTCGGCGGCCACGCGGATCAGGTCCCGGTGGGCGATCGGATCGGCCAGGCGGTAGGCTGGAAAGCCGCTCTGGGCCAGGCCCAGGGGATCGCCGCCGCCGCGCAGCTCCAGGTCCTTCTCGGCGATCAGGAAGCCGTCGTCCGTTTGGCGCAGGATGTCGATGCGGGCTTCGGCCGTCTTGCCGAGCGGCAGGTCGTAGAGCAGCAGGCACGCGCTCTCGCGGGTCCCGCGGCCCACCCGCCCGCGCAGCTGGTGCAGCTGGGCGAGGCCGAAGCGCTCGGCCTGCTCGATGACCATGATGGTGGCGTTGGGCACATTGACCCCGACCTCGACCACGGTGGTGGCCACCAGCACCGAGATCCGCCCGTCGACGAAGTCGGCCATCACCGCGTCCTTCGCGGCGGGCGGCATCTTGCCGTGGATCAGGCCGACGCTGCCGCCGATCCGGGCGGTGAGCTCGGCGGCGCGGGTCTCGGCGGCTGCCAGGTCCGTGAGCT
>DASXIE010000163.1:0-35593 GCA_036498165.1 Caulobacteraceae bacterium
GCCATTTCGACCGCACCCTGAAGATGCTGCGCGAGGCCGGCGAAGTGCTGGTGATCGGCCTCGCCTTCGCCGGCCAGGAGGTGGCGGAGGTCCCCCGCGAGGCGCACGATCAGGCTTTGGACGCGATTTTGACCGAAAAGGCCTATATCGAAGTCCAAAAGGACTTCTGATGCGCCTCGCCTTCTTTGGCGACATCGTCGGCCGCGCCGGCCGCGACGGTCTCGCTCACCACCTGCCGGCCCTGCGCCGCTCGCTCGGTCTCGAATTCGTGATCGTCAACGCCGAGAACGCCGCCGCCGGTTTCGGGATCACCGAGGCCACCGCCCGCGACCTGTTCGCCGCCGGAGCCGATTGCCTCACGCTCGGCAACCACTCCTGGGACCAGAAGGAGGCCCTGACTTACATCGTCCGCGAGAGCCGGCTGCTTCGGCCGCTCAACTATCCGGCCATGGCCCAGGCACCCGGCCAGGGGGCGCAGCTCTTCGAGACCGATCGCGGCCGCCGGGTGCTGGTGATTTCGCTCCTGGGCCGGGTGCATATGGACGCCCTCGACGATCCCTTCGCTGCAGTGGACCGCGAACTCGCCGCCTGCCCGCTGGGCGAGGCCGCCGACGCCATCGTGGTCGACATGCACGCCGAGGCGACCTCGGAGAAGATGGCCATGGGCCATTTCTGCGACGGTCGGGCCAGCCTGGTGGTCGGCACCCACACCCATGTGCCCACCGCCGATGCCCAGGTGCTGCCCGGCGGCACAGCCTACCAGACCGACGCCGGGGCCTGCGCCGACTACGACAGCGTAATCGGCAACCAGAAGGAGGAGCCCCTGCGGCGGTTCACCACCCGCATTTCCGGCGGCCGCTTCAAGCCGGCCGAGGGGGAGGCGAGCGTGTGCGGGGTGTTCGTGGAGACCGACAACGCCAGCGGCCTCGCCCGCCGCGTCGAGCCGATCCGCGTCGGCGGCCGCCTCGCCCCGACCCTCCCCGTCGTCGCCGCCACCAAGGCGGCGTGAGGGATCAGGTCTAGACATAATAGCCAGGCTGGACGCTCAGGCGGTTCCGAGGGAAGGGAGTGCGAGCGCAACCGGGGCGGGCGGATTGGCGTTGAGCCTTGGTCCCGTTTGTTCGGGGCCCATCGGAGGCTAACCCATGAAGCTTATCCTCATCGCCGGCGCCGCGCTCGCCGCCGCCTGCGCCGCCCAGGCCCAGCCCGCCTGTCCGCCCACCGACGTCACCGTCGCCGTGGCCCCGGAGGGCGCGGCCGCGGCCAATGTCTATGACGACGCTCGCGACACCGCCGCCATCGTCTATGCCGACCATGTCGCCCGCGCCTCCCGCCACTCGACCGTCGGCGAACTCTATCGCTGGCAGGTGGTGAAGTACGCCTGGCCGCGCGGCGACTACGACGCCCTCTACGGCCCCGGCGCCTTCCGCCAGAACGAAGAGCTGGTAAAGATTCCGGACTATCCGTTCTAGGCGACGGTCACACTGGGGGGCAGGGATGAATTGGCTGACGGGAACCGCGCTCGCCGCGTCGTGCCTCATTGGGACCTCCGCCGCCGGCGCGGATCTGGCGGCGCGCACGGCCGCCGCCGTGCAGGCCGCGGACTTGGCGTTCGAGCACCGGGCCGAGGAGGTCGGGCCGGCCCAGGCCTTCCGCGAATACATGGACGAGACCGACGGCCTGCAGTTCGGCAATGGGCCGCCCACGCGCGGCGCGGCGGCGATCTACAAGGCCATGGGCGGGGATGCGGGCCCCAGATCCGTGCTCGAGTGGACACCGCTCCAGGCCTGGGGCTCGAAAGGCGGCGACCTCGGGGTCACGACCGGAACGTGGCTGGCGGCGCGCAACAAGGATCATAGCGGTCCGGTGGTGAGGGGCCGCTACGTCACGGTCTGGCGGAGGAATGCCGGCGGCCAGTGGAAAGGCCTCATCGACATCGGCAATCCCGATCCGAAGTAGATCGGCGCAACCGTTGGCGGGCCGGATCGTTTCACGTCCGAAGTTTCCGAGCTTCGGAGAGATGAAAATGACCAGATTGATCCTATTCGCCGGCGTGGCCGCGGCAGCCTTGGCGCTGGGTGGCGCGGCCTCGGCCCAGAACTACAACGGCCAGGGTTATTACAACCAGGGCTATGGCCAGGGTTATTACGATAACGGCCAGCACCCCCAATACAACACCTACCCTAACGGCCAGACCTACCAGGACTACCAGGGCGCCCAGAGCGCCTATGAAGCCCAGCGCGACGCCGCCGCCCAGGCGCAGGGTGACTACGAAGCCCGGGCCAGCCAATACGACGCGCGGTCCAACGACTACGAGGCCAGCCGCCGTGCCTATGAGCATCGCCTGCGCGCCTACGAGCGGGCCCGCGCCCAATACGACGCGGAGTATGGCGAGGGCGCCTACGAAGTCTACTACCCCGCCCCCCTGCCCCCGCCGCCCTACGACTAGCCGACCGTTCCCCGAACCCGTGAAGTGAAGTGAAGTGGCGGCGCGAGAGCGTCGTCACTTTCCGCCGCGCCGCGCCCCAGCATGTTGAAGAAACCGCCTCGACGCCGAGTTCGAACGCGGCGCTCCAGACCGCTAAGCGTATGGCCGCGCTCGCGCGCGGCCATAAATCAGTTCGCGTTCGTGGGTCGCCGGGACTTCCGTCCGGCGATGACGGCAGGTGGGTGAGGTGCGAAGAGATCCACCTCACCCACCTAGCGCCCTAGCCCGGACGACCGCGGCCGCCGCCGCCGCTCGGGCGTCCTTGCGGCCGGGCCATCGCCGGCTGCCGGCCGGCCCCGCCGAAGCTTGGCGCCCGGGCGGCGCGGCCATAGCCGCCCATCGACGGGCGGGCAAACGACCGCTGCATGGACGGGCGGGCGAACGACCGCTGCATCGCCGGGCGGGCATAGGACCTCCGGGAGGCGCCGGCGTAGGAGCGGCGCTGGATTGCGGAGCGGGCGTAGGACCGCCGCTGGAAGGTGGCGCGGGCGCGCGCGCTCTGATGCGCCCGAACCATGGAGCGACGGCTGGCGCCGCGCTGAGCCAGGGCCGAACGCCTGGAGCCGCGCACCGAGGCCCGCGCCGTGTTCCGGGCGCGAACCGCCGAAGCGGCCCGGGCCGGCCGGCCGGCCACGGTCGTGCGGGCTGTTCTCACGCGGCTGGCGGCGGCCGTGCGGGCGGCGGTCATCCGACTGGCGGCGGCCCGTCCGGCGATCGCGCGGTTGGGGCCGGCGGTCGCCGCCCGGACGGGACCGGCGGTCACCTTCCGGGTGCGGGCGACATTTTGCGCCCGCAGGGCCGGATTGGTTCGCGCCGCTCTGGCCTGGCGAACCTGTTCGGCGGTGGCGGGGATGTGCCGGGCGCGAGCCGCGGCCATCTGGGCGGCCGTCGGGCGCGTGGTCAGGCCGCCGCGGCCGCCGACGAAGCTGACCCGCGAGCGGGTGAACGGGGTCACCCGGCGGTCGAATACATTGGCGATCGGGCGCCCGTCGAGGTTGGTGACGGCGCGGTTGTAGAAGAAGTTGCCGCCTCTCCACTCGCCGCCGCCGAAACCGAAGCCGCCATAGCCCCAGCCGTAATCGATCCCGCCGTAGAATCCGACCGTCGGACCCCAATAGCCGGCGTTGAAGGCGTAGAAGCCGTTGTTCCAGCCCCACCACCCAGGCGTCCAATAGAGGCCGACGGCGGGCGGCAGGACCCATTCGCCGGGCACCCAGTAATAGTCATTGTCCCAGCCCCAGTAGCCGGGGGTCCAGTAGTAGCCCGGCCCGGGGATCACCGGCTGCACCTCGTAGGGAAGGGGCGGCGGGGCGATGCCGACGCTGACGCCGACGGCGATCTGGGCGTTGGCGGCCGTGGGCGGGGCGACGGCGGCGAGGCTGAGGCCTAAGGCCAACGCGGCGGCCGAAACGGCGGAACTGAGGGTTTTCATGGCTACTCCCTTCCCGCTCGCCCAGGACGGACAACGGGTAATCGGCGAACGTGCCATCGCCAGCCTGAACGAAGCCGGGACAGGCGGTTCAGCGCGCGTTCATGTGCAACGAACCAGCGCGGGGGCGGTTGCACCGCGCGGACGCACACGCTCAGTCGGGACGGCTGATGCGCCGGATCACCAGTCGGTCGATCGTCACTTCGCCCAGGCGCACCTTGCGGACGGCCAGGCGGCCGATCGCCACCGTCCCGATCGCGACAGCGCCAAGCGCCAGCGCCCCGAAGGCCAGGGCGCCGGCCGCGCCCGCGCCGATGGCGGCGACGGGGCGCTTGGGGACTTCGACCGGTTCGCTCATCTTGCAGGCCCTCGCGTTGAAGGTGGCGCTGGGCGCCGCGCGGGGCTAGGAAGCGCCCGCCCTTCTCAACAGTCCAGTCCCCTCGCCCATGGCCGGCCATTCCAAGTTCAAGAACATCCAGTTCCGCAAGGACCGCCAGGATTCCCTGCGCTCCAAGCTGTTCTCCAAGCTCTCGCGCGACATCACCATCGCCGCCAAGCAGGGCCTGCCGGACCCGGCCGCCAATTCGCGCCTGCGCCTGGCGATCGCCTCGGCAAAGGCCGAATCCATGCCCAAGGACAACATCGACCGGGCGATCAAGAAGGCCCAGGGCGGCGACACCGATGCCCTGGAGGAGATCCGCTACGAGGGTTTCGGCCCCGGCGGCGCGGCCCTGATCGTCGAGGTTCTGACCGACAACCGCAACCGGGCGGCGGCCAATGTGCGCGCCCTGTTCACCCGCAACGGCGGCAACATGGGCGAGACCGGCTCGGTGGCCTTCATGTTCGACCGCCTCGGCGAGATCCTCTATCCGGTCGCCGCCGGGTCCGAGGAAGAGGTGCTGGAGGCGGCCATCGAGGCCGGAGCCCAGGACACCGAGCGTGATGAAGAGGAACACGTCATCCTCACCGCCTTCGAAGACCTCGCCGCCGTGGCCGAGGGCCTGGAGACGCGCCTGGGACCGGCCAAGTCCGCCGGCGTCGTGTGGAAGGCCAAATCCGATGTGCCGGTGGACGGGCAGGAAGCGGCGACCCTGATGAAGCTGATCGCGGCCCTCGAGGACGACGACGACGTCCAAAGCGTCTGGACCAACGCCGACATCAGCGAAGCGGAGATCGCCCGCCTGGCGGGGTGAGGGGGCCGGAGCTGCTTTCGTGATTAAACGCGTAAGCAGAACAGAATTTGCCCGGCTGTTTAGCAGAGCAATTGAACTTGCGATTGACCCTTGACAATTTGCAATGTTCCATCTATGTTCTGGGGAGTCGACGGGCGCGCGCGGAGGCTTTTGCGTCCAGAACGACCGTCAAGATCTGACAAAGCGTTGAAATCACGTGGAAATGGCGACAAAACGGCCGACGATTCGTGACAAAACCAGAGGTCAAGCAGACCAATCCAGACGTAGAGCAGACAAAACCAGACATAAACCAGACATAAAGCAGACGACTCCAGACTACCTTTGGATGTCTAGCGGCTTCTGCGCTCACGCCGTCCCCCGGCCACCGTTAATTACGGTGATCCACGGTTGCTGGGCAGGGCTCTCCCTTCCCCTGACCGCATCCATCGGCGATGCTGGCGGAACGCATGACGAACGCGATTCGCATTCTGGGGCTGGATCCGGGGCTGCGCCGCACCGGCTGGGGCGTGGTGGCGGTGGAGGGCTCGCGGCTGACGTGGGTGGCCCACGGGGTCATCGCGCCGGACGAGACCCTGGCCCTGGCGGCGCGGCTGCTGATCCTCTTCCAGGCCGTGGGCGAGGTGATCGCCGCCCACGCCCCGCACGAGGCGGCGGTGGAGGAAAGCTTCATGACCGCCAACGGGGCCTCGACCCTCAAGCTCGGCCACGCCCGGGCGGCGGTGATGATCGCCCCGGCGAGCGCCGGCCTGCCGGTCGCCGAATACGCCGCCAAGGTGGTCAAGAAGGCCCTGGTGGGCACCGGCGGCGCCGACAAGGCCCAGGTGGCGTTCATGGTCGCCCGCCTGCTGCCGGCCTGCGGGACCCTCAGCCCCGACGCCTCTGACGCGCTGGCCGTGGCCATCGCCCACGCCCATGCCCGCACGGCGAGGGCCAGGCTGGCGAGCGCGGCGTGATCGGGCGCCTGCGCGGGGTGGTCGCCGAGGCGGCCGAGGAAGACGCCCTCATCGATGTCGCCGGGGTCGGCTACGTGGTCCGCTGCGGGACCCGCACCCTCACCCGTCTGCCGGCGGTGGGCGACGAGGTGACCCTGCACGTGGAGAGCCAGTGGAGCGAGGCGGCCGGATCGCGGCTCTACGGTTTCCTCACCCGCGAGGAGCGCCGCGCTTTCGTGATTCTGCAATCGATCCAGGGGGTGGGGGCCAAGGTCGCCCTGGCGGTGCTCGACGTCCTGCCGCCGTCCGAGCTCGCGGGGGCGGTGGCGCGCGGCGAGAAGCCGATGCTGGCGCGGGCCAACGGGGTGGGCCCCAAGCTCGCCGCCCGTATCCTCGCCGAACTGAAGGACAAGGCGATCGGCGAGGGGGCGGTGGGCGGGACCCATGCCGCGCCGGCGATCGCGGTCCACACTCCGGCCGGCGAGGCGACCGCGGCCTTGATGGGCCTGGGCGTCGCCGAAGTCGCCGCCAGGCGCGTGGTCGATCAGGCGATCCTGCGACTCGGCGAGGGCGCCGATGAGGCGTCCCTGATCCGCGCCGCCCTGCAGGAGCTGGGCCGATGAGCCGGCTGGTGGCCGGCGAGGCCGCGCCCCTGGAGCCGACCGACCAGGCGCTTCGGCCCCGCACCCTAGACGAATTCGTCGGCCAGGAGGCGTCCAAGGCCAACCTGCGGGTCTTCATCGAGGCGACCCGGGCGCGCGGCGAGGCCCTGGACCACGTCTTGCTTTCCGGCCCGCCGGGGCTGGGCAAGACCAGTCTCGCCCAGATCATCGCCCGCGAACTGGGGGTGAATTTCCGCTCGACCTCCGGGCCGGTGCTGGCCAAGGCCGGTGACCTGGCGGCGATTCTCACCAACCTCGAGCCGCGCGACGTTCTCTTCATCGACGAGATCCACCGCCTGGCCGCCAACGTCGAAGAGATCCTCTATCCGGCCATGGAGGATCACGCCCTCGACCTGATGATCGGCGAGGGACCGTCGGCGCGTTCGATCCGCATCGACCTGGCGCCCTTCACCCTGGTGGCGGCGACCACCCGGGCCGGCCTCTTGGCGAACCCCCTGCGCGACCGGTTCGGCATCCCCATCCGGTTGGATTTCTACACCCCCGCCGAGCTGGAACTGATGCTGACCCAGGCGGCCCGCAAGATGGGCCTGCCGCTGGCCGCCGACGGGGCGGCGGAGATCGCCGGGCGGGCGCGGGGCACGCCGCGCGTGGCCGGGCGCCTGCTGCGCCGGGTGCGCGACTTCGCCGCCGCCGATGGGGTGAAGCTCATCGACCGGGCCTGCGCCGCCAAGGGCCTGGCCCGGCTGGAGGTCGACGGGGCGGGGCTGGACGCCCTCGATCGCCGCTATCTGAAGGCCCTGATCGACAACTACGGCGGCGGCCCGGCCGGGGTCGATACCCTGGCCTATGCCCTCGCCGAGGCGCGGGATTCGGTCGAGGACGTGGTCGAGCCCTTCCTCCTGCAGCAGGGCTTCATCCAGCGCACCCCGCGCGGTCGCCTGGCCTGCGCCAAGGCCTGGCTGCACCTCGGACTCACCGCCCCGCCTCAACTCCCCGCCCAGCCCCAGCTCTTCGACGAAGAGGGGTGAGGTGGAACCCTCGGCCGGGGCGTTTTTCGGACGCGAGCATCGGCTGGCGGTGCGGGTCTATTACGAGGATACCGACTTCACCGGCGTCGCTTATCACGGAGCCCTGGTGCGGTTTTTCGAGCGCGGGCGATCGGACGGCCTGCGATGCGCCGGCGTCCATCACACCGAGCTCCTGGAGCGGCCCGATCCGGCGGCCTTCACTGTCACCCGCCTTGCCATCGACTTCATCGCCGCGGCTCGGATCGACGACGCCCTGACGGTGCGGACGACTTTCGACGAAATCCGCGGCCCGCGCCTCTTCATCGGCCAGGCCATCACCCGCGGCGAGAGCCTGATCGCCCGCGCGGAGGTCGAGGCGGCGTGCATCCGGCCCGACGGCCGCGCCCGGCGCCCGCCCGCGGAGCTGGCCGAACGGCTCGCGCCCTATCTGAAGACGGCCAAGGCGCCATAGTTTAACCAACGGTTAGCGGCATCGCGCGCACCGTGGCGCGGCCACTTCAAATCCAGGTCCCTCGATGAACCCAGCCGGCGCCGTCACGCCCGAGAGCTTTTCCCTGATCCACCAGTTCCTGCACGCCGACTGGGTGGTGAAGGCGGTTTTGCTGGGTCTGGCGGGCGCGTCCCTGTGGTCGTGGGCGGTGATCATCGACAAGGCGTTCCGAATCGGAGCCCTCAACCGGGCGGCCGATGGCTTCGAGCGCGACGTCGGCTCCGGACGGTCGCTGGAGGAGGTGGCGGCGGCGGCCGGGGAGACGCCACGCCACGTTCTGCCGCGCATGCTGCAGGCGGCCCTGCGCGAATGGCGCGAGGCGCGCGGCAAGGGCCAGCTCGCGGCCGGGGCCGATTCCCAGGTCGCCTTCCTCATCGAGCGGATCAACCGGGTGCTGGACTCGGCCGTGGCCCGGGAGAGTCAGAGGGTCGAGGACGGCCTGGGGACCCTCGCCATCGTCGCCACCGCCTCGCCGTTCGTGGGCCTCTTCGGCACCGTGTGGGGGATCATGACCGCCTTCCAGGCGATCGCCATCGAGAAGAACACCAACCTGTCGGTGGTCGCTCCGGCCATCGCCCAGGCCCTGTTCGCCACCGCCGTCGGCCTGGCGACGGCCATCCCGGCCTATGTGGCCTACAACAAGTTCTCCACCGACGCGGCGCGCTACGCCGCCCGCCTGGAGGGTTTCGCCGACGACTTGGTGACGGCCATCCAGCGCCGCCTGGCGGAGCGTCGCTGAGCCATGGCGCTTTCGGTCCATGACGCTTTCTCGGCGAGCCGACGGCGGGGCGGGCGGACGCGGCGCGGGCGGCGCGCGGCCCTGTCGGAGATCAATGTCACGCCCCTGGTGGACGTGATGCTGGTGCTGCTCATCATCTTCATGATCTCGGCCCCTCTGCTCACCGTGGGCGTGCCGCTGCAGCTTCCCAAGACAGAGGCCGGGGCGATGCAGGACCAGGCCGAGCCCTTGACGGTCTCAGTGCGGGCCGACGGCCAGATCTTCCTCAACCAGACCCAGGTGCCGTTCGCCGCCCTCTCGCCGGCCCTCACCGAAATGGCCGGCAAGGGATTTTCCAAGCCGATCTATGTCCGCGCCGACGGCCGCGCGCCCTACGCCATCGTCGCCCAGGTGATGGCGGCCCTTTCGGCCTCCGGGTTCTCCTCGATCAACCTGATCACCGACACCGGAGGACCAAGCTCGGGGGCGCATGCGCCGTGACCGCCCTTGGCCTTCCGCGCCGCGACAGCCGCGGCCCGGCCCTGCTGGCGGCGTTCATCCTCCACGCCGCCCTGCTCGCCGCCCTGATCGGATTCTCACGGCCATCTCTGCTGCCGACCGGAACCTCGGTGCCGATCAACCTCGTCGCCACCGGCCCGACGACCAATTCACGGCCGGCCGAGGCGGCTCCCGTCACCCAGAAGGCCCAGACGCCGGCTCCGGTCCCGGAGGCCAAGGCCCCGACTCCGCCGCCGCCGGCCCCGCGGCCGGTGGTCGAAAAGGCCACGCCGGCGCCGCCCAAACCGGCTCCCGCGCCCAGGCCGGCCCCCGTCGCAGCCAAGCCGGTCCCGACTCCGACCAAGGACACCTTCAGCCTCGACGCGCTTCAGGCCAGCATCGCCAAGGCGGCCAAGTCGGCGCCGCCGAAGCCCGCCAGCGCCAAACGCGGCCCGGCGAGGGCCGAAACCGCGCCGGAGACCCGCGTCGACGCCGGAACCGGCGTCTCCCAGAGCGATATCGCCGGCCTCTCCCAGCTCCTCGAACGGCTGTGGAATCCCGACTGCACGGTGGACGAGAAGGTGGTGATCCCGGTTCGCTTCACGGTGGGGTTCGACGGCCACGTCCAGGGCCGGGTCGACGCCGGCGGCCGCGACGCCTCGGCCAATCCGGTGGTGTTCGCCGCCGCCAGGCGGGCGGTCGACGCCGTCCACCAGGCCGCCCCCTACGCCGAGACCTATCGCGGCCTGACCATCACCGTCCGCTTCGACGCCAAGAAGGCCTGCGCGGCGCGATGAAGAGAAGGGAATGACCACCATCATGCGATTGCTTGCACTCCTCGTCACCCTCCTCGCCCTGGCAAGCCCGGCGGCGGCGGATATCGTCGTGAATGTCGACCAGGGGGCGACGCAGCCCCTGCCGATCGCCGTTCCGGCCTTCGGCGGGGCGGCCGTGGGCGGGCGGATCAGCCAGGTGATCTCGGCCGATCTGCAACGCTCGGAGCTCTTCCGGCCCCTGGAGCCGGCGTCGTTCCAGGAACAGATCGGCGACGTTAACGTCCAACCGAACTTCGACAAGTGGAAGTCGATCAGCGCCCAGGCCCTCCTGATCGGCCAGGTGGTCGGCGACAGCGAGGGGCGCCTGAGGGTCAATTTCCGGCTGTGGGATGTCTACGCCGGCGAGCAGCTCCTGGGCTTGCAGTTCACCTCGACCCCAGAGAACTGGCGCCGGGTGGCCCACAAGGTCGCCGACGCCGTCTATGAGAAGTTGACCGGGGCGCCCGGTTATTTCGACACCCGGGTCGCTTTCGTGGCCGAGAGCGGGACCAAGGCCCACCCGGTCCGCCGCCTGGAGATCATGGACCAGGATGGGGCGAATCCGAGCTACCTCACCGACGGCTCGACTCTGGCCTTCACCCCGAGGTTCTCGGCCAACAGCCAGGAAATCACCTACATGGCGCTGCGGCCTTCCGGCTCGAGCGTCTATCTTCTCAATATCGAGACCGGCCGCCAGGAGGCGCTCGGCCACTTCCCCGGCATGGTCTTCGCCCCGCGCTTCTCGCCCGACGGCTCGCGGGTGGTGTTTTCGGTGGAAAGAGGCGGCAACACCGACATCTACCTTATGGATCTGGCCAACCACGCTACCCGCCGGCTGACCAGCGATCCGGCGATCGACACCTCGCCGTCGTTCTCGCCCGACGCGGGCCAGCTGGTGTTCAACTCCGACCGCGGGGGCACCCCGCAGCTCTATGTGATGAGCGCCGACGGTGGGGGCGCGCACCGCATCTCGTTCGGCTCGGGCCGCTACACCACCCCGGTGTGGAGTCCGGACGGGAAGTGGATTGCCTTCACCAAGCAGGAGGGCTCCGCCTTCCACATCGGGGTGATGAAGCCTGACGGCAGCGACGAGCGACTGCTGAGCAGCAGCTATCTCGACGAAGGTCCAACCTGGGCCCCCAACAGCCGGGTGATCATGTATTCGCACCAGGCCGGCGGCGGCGGGGCCCGCCTCTACATGGTCGATATTTCCGGCCGCGCGCCGCAGGCCGCGCCCTACCCGCTCGGCGCCTCGGACCCGGCCTGGTCGAGCCTGCTGCCATGAGCGGCCATGCCCTTGCCCAAGTCTCGTGGTTCCACCCCCCGGCCAGGGGCGGAACAGCTTGACCATAGGCGGGTTATCGCCAACGACAACGAACAAGGAAACCCAAACATGAACCCTGGCATTCACCGGGCCGCGCGGCTCACCGCTGTTATGATGGCGGCGGTGGCGATGGCCGCCTGTTCCTCTCATCCCAAGCCCATGGGCCCGGTGGCGACCAACGCTCCGCCACCCCCGCCGCCCCCTCCATCAGGAGCGATGCCAGCTCCAGGTCCCGGACCGGTCGAGCAGGGCAATGGCGGCGCGCCGGTCCCCGGCTCGGAACGCGACTTTGTGATCAATGTCGGCGACCGGGTCTATTTCGACTTCGACAAGTACAACGTCCGCGACGACGCCCGACCGATCCTCGACGCCCAGGCCGCATGGCTGACCCGCTACCCGGCCATCCGCGTGCGCATTGAGGGCAATTGCGACGAGCTCGGCACCCGCGAATACAACTTCGCGCTCGGCGCGCGGCGGGCCAACACCGTGCGCGAATACCTTCAGTCGCGCGGCGTCGCCGCCGGGCGCATCGAGACGGTGTCCTACGGCAAGGAGCATCCGATCGACACCGCCGGCGGGGCCGAGGCCCAGGCCCACAACCGCAATGCCCACACCGCCATCACCCAAGGCGGCTAGGTTGAAGGCTCTTTCCATGTCTGGCCGGGGAAGAGCGGCCCTCGCGCTCGCCTTCGTTCTCGCGCTCGGCGGCGTGGCGGCGGCTCAGACGCCGATCGACGACAGCCTCGACGCCCGCTCGGCGCGGAGGCTGGACAACCTCGAGAAGGTGGTGCGCGAGTTGCGCGCCATCGTCTTCCAGGGCCGCGAGACCGGGGCGGCGGTGGTCGTCCAGCCGGCCGAGACGCAAGGCCAGATCAACAGCCTGACCGATCGGCTGAACGACCTCGACCATACCCTGACGCGGATGAACGGCGAGCTAGAGGTGGTGCGCCACGACCTCGACCAGATCCGCGCCGACAACGGCGACCTTCGAGCCCGCAACGCCGCCCTGAAGGAAGAGGTCACCGCCCTCGAGCAGAGGATCACTGGCCTCACCGCCCCGCCCCCTCCGCCGCCGCCCCAGGCGGCAGCCGCCCCCTCCGGGCCCCCGCCCGACGAGCCGGGCGCGGCCTTCGCGGCCGCCAGGACGCTTTGGCAATCGGGCGACAATGCCGGCGCGGAAGCCGCTTTCCGCGACTTCACCGACCGCTTCGGCGACACCCCGCGCGGACCGGAGGGACGCTACTACCTCGGCAAGACCCTGCTGGCCCGCCACGCGTGGCCGGAGGCGGCCACCGCCGACATCGGGGCCATCCGCGGCTGGCCGCAGACCCGCTGGGCCCCCGACGCGGTGCTCGACCTTTCCAAGGCCCTGGCGGCCATGGGCAAGAACGCCGACGCCTGTCAGACCCTTGGCGAACTGGCCCGCCGCTATCCCAAACCAAGCGCGGCGGTGGCCAGCGGGGCAAGGGCCGCCCGCGCCCAGGCCGGATGTAAGTGAGATCAGGCGAGAGCTCTCCCGCGGGAGAAGCCTCGATCGTCCTCGATGCGCGTCTGGAGCGCGGCGTGGCGGCGCCCGTGGCCGTGGCCTTCTCCGGCGGCGGGGATTCCCTGGCTCTCCTCCTCTTCGCCAAGGCCTGGGCCGATGGAGCAAGCCGGCGGCTCCTCGCCCTCACCGTCGACCACCGGATCCAGGCGGCGGGGGCCGAATGGGCGGCCTGGTGCGCGGATCGCGCCGCGGCGCTCGGCGTCGAGCACCGGGTCCTCACCTGGAGGGCCGATAAGCCGATCGCCAGCCTCGCCGTCGCAGCCCGCCAGGCGCGCCATCGCCTGATCGCCGAGGCGGCGCGGGACGCCGGAGCGCATATCATGCTCTTCGGCCACACCGGCGATGACGTCGGCGAGGCTCACGCCATGCGCTTGGACGGCCTGTCGGTCCCCTCTCCTCGCGAATTCTCGCCCTCGCCGGTCTGGCCGGAAGGGCGCGATCTTTACATCCTCCGCCCTCTTCTTCGCGTGCGCCGGGCGGAGATTCGGGCCGCCCTCAGCGAGGCCGGCGAGACGTGGATCGAGGACCCGTCCAACGCCGATCCGCATCAGCCGCGGGCGAGGATGCGGGCCCTGATCGCCGCCGCCAGCGGCTCGCCACGGCCTGAACCACCGCCGGAGGACCTCGCCGGCCTCTTCGGCGCCTCTTCTTTTGGACCTTCCGGGGATGTTTCCATCCCGGCCCCGGCACTCGCTGAAATCCCGGCGGACCAGCGGCGGCGGTTCCTCGCCGCGGCGATCGCCTGCGTAAGCGGCGGCGGGCCGCCGGCGCGGGGGCCGTTCTTCCATCGCTTGGCGGGGCTGGCGGTGGGCGAGGCGGCCTTTTCATCGACCATCGGCGGGGCGCTCACCCTCGGCGATGGTGAAAACGTGCGGATTGTCCGGGAAATCGGCGACCGGCGCTCCAGGCCGGCCGGCGACATGGCGCTCTCCGCCGGCGAAAGCAGCGTCTGGGACGGCCGGTTCGAGGTGATCGCACTCGAAAAGCGCCTCACCATCTCTCCCCTCGCCGGCAAGGCGTCGCGTCTGGCTCCTGCCGCGCGAAAGGCGCTCGCGCACCTGCAGCCCGCCGTCCGCCGGGCCCTGCCGACGATCGTCGACAGCGTTGGCGAAGTCGCTTGCCTTGGTCTTGCCGATGACCCCAGAGTCACCGCGCGCGGCCTGGTCCGCGCCCGGCTGGCCGGCGCCTGCGGCCTGATCCAAACGGAAGCGGCGGCGCGGGAGGGAAGCTTCGATGGTCTCGTTCTATGACCGCCACATCCTGCCGCATCTCATCGCCTGCGCCTGCGCGACCAAGCCGATCATGCGCCAGCGCGCCAAAGTCGTGCCAAGGGCGCGGGGCGCGGTGCTGGAGCTGGGCATCGGCGGTGGCCTCAATCTCGGATTCTACAATCCGGCCCGGGTAAGCCGCGTCACCGGCGTCGATCCCTCACCGGGGCTGCGGCGCAAGGCGGTGGCCGCCAGCCGGCCTGCCGGGCTCGAGGTCGAAGTGCTCGATGGCCAAGCCGAAGCCCTGCCCTTCGAGGCGGCCGTCTTCGACACGATTGTGTGCACCTTCACCCTCTGTTCGGTGCGCGATCCGGCGGCGGTGCTGGCCGAGGCCAGGCGGGTGCTCAAGCCCGGCGGCGAGCTTCTGTTCTCCGAGCATGGCCTCGCCCCCGACGCTTCCGTCCAGCGCTGGCAGCGGCGGCTCGATCCGATCCAGACGCGAGTGGCCGGCGGCTGCCACCTGACCCGCCAGGCGTCGGCCTCAATCGCCGCGGCCGGTTTCACCCTCGCCGACGTGGAAACCATGTACCTGCCCGGCACACCCCGGCCCATGGGCTGGTGCGAATGGGGCGCCGCCCGGCCCGCCTGAGCCTTCGAGGACTCCATGACCGACACCGACAACGCCGCTCAGATCGATTACTGGAACGCCACGGCCGGGCCGATATGGGCCAGGATGCAGGACCAGCTCGACCGCCAGATCGCCGGTATCGGGGCCGAGGCCATGCGCATCCTGGCCCCGGACAGCGGCGAGCACATCCTCGACATCGGCTGCGGCTGCGGCCAGACGAGCGTCCAGCTCGCCGAGCGGGCGGGCGCCCTGGGAGCGGTGACGGGAGTCGACATCTCCGCTCCCATGCTGGAGGTGGCGCGGGCGCGGCCGGTTCCGGCCGGCGCGGCGCGGCCCAAGTTCCTTCAGGCCGACGCCCAGTCCGCCGATCTGGGCGGGGGCGCGTTCGACGCCGCCTTCAGCCGCTTCGGGGTCATGTTCTTCGCCGACCCGCCGGCCGCGTTCGCAAACATTCGCAAGGCGCTCAAGCCCGGCGGCCGGATGACCTTCGCCTGCTGGGCGCCCCTGGCCGACAATCCATGGATGACAACGCCGCTGATGGCGGCCGCGCCCTTGCTGCCGCCCCTGCAACCACCGGATCCGAACGCGCCCGGTCCCTTCGCCTTCGCCGATCCCGAGCGGGTGCGGCGAATCCTTGGCCAGGGCGGATTCACGGCTGTCGACATCGAGCGCTTCGAGAGCCCGATTGGTGGCGGCGATCTCGATGCGGCGGTGAGCCTCGCCCTCCAGGTGGGACCGCTCGGCGCCGTGCTGCGGGAGAATCCCGGCCTCAAGGACAAGGTGGCGGCGGTGGTGCGCGGGGCCCTCGCGCCGTTCGCGACGCCCGAGGGCGTCAAGATGCCGTCGGCGGCCTGGATCGTCAGCGCCTCCTAGTTCCAGATCGGCGGGCGCCGTTCCTTCCATGGCGCTTCGGCCTCGAGCTGGCCGGCAAGACGGAAGAGGGTCGCCTCGTCGGCGAAGCGGGCCGTGAACATCATACCGATCGGCAGGCCGGACGCCGACCCGGCGAGGGGCACGGACATCGAGGGCTGGCCGCTGACGTTGAATGGCGGGGTGAAGGGGAAGGCTTGGCCCTGGCGGCGGTTGACCTCGCGCGGCTCGAGCTTCACCGGATCGATCCACCCGATGGGCGGGGCCGGCATGCCCATGACCGGGGTGAGATAGACATCGCAGGTCTCGAAGAAATCGAGGATGCGCCGGCCCCACAGGCGCCGGTCGCGCATGGACTGCATGGCCTCGGCCCCGGTGGCCCGGCGACCGGCTTTGAGCGCCGCCCAGGTCAGCGGCTCCAGCTCGTCCGCCTCCGGCTCATGGCCCAGGCGCTCGGCAAGGCGGGCGATGTCGGCCGCGAAATTGGCCGAGCCGGCCGGCCCGACCTCGCGATAGAAGGCTCGGTAGTCGATGCCCAGACCCCGTTGCTCTACATCGTGGCCGAGACGGACGAGGAGATCAGCCGTGGCGCGCAGGGCGGCCATGACCTCGGGTTCGATCTCGCGCCCCGACGGCGTCTCGGCCGAGAAAGCGATCTTCAGGCGGCCGGGATCGCGACCCACTTCTTCCGTGTACGGCCGTTCCTTCGGAGGGACGGCATAGGGCGAGCCACGGACCGGAACCCCGGTGTGGTCGAGCATGGCGGCGCTGTCGCGGACGCTGCGGCTGACGACATGGTCGACGGCGTTGCCGTAGGCGTTGTCGTCCGGGATGTGCGGATTTCGGTCGCGGTTGACCTTGAGGCCGAAGAGACCGCAGCAGGCGGCCGGGATGCGGATCGATCCCAGGCCATCACTGGCGTGGGCGAGGGGGACGATGCCGGCCGCCACCGCCGACGCTGCGCCCCCCGACGAACCGCCGGAGATGTGATCCGGGTTCCATGGATTGCGGCAAGGCCCGAGGTGGGCCGACTCGGTCGTGCCGGTGATGCCGAATTCGGGCGTGTTCGTCTTGCCGAGGAACACCGCCCCGCTGGAGCGGTAGCGGGCGGTGAGGAAGCCGTCGGCCTCGTCCACGAGGTCGCGGGTGAAGCGGCTGCCGCAGCTGCGCGGCCAGCCGGCGACCGGCATGCCGAGATCCTTGATGAGGAAAGGCACGCCGCGGAACGGCCCGGCCGGAAGGTCGGAGGCGCCGGCCGCCCGGGCCTCGTCGTAGGCCTTGTAGACGACGGCGTTGAGGGCCCCGTTGTGGCGCTCGATGCGCGCGATGGCGGCCTCGACGAGCTCGCCGGGCGAGACCTCCTTCTTCACCACCAGTTCGGCCAAGCCCAGACCGTCGTAGTCGGCATATTCGGCGAAGCTCATGGCTTTCCTCCCGCGTATTCGGGGCGAGCCTAGCCCCGAACTTGGCCAGTGGCGATGTGGCGCGTGGCGAAACGCAGCCCGGCGCCTTAGATTAAGCGGTGGTATCTCTTAAGGCTCGAGCATGAACCTGCGCAATCTCGCCATCTGGGGCGTCGTGGTCGTGATCCTGATCGCGGTGTACACGGTCATGACCAACGGCGCGCACGGCGGCCCGACCCATCAGGTCCCCTATTCGGAACTGCTCGCCCGGGTGGACAACGGCGATGTCACGGCGGCCAAGATCCGCGGTCAGAACATCGAGGCCAGCGACAAACAGAACGCGACCCTGACCGCCACCGGGCCGCTGGATACCTCCGACCTGCAGCACCGCCTCGAAACGCACGGGGCCAAATTTGACTTCGAGCAGCCCGGGGCGGGTCTGTTGCCGAGCATTCTCATCAATCTGCTCCCGATCCTCCTCATCGTCGGGGTGTGGATCTTCTTCATGCGCCAGATGCAGGGCGGGGCGCGCGGGGCGATGGGATTCGGCAAATCCAAGGCCCGACTTCTGACGGAGAACAAGAACCGGGTGACGTTCGAGGACGTGGCCGGCGTCGACGAGGCCAAGGACGACCTCACCGAGATCGTCGACTTCCTCAAGGATCCGGCCAAGTTCCAGCGCCTGGGCGGCAAGATCCCGAAGGGGGCGCTGATGATCGGACCGCCAGGCACCGGCAAGACCCTGCTGGGCCGGGCCGTGGCCGGCGAGGCCGGCGTGCCGTTCTTCTACATCTCGGGCTCGGACTTCGTGGAGATGTTCGTCGGCGTCGGCGCCAGCCGGGTGCGCGACATGTTCGAGCAGGCCAAGAAGAACGCCCCGTGCATTATCTTCATCGACGAGATCGACGCCGTCGGACGCCACCGCGGCGCGGGCCTGGGCGGCGGCAACGACGAGCGCGAGCAGACCCTCAACCAGCTGCTGGTGGAGATGGACGGCTTCGACCCCAACGAAAGCATCATCGTCATCGCCTCGACCAACCGGCCCGACGTGCTCGACCCGGCCCTGCTGCGGCCCGGACGCTTCGACCGCCAGGTGGTGGTGCCCAATCCCGACGTCGGCGGACGCGAGAAAATCCTGCGCGTCCACATGCGCAACATCCCGCTGGCCTCGGACGTGGACGTCAAGGTGATCGCCCGCGGCACGCCGGGCTTTTCCGGGGCCGATCTCGCCAACCTCGTCAACGAGGCGGCCCTGATGGCCGCCCGCCGCAATCGCCGCATGGTCCTGCAGCGCGACTTCGAGGACGCCAAGGACAAGGTGATGATGGGCGCCGAGCGCAAGTCGATGGTGATGAGCGACGAGGAAAAGCGCAACACCGCCTACCACGAGGGCGGTCACGCCCTGGTGGCCCTGTCGGTGCCATCGGCCGACCCGGTCCACAAGGCGACGATCATCCCCCGCGGCCTGGCGCTCGGCATGGTCATGCAGCTGCCCGAGGGCGACCGCTATTCGATGAACTACGAGCAGATGACCTCGCGCCTGGTCATATTGATGGGCGGGCGCGCGGCCGAGGAGTTGATCTTTGGCAAGGACAAGATCACCTCGGGAGCGTCGAACGACATCTCGGCGGCGACCTCGCTGGCCCGCAACATGGTGACCCGCTGGGGCTTCTCCGACGAGCTCGGCACCGTCTCCTATGGCGACAACCAGGAGGAGGTGTTCCTCGGCCACTCGGTGGCGCGGACCCAGAATGTCTCCGAGGACACGGCCCGCAAGATCGATTTCGAAGTCCGCCGCCTAGTCCTGAAAGCGCATGACGAGGCGCGCCGCATCCTCACCGAACGGCTCGACGATCTGCACACCCTAGCCAAGGCCCTGCTGGAGTACGAGACCCTCGGCGGCGACGAGATCGTCAATGTGCTCAAGGGCGTGAGGCCCAACCGCGACGAGCCGACGGCCCGTCTCCCCGAACGCCCGCGCGGCGCGGTCCCGCTCGCCCCCCGCCCCGATCCCGGCCTGGCCCCCGGCTGAGCGAATACTCCACCCGCCGCCGAACCCAGGTCATGGGGATCGTCAACGTCTCGCCGGACAGCTTTTCCGGGGACGGCGGGGCGGGCGTGGAGCGGGCCCTGGCGATGGCCGACGCCGGGGCGGACTGGCTGGACGTAGGCGGAGAATCGACGCGGCCGGGCTCGGCCCCGGTCAGCGAAGCGGAGGAACTGGCACGGGTCATCCCGGTCATCGAGGCGATCGGCGCCGGCTGCACGACGCCGATGTCGATCGATACGATGAAGCCGGCGGTGGCCCGCGCCGCCTTCGCGGCCGGGGCGAGGATGTGGAACGACGTGACGGCGCTCGGCGGCGCGGCCGACTGCCTGGAGACGGCGGCGGACCTCGGCGGCGAGGTCGTGCTGATGCACATGCAAGGCGCGCCGGCGACCATGCAGGACAATCCGCGCTACGACGATGTGCTTGGCGAGGTGACGGAATTCCTGGCCGAGCGGGCCGCCGCGGCGCAGGCGGCCGGCGTGGCGGGCGAGCGGATCTGGCTCGATCCTGGCCTCGGATTTGGCAAGACGACGGCGCATAATCTCGCCCTGCTCGCCGGCCTCGAGCGGATCGTCGCGCTCGGCTTTCCGGTGTTGGTGGGGGCGAGCCGCAAGGGCCTGATCCGGACGCTCGATCCGACCGCGACGAGCCCGGCCGACCGGCTGGGCGGGTCACTGGCGATCGCCCTGGCAGCGGCGCGGGCGGGCGCGGCCATGGTCCGGGTCCACGACGTGCGCGAGACGGTCCAGGCCCTCGAAGTCCAGGCGGCGATCGGTGCCTGACGGCCGGGTTCTGATCATCGCCGGCTCGGACAGCGGCGGCGGGGCCGGGGTCCAGGCCGACATCAAGACGGTGACCATGCTGGGCGGCTACGCGGCGACCGCGATCACCGCCGTGACGGTGCAGAACACCCTGGGCGTCGCCGCCATCCACCCCATTCCGGCGGCAATCGTCGAGGCTCAGGCGCGGGCGGTGCTCGAGGACATAGGGGCCGACGCGATCAAGCTTGGCATGTTGCGCGGGGCCGATGTGGTCGAGGCCGTGGCGCGGGTCCTGGCCAGCGCCCCCGCCGTCCCGGCGGTGATCGATCCGGTGATCCTCGCCACCAGCGGCGAGCGCCTCCTCGAAGAGCGCGGACTCGACGCCCTGCGGACCCTGCTCCTGCCCGCGGCCGCCCTGTTCACACCCAACGCCCCCGAGGCCGCGGCCCTCACCGGCCTTGCCGTGACCACCACCGACGATCTGCGACGGGCAGGCGAAACGCTCCTCGAAGCCGGCTGCGCGGCGGTGCTGATGAAGGGCGGTCACATCGCCGGGGAGACCGTGGTCGACATCCTGATGAGCCCATCCGGGGAGACGACTTTCGAGGGGCCGAGGATGGCGGGCCGCCACGGCACCGGCTGCACCCTGGCCTCGGCCTGCGCCGTCGGCCTCGCCCAAGGCCTGGCGCTGGAAGCGGCAGCAGCCCGCGCCTGGGCTTACACCGCCGAAGCCATTCGCTGCGCCCCGGGACTCGGGGCGGGCGCCGGTCCACTGAACCACGGTTGGTTGTTGAGGGAGCGGTGAGCGGTCTCGAGGCGCGGCTCGCAGGCATCCTTCGGCGGGCGCCGGGGCTGATGAGAGTCTTCGCCACGGCGCGCGATCTCGACCTCCCCGACTGGCTGGTGTTTTCCGGGGCGATCTATCAGCCGGTGTGGAATGAACTGACCGGCCGGCCCCTCGAACACGGGCTGAAGGACTATGACCTCGCCTATTTCGACGCCGGCGATCTTTCCTGGGTGGCGGAGGACGCGGTGATCCGCCGGGTCGCCGCCGCATTCGAGCCACCGCTGCGCGAAACGGTCGAAGTCCGCAACCAGGCCCGCGTCCACCTGTGGTTCGAGGATCATTTCGGCGAGCCCTATGCGCCGCTGGCCAACGCCGCCGAGGCCGTCGTCCGCTTCACCGCCACCGCCTTCGCGGTGGGCGCCCGGCTGGAGCCCGACGGGCGGTTGACCATCGTCGCCCCGTTCGGCCTGGAGGACCTATTCGCCTTGCGCCTGAAGCCCAATCCGATCCGCCCCTCGGCCGCCTTCACCCGCACCGCCGAGGCCGCCCGACGCCGCTGGCCGGAAGTCACGATCGAACCTTAGGTTTGAAGCTTGCCCGCCCTATATCGGGGCCATGCGCCAATGGATGGTCGACGCCTTCGCCTCCGCCCTCTTCAGGGGCAACCCGGCCTGCGTGGTCGAGCCCTTCGAGGCTTGGCCAGAGGCGGACTGGATGCAGGCCCTGGCGGCCGAGAACAACCAGGCCGAGACCGCCTTCCTGCTCGAGACCGGCGAGGCCGATCGCTACGGCCTGCGCTGGTTTACCCCGGCCATCGAGGTTCCCCTGTGCGGCCACGCGACGCTTGCCGCCGCCCATGTGCTGATGGGCGAACTCGGCGTGAGGGCCGAGCGACTGGCGTTCGAGACGCGCTCGGGGGTCCTCACGGTGAAGCAGTCGAATGGCGGCTATGAGATGGACTTTCCCGCCGATCCACCGACACGTATCGTAGCCCCGGCCGGCCTGGCGCAAGCTTTGGGGGCCGAACCGGCCGAGGTGTGGTCGGGCCAGTATCTCGTGGCCGTGCTGGAAAGCGAGGCGGCCGTGCGAGCGGTGAAGCCGGACATACCGGCGCTCACGCCGTTCACGGCGCGCGGCGGACGCGGCAACGTCGGCGTGGCGGCGGCGGCGAAGCCCGAAGGCGACTACGATGTGGTCAGCCGCTTTTTCGCGCCCGGATCGGGAATTCCCGAAGACCCGGCCACAGGCTCCCTGCACTGCATCCTCTCGCCGCTCTATTCCGCCAAACTCGGGCGCGCCACACTGCGGTTCCACCAGGCCTATCCCGGCCGCGGCGGCGACCTGGAATGCGAGCACGCCGGCGAGCGCGTGTTGCTGCGCGGGACGGCTGTGACGGTGATCGAGGGCGTCCTGCGGCTTTAGGCCCATCGCGTCGCAAGACCGTTTCAATCGACGGAGGCAACGCCTATATGGATGGCTTCAACCGCCCGGCCGCAAGGCCGGGCGCCGCTGTATTCAGGAAGTGCGCACGATGAACGACATCCTCATGCCCAAGGCGACCGCCGTGTGGCTGGTGGACAACTCCTCCCTCACCTTCGAGCAGATCGCCGATTTTTGCGGCCTGCACCCCCTGGAGGTGAAGGGCATCGCCGACGGCGAGGTGGCCCGCGACATTCGAGGCGCCGATCCGATCTCCAACGGCCAGCTGACCCGCGAGGAACTCGACCAAGCCCAGACCGATCGGAACTATCGGATGAAGGCCCAGAAGAGCCGCCATGCCGAGATGCTCAAGCCGCAGCGCAAGGGGCCGCGCTACACCCCCGTTTCGCGCCGTCAGGACCGGCCCGACGCAATCGCCTGGTTCGTGCGCAACCATCCCGAGGTAAGCGACGCCCAGATCTCCAAGGCCCTTGGCACCACCAAGGCGACCATCGAACAGGTGCGCAACCGCACGCACTGGAACGCCGCCAACGTCAAGCCGGTGGACCCCGTATCGCTGGGCCTCGTCACCCAGCTCGAGCTTGACGCCCTGGTGAAGAAAGCGGCCGAGAAGAAAGCCCGCGACGACGCCAAGCGCCGCATCGATGAGCCGGATGGCCCCTCCCTGATTCCGGCGGCCGAGAGCGAGGTGGCCGAGGGCGCGCAGGAGGGGTAGAATATACCGCTCATCCCGGCATTCACGGGGGATGAGCGTGCGTTCAGTGAACGCGCGTCTTGAGGGTTTCGAGTTCTTCCTTGAGGCGCAATTTCTGTCGTTTCAGCTCCATGAGCCGGAAGTCGTCCGTGGCCGGTCTGCCGATCTCGTCCTCGATCGCGCGTTCCAGGCTCTGGTGGCGCAGGTCGAGTTCGCGAATTCGGGCTTCGATCGCCATGGCGGCAGTCTCCTCTTGTTGTCCAGTTTCGCGAGTGAACACCCCTCACGCGCGTCTGTCAGATCACATATGGTTGTCCAGCCGGCGGGGAAGGGGCGATGAGTCAAATCAAGGCGAAAAGACTGGTGGTGGGTGTTTCCGGCGCATCGGGGGCCGTCCTCGGGGTGCGGGTGCTCGACGCTTGCGCCGAACTGGGCGTGGAGAGCCACCTCGTCGCCAGCCGCGCCGCCGCCCTGACGCTGTCCCAGGAAATGAACCTCAGCCTGGCCGATCTGGCGGCCAAGGCGAGCGTGACCTACAGGCCGGGCGATGTTGGGGCGGCGATCGCCTCGGGTTCGTACCCCACGGCGGGGATGATCGTCGCGCCCTGCTCGGTCCGGACGATGAGCGAGATCGCCACCGGCGTGACCTCGTCGTTGCTCAGCCGGGCCGCCGATGTGACGCTGAAGGAGCGCCGGCCTCTGGTCCTGATGGTCCGCGAAAGCCCCCTGCACTTGGGCCACCTTCGCACCCTGACGGCCCTGGCCGAGATGGGCGCGATCATCGCCCCGCCGGTCCCAGCATTCTACGCCAAGCCGATGAGCGTGGCGGAGATAGCCGACCAGTGCGTCGGCCGGGCCCTGGAGCTTTTCGGCCTCGCCTGGGGCGGTGTGCGCCGCTGGGGCGAGGACGTGGCGGCCATCGAAGAGGAAGCCGATTGAGGCTGTGGGAGTTCGCTCTCGCCGCGTGGGGCCGGCCGGGCGTGGAGGCGGCTTCGCTCACCCTGCAGGACGAGCACGGGCAGTGCGTTCCTCTCGTCCTGTGGCGGGCATGGGCGGTGGCGGAGGGCCGTGCTGTGCCGGACACAGACCGAATCCTCGAGGTGGCGCGGTATTGTGAAGGCCAGATTCTCGCGCCATTGCGGGCTACGCGTCGGGCCGTGAAGGCGCCGGGCAACGCCGATATTCGCAAGGCGCTGAGAGCTTCCGAGCTCGCCGCAGAGCGCGACTTGCTCGAGGCGCTCGAGGAGCTGACGCCGGTCCCCACGGGGCATCGTGACAATCTCGCGCGAGCCCTTTCGGACCTGGCGTTCGCGTGGAACGGCGCGCGCCCCGCCGAGGCGCTCGCGGTCCTCGCCGAGCGACTCGGCTCAGAATTGCCGCCGGCCACGGCTCTGTTAATATGCCCGCCCGATGGGCGACCGGACGGACGATCCTGACGACGCGCTGAGGCTGACTTTGGCGGGCCTGCGCCAGGCTCACCAGGATCTCGACGCGGCGGTGCACGCCCTGCAATCGCTTCCGGTCCCCAACCAGCTCCAGATCGCCCGCCTGAAAAAGCAGAAGCTGGCCCTGCGCGACCAGATCGCCCAGATCGACAAGCTCCTGACCCCCGACATCATCGCCTGAGCGCCTTGCCGCGCGAGCGTCCAACGGCCATATCGCCGGCCATGGACAAGGATCTGCTGGACGGCGTCGTCGCCGCCGCCCTGGCCGCCGGGGCCGACGCCGCCGAGGCCGCGTTCGCGCAGCGCGCCGCATTGAGCGTCACCGTGCGACTGGGGGCCCTGGAAGAGGTCGAGCGCGAGGAATCCCGCGAGCTTGGGGTGAGGGCCTTCATCGGCGCCCGCCAGGCCAGCGTCTCGGGCGCCGACATATCGGCCGAGGGGCGCGCCCGCCTCGTCGAGCGGGTGATCGCCATGGCCCGCAACGCGGCCGAGGATCCTTACGCCGGTCTGGCGCCCGTCGAGCGGCTGGCGAACGGCGGCGGATTGGACCTGGATCTCTACGATCCGGCCGAACCGAGCCCCGAAGCGCTGGAGGCTCGCGCTCGGACAGGTGAGCAAAGCGCCCTCGCCATCCCCGGGGTGACCAATTCCGGCGGCTGCTGGGCGACCTGGTCGGCCTCGGCGTGGCGCCTGGCGACCAGCGGCGGCTTCCACGGCGAGTATCGGGCGACGGCCTCATCGCTTTCGGCCCAGGCCATCGCCGGCGAAGGCGCGGCGATGGAACAGGCGGGCGACAGCCGGGCCACGCGCTGGGACGAGGACCTGCCGGGGCCCGAGACGATCGGGGCCGAGGCCGGGCGGCGCGCGGTGGCCAGCCTTGGGGCCCGCAAGATCGCCTCGACCACCGCCCCGGTGATCTTCGAGAACCGCCTGTCTTCCTCGCTGCTGGGACCCCTGATCGGGGCCATATCCGGCCCCTCGGTGGCCAGGGGCGTGTCGTTCCTCAAGGACAAGCTGGGCGCGACGGTGTTCGCGAAAGGCGCGCGCCTGACCGACGATCCGCACCGCCGGCGGGGCCTCGGCTCCTCGCCCTTCGACGACGAAGGGGTGGTCAATCGGGCGATGGACATCATCGACGATGGCGTGCTGACCACCTGGCTGCTCAACACCAGCTCGGCCCGACAACTGGGCCTCGCAACCACCGGCCACGCCTCGCGCGGGCTGGCCGGGCCGCCCGGGGTGGGCGTCAACAATCTCACCCTCGCCGCCGGCGAGAAGGACCAGGCCGGACTGATGCGCGACGCCGGAGCGGGCTTGCTGGTGACCTCGATGTTCGGGCCTTCGCTCAATTCCAACACCGGCGACTGGTCGGTGGGCTGCTCGGGCCATTGGTTCGAAAACGGCGAGATCGCCTATCCGGTGACCGAGATCACCGTGGCCGGCAACCTCATCGACATCTACGCCCGCCTCGTCCCCGGATCGGATCTCGAATTCCGTCGGCAGGTGAATGCCCCCTCGATCCTCGTCGACGCCCTGAGCATCGCGGGCAAGTAAGGATGGCCGCTCAGCAACTCCTCCACCTAGTCATCGGCGGCGAGCTGAAGGACGTCGGCGGGATGGAGTTCCGCGACCTTTCCAAGATCGACCTGGTGGGCGCGTACCCGAACTACCAGGAGGCGTACCGCGCCTGGCAGGCGCGCGCTCAGGCGACGGTCGACAACGCCCACATGCGCTACTTCATCATCCACGCCCACCGCCTGCTCGATCCCTCGGCCGACGGACAGGACTAGCGCAGGACGGTCTTGCCGTTCTTGATCACGGTCACGTCGCGGTCCTTGACGCGGGCCTCGAAGGAGATGGTCTCGCCGTCGCGCCACAGATCAACGGTGATCGTATCGCCCGGAAAGACCGGGGCGGAAAAGCGCGCCTCGTGCGAGGCGATAGCCTGGGCGTCGTAGTCGGTGATTCCGGCGAGAACCGCCCGGCAGGTGATCCCGTAGGTGCACAGGCCGTGCAGGATCGGCCGCTCGAAGCCGGCCATGCGGGCGACGTCCGGGTCGGAGTGCAGCGGATTGCGGTCGCCGTTGAGGCGGTAGAGCAGGGCCTGGTCCGCACGGGTGCGGAAGTCGAGGGACATGTCGGCCTTCCGGTTGGGCACCGCATGCGGGACCGGGGCCCCCTCGCTAGGACCGCCGAAGCCGCCGTCGCCGCGAGCGAAGGTCGAGCCGGTGAGGGTGGCGACCTTCTCGCCGGCCTCGTTGGTCCACACGGTCTCGTTGATCACCACCGCGCCCTTGTCCTTGCCCTTGTCGTAGGCGCCGATAGTGCGGGACGCGGCGGTGAACGTCCCCTCGGCGGGCAGAGGGCGGTGCAGCTCCACCTTCTGCTCGCCGTGAACCACCATCAGGTAATTGATCTGGCTGACCCGGAGACCCTGCGGCAGGCTCGACTCGGCCCGCGTGGCGCGGCCGCGCGCGGCCAGGACCGTGGCGGCGGTGGGGACGACCTTCAGGCCCTTCTCGTAGACGAAGGCCAGTTCCCGGGCGTCCAGCGGATCGGCGCCCAGGCCTATGCCCAGGGCATAGAGCATCACGTCCTTGTCGCCGTAGGTGAAGGTCCGGGGCGCGGACGCCTGCTGCAGGATGTCGGGATAATAGATGGGCATGGGCGCTCTCCTTGCACCCATTAAGGGGAAGGCCGGTGCTTCGTGGCAAGGGGCGGCGCGGTTTGCCCGTCACGCGGCGATCGGTTAAGAGGGCGCCCGCTTCTCATCAATCCACCTCAAGGGTCTTTGGCGGCGAGACGCGCCGCGCGGCCTTTTTCATCGAGCTGAGACTTCATGGTTGAAATCACCAACTCCCCGGCCGACGGCCAGCTCCAGGGCAATGTCCTCTTCTATTCCAAGCCCGAGCCGCTTAGCAGCGAGGCCCACGCCAAGCTCGGCCTGCGACGCATCGCCCGGCCCTACGGCTTCGCCGAGTCCAGCCATATCGTGCCCCTGACGGTGACCGAGTTTCCCCAGGCGGCCCTTTCCTGCCCGATCATCTTCGCGGGCGAGCGCCACCAGCCCCTGGCGGTGATGGGGGTCAACGCCAGCCGCAACATCTACATTCGCGACGACGGCAACTTCGAGCCGGGCGTGTACATCCCGGCCTATGTCCGTCGCTATCCCTTCGTCCTGGCCGCCGACGACGCCCGCGAGAAGATGGTGGTGTGCATCGACCGCGACGCCCCGATGGTCGGCGACCTGCCCGATGTCGCCCTTTTCGATGCCGAGGGCCAACCCACCGATTACACCAAGAGCTGCATCGACTTTTGCAACAACTTCGAGGTCGAGCTGCGCCGCACCGAATCCTTCGTCCAGGTTCTGAACGAACTCGACCTCTTCGAGACCAAGACCGCCTCGTTCAACCCGGTCAATCCCGACGGGACGCCGGCCGGGCCGGCCCAGCTGGTCGCCGAGTACTACGCGATCTCCGAGGAGAGGCTGAAGGCCCTGCCCGACGAGAAGATCCGCCAGCTGCTCACCAGCGGGGCCCTGCCGCAGATCTACGCCCACCTGACGTCCCTGGCGGGCTGGGAGCGGCTGATCAACCTCGCCCTGCTGCGCACCGCCCCCCCGCCCGCGGCGAACCTGAACTGAGGACCGGAATCGCCGACTCGCCATCGACGGCGGCGAGTGCTTAGAGTTACCTCCGATCACCTTCGACGGAGGAAGTGCTAAGTGAAACCTGAACAGGTCGGACTGTCGACGGCGAGGCTCGCCCGCCTCGATCAGGTGATGAAGACCCGCTATGTCGACGGCGGCTTCCTGCCCGGCCTGATCACCCAGGTCTATCGCAAGGGCGAACTGGTCCACTGTGGGCTCTCCGGCCACATGGATCGCGAGCGCGACAAGCCGATGCGCGAAGACGCCATCTTCCGCATCTATTCGATGACCAAGCCGATCACCGCCGTGGCCCTGATGATGCTGGCCGAGGAAGGGCTGATCGGCCTCGACGACGACGTCTCCAGCCACATCCCGGAGTTCAAGCGCCTGGCGGTCTACGCCAGCGGCGTGCCGACCCTCTTGGCCGGGGCTCCGCCGAGCTTCATCACCACCCGCGCCGAGCGCCCGATGAAGGTGGTCGACCTGGTCACCCACACCGCGGGCCTGACCTACGGCTTCATGATGCGGACGATGGTCGACTTCAACTACCGCAAGGCCAAGATCGGCGATTTCCAGACGCCGGGAGGCCTGCAGACCATGGTCGAGCAGCTCGCCGCGGTGCCGCTGGAGTTCTCACCGGGCACGGCGTGGAACTATTCCCTCAGCATCGATGTGATGGGCTACCTGGTCCAGAAACTGTCGGGGGTGAGCTTCGGGGAGTTCCTGCGCACGCGGCTTTTCGAGCCGCTCGGCATGCACGACACCGCCTTCTTCTGCCCCCCGGAGAAGCTCGAACGGTTCTGCTCGTGCTATCAGCCCGGCGACGACGGGACGGGCCTGAAGCTTCAGGACGACGCCGGCAAGAGCACCTACGCCGCCCCGCCGGCCCTGGAATCGGGCGGCGGGGGCCTCGTCTCCACCGCCCACGACTACATGCGCTTCTGCCGGATGATGCTGCACGGCGGGGCCCTGGACGGGGCCCGCATCCTCAGCCCCAAGACCGTCGCCCTCTTTAGCCTCAACCACCTGCCGGACAACCAGGAGCTGGCCGCCATGGCCCCGCCTGGGGCGTTCAGCGAGGCCTCCTACTACGGGATCGGCTTCTCGATCGGCTGCGGGGTCAACATCAACGTCGCGCGCACCCGCCTCCCCGGCTCGCTGGGCGAATATTTCTGGGGCGGAGCCGCCTCGACCGCCTTCTGGATCGACCCGGCCGAGGACCTGGCGGTGGTGTTCATGACCCAGGTGATGGGCACCGACGCCCGCCTGACCCTGCGCCGCGACCTGCGCACCCTGGTCTATTCGGCGATGACCGAATCCTTCGCCTGAGGGGCGCCAAGCCGCTCCTCAGCGGTGCGCGCCGGGATGGACGGTGAAGACGAGCAGGAGAACCGCGGCGAGCGGCAGGAGCAGGACGATCCACAGGGTCCAGAAGGTCCCCGGGTTCTCATCGCGGTAGGTGACGGCGAACTTCGAATGGATGTTGCCGGCGAACAGCGCCCGCACCAGGACCACCACCAGTCCGGCGCTGATCAGCAGCAACATGGGTTGCAGGCCGCTCACCGCGCGAAGACGCTGCGGGTGAGGCAGGAGAAGACCAGGCGCCCGGCTTCGTCGAGGAGGTCGTGCTGGGCGATGACCACGCCCTTGCCCTCGCCCACCGCGTCCTTGCCCATGATCGTCATCCGGCCGCGCAGCAACTCGCCGACCGGCGGGTTGCGCATCCAGCGCAGGGCGTCGACCCCCAGGCGCTTGGTCTGCGGCCACACCGCGGAGGCTTCCTGCTCGAGACGCGACCAAATGGCGAAGACCATGGCGTCGGGGGCGCCGCGCTCGACGCTCCAGGCGGGCGTGAAGGCTGCGGCGAAGGTCGCCAGGGCGCCGGCGTCGACCACCGCCACGCCGAGCGAGACCACCATGCCGATGTGGATCTCGTCGAAAGGGGCGGGCATGGGCGGCTCCGGTTGATGTGGCCATCATGGGCCGGGGCCAAGCGTGGGCGCAAGCGGGGGACGTATCGCCGGGCTTCGCGAAGCCCTAGATAGGGGCCGATGAGGCCCTTCCTCGCTCTGATGATCTGCGCCCTGGCGCTCGTCTCCGGCCGGGCGACGGCGGCGGGGCCGGTCGCCGCGCCGCACGTCACCGTCGAGCTGGCCGCCCAGACCGCCGGCGCCGCCCCCGGCTCGAGCCTCTATGCGGCGGTGATCCTGACCGCCGAAAAGGGCTGGCACACCTATTGGCGCAATCCCGGCGACGCCGGCGAGGCGACCAAGATCGCCTGGGCCCTCCCGGCCGGCTGGCGGGCCGGACCGATCGTTTGGCCGGCCCCGCGGCGTCTGCCGGTCGGCCCGATCATGAACTACGGCTACGAGGGCCGCGCCATCCTGGCGGCGCCGATCGAGATCCCGGCCAGCGCCGCGCCGGGCCATAGCGCAACGCTCGGCGCCAGCGTCGATTACCTGGTCTGCGCCGAGGTGTGCGTGCCGGGGAGCGCCAAGGTCAGTCTTACCCTGCCGGTCACGTCCGGCGCGCCGCCGCTCGATCCGAAGTGGGGCAAGGCGATCACCGACGCCCTGATGGCCGCGCCCAAGCCGGCCGGACTGGAGGCCAGCTTCCATTACGCCGGCCCGCTGACCCTGGCCGTCGCCGGTCCGGCCCTGACGGGGGTCAAGCCGGCGGACGTCTATTTCTACCCCTACTCCGACACCCTCATCGACCAGGCCAAGCCACAGGCCGTGGAGCGCGGTCAGCGCGGACTGACACTGACCCTGGCGAGCGGGACAGGCGCCCACGCCGCTTCGGTGGCCGGGGTGCTCGCCGTCGACGGCAAGGCCTATGAGATCACCGCCACGCCGGGGCCGCCGCCGGCCGGCGCGGCCGGACTGGGACGTCTTGGACAGAGCCGCGATGTCGGCCTCGCCCTGGCCCTGGTCTATGGCTTCCTGGGCGGCCTGATCCTCAACCTCATGCCATGCGTCTTTCCGATCCTGTCGATGAAGGCCGCGGCCCTGGCGCGGCACGGCGGCGGAGCGGCGGCGCGCGGCGAGGGCCTGGCGTTCCTGGCCGGGGTGCTGATCACCTTCGCCGCCCTGGCCGGGGCCCTGATCGCCGCCAGAGCGGCCGGCGAGGCGGTCGGCTGGGGCTTCCAACTGCAGTCGCCGCTCAATGTCGCCCTGCTGGCGCTGGTCATGCTGGCCGCCGCCCTAAACCTCTCCGGACTCTACGAGATCGGGGCCTCGGCTCAGGGCCTGGGCTCGGGCCTGACGACGCGCAGCGAGATGCTCGCCTCGGCGCTCACCGGGGCCCTGGCTGTGGTGGTGGCCGCGCCGTGCACGGCCCCGTTCATGGGCCCGGCGCTGGGCTTCGCCCTCACCCAGGCGCCGGCGGTCGCCCTGGCGGTGTTCCTGGCCCTCGGCCTCGGCTTCGCCGCCCCGTTCACCGCCATGGCCCTGAGTCCCACCCTCACCCGCCGCCTCCCGCGGCCCGGGCCGTGGATGGATGGCCTCAAGAAGCTGCTGGCCTTTCCGATGTACGGCGCGGCGCTGTGGCTGGCCTGGGTGCTCTCGCAGCAGACCGGGCCGCTGGGCCTGGCGCGGCTCTTCGCCGCCGCCCTGGCCCTGGCGATGGCGGCGTGGCTGTTCGGCGTCACCCAGAGGCGGCGGGCGGCGGGCGAAGGCGGCCGCCTGTGGCCGGCCATCGCGGCGGCCGCCAGCCTGATCCTCGCCCTGGCGGCAGTCGGAGCCGGCGCCTTCGAGCCGCCCGTGTCGGCGGCATCGGCGGCCGCGGCCCCGGCCCCCGGCAAGCTGGCCGCGAGCCCCTACAGTCCCGACCGCCTCGCCACCCTGCGCGCCGCCCGCACCCCGGTCCTGGTCAACTTCACGGCCGCCTGGTGCGTGACCTGCCAGGTCAACGAGCGGGTGGCCTTCGCCAGCCCGGACGTCGCGGCGGCTTTCAAGCGGGCCGGCGCGGTCTACCTCGTCGCCGACTGGACCAACCGCGACCCGGCCATCGCCAAGGCCCTGGCCGACGAGGGCCGCATCGGCGTGCCGCTCTATCTCTTCTATGCGCCCGGCGCGCAGCGGCCGCAGGTCCTGCCGCAACTGCTCACCCCGGCGATCCTCACCGACGCGCTGGCGGTGAAGCCCGCCTGAGGCTCCTTGCCGCGGCCCTGGCGAGCGGCTAAGCGCGGCCATCATGACCGACGAGGCTCCCTCCCGCCCGCTGGCGCGCGCCCCGCGCGGCTTTTTGGATCGGCGCGCCGATGTCCTCACCGTCGAGCGGGCGATCATCGCCGCGGTGAGCGAGGTCTATGAGTCGTTCGGTTTCGAGCTCCTGGAGACGGGGGCGTTCGAATACGCCGACGCCCTGGGCAAATTCCTCCCCGACGCCGAGCGGCCCAACGCCGGGGTCTTCGCCGTGCAGGATGACGACGAGCAGTGGCTGGCCCTGCGCTACGACCTCACCGCGCCCCTGGCCCGGTTCGCGGCCGAGAACTGGGCGAGCCTTCCCAAACCGTTCCGCCGCTACGCCTTCGGGCCGGTGTGGCGCGACGAGAAGCCGGGTCCGGGGCGCTATCGGCAGTTCATCCAGTGCGACGCCGACACCGTCGGCTCGGCCCGGCCCGAGGCCGACGCCGAGATCATCGCCATGGCCGTGGCCGGCTACGCCGCGGCGGGCCTGCCGGCCGACGCCTACGCGGTGCGGATCAACAACCGCAAGCTTCTCAACGGACTGATGACCGCCCAGGGCGTGACCGACGAGGGCCAGCGCCTGGCGGTCCTGAGGGCGGTGGACAAGCTCGACCGGCTGGGGGCGCGGGGCGTCGCCGATCTGCTGGGGGCCGGGCGGCTCGACGAGTCGGGGGCCTACACCAAGGGGGCGCAGCTGAAATCGGGCGCCAAGGATGGCGTCCTCGCCTTCATCGAGGCGGCGGGGACATCGCGCTCGGGCACGCTGAGCAACCTCGAGACGGTGATCGGTGGCTCGGCCGAAGGCGAGGCGGGACTGAAGGAGCTGGAGCGGATCGGCGCGGCGCTCGACGGCCTTGGGGTGAGCGAGGACGCCGCCCCCTTCGATCCGGCCGTGGTCAGGGGGCTCGAGTACTACACGGGAGCGGTCTTCGAGGCCGAGCTCAATCGTCCGGTCACCGACGAGCGTGGCGAGACCGTCCGGTTCGGCTCGATGGGCGGTGGCGGACGCTACGACGGCCTGGTGGCCCGCTTCACCGGCCAGGCGACGCCGGCGACCGGCTTCTCGTTCGGGGTCTCGCGCCTAGCGGCGGCGCTGGCGGCGGCGGGAGCGGCGGGGGCCGAGGCGCCCCGCGGGCCGGTGGTCATCGTCGCCTTCGATGAATCGCGGATGGGCGAGTACTTCGCCGTGGCCGGCGAATTGCGCGCGGCGGGGATGGCGGCCGAAGTCTATCTCGGCGAATCGGGTATGCGCGCCCAGCTCAAGTACGCCGACCGCCGCGCCTCGCCGGCGGCGGTGATCCTCGGCGACGACGAGATCGCCGCCGGCACGGTGACCATCAAGGACCTCGATCTCGGCCGCGCGCTCGCCGAAGGGGTCAGCGACAACCGCGCCTGGCGCGAGGACCGTCCGGGCCAGGTGACCGTGCCGCGCGAGGATCTGGCGAGCGCCGTGCGGCGGATCGTGGACGCGGCCCGATGAGGCTGGAGGCGGCCGTGCCGCCGGCGGTGCTCGACGCCGTGCGGGCCCCCTTCACGGCGGCCGGCGGCGCGCGCTTCAACGCCCCCATCGCCGAGCCGCTCAGCCTCTACCTCGACCTCGCCGGCGAGGCCCTGCGCGAGCGATTGTTCCTGGTCCAGGGGCCGGGCCGGGAGGAGTTCTGCCTGCGTCCGGACTTCACCCTGGCGTGCGCCCAGGCCCACGTCGCCGGCGGCGCGGCTTCAGGTCGCTACGCCTACGAGGGCCCGGCCTTCCGGGTGGCCCCGGCCGGCAGCGGACGGACCGAGCAGTTCCTGCAGATCGGCCTGGAGGCCTACGAGGCCGGCGATGCGCCCAGCGCCGACGCGGCCATGGCGAGCCTGGCCTGGGAGGCGGCGCGGGCCGGCGGCCGCGAGGACCTTTCCATCCTCTTCGGCGACGTGGCGCTGTTCGCCGCCTTTCTCGCCGCGGTCGGGATCGCCGAACCCGTGGCCGCGCGGCTGCGGGCCGCCTTCGCCCATCCCTGGCGCCTGGCCCGCGAACTCGACACCGCCCAGACCGGCGGCGAGGGAGAAGCGGGCGCCCTCGCCGGCCTGCTGCGCGGCCTCGGCGAAGACGAGGCGGCGGCGGTGCTCGAGGAGATCTGGGCCCTGGCGGCCATCGAGCCGGTGGGCGGCCGCTCGGCCGGCGACATCGTCCATCGCCTGGCCCGGCGGGCGGCGGCGGGAGCGGCCCCGCGGCTGAGCGCCGCCGAAGCGGATCTGATCGGCCGCTACCTCGCCATCGTCGACGAACCGGCGGCGGCCCTGGCGGCGGTGAGCGCCCTCGCCGGCGGCGGCGGGGGGCCGCTGGCCCCGGTCCTGGCCGCATGGGACAAGCGACTGGCGGCGCTCGGCGAAGCCGGGGCCGGCCGGCGGCGCCTCGCCACCGCCTTCGCCCGCGGCTTCGGCTACTACGATGGGGTGCTCTTCGAGGTCCGCAGCACGGCGCTGGGCGAGGATCAGCCGGTGGCCGCCGGCGGCCGCTACGACGGCCTGCCGGCGAGGCTCGGACACCCTCTCGCCACCGGGGCGGTGGGCTGCATGGTCCGCCCCGGGCGCGCCTGGCGGGACGGCGAGCCGTGAGCGAGCCGCTGATCTTCGCCATCCCCTCGAAGGGCCGGCTCAAGGACCAGGTCGAGGCCTGGCTCGCCGACTGCGGGGTCGTCCTGCGCCCGATCGGCGGCACGCGTGGTTACCGGGCGGCGCTGGAGGGTTTCGACGGGGTCGAAGCGCGCCTCACCTCGGCGGCGGACATCGCCGCGGGCCTGGCCGCCGGCGAGGTCCACCTGGGCGTGACCGGCGAGGACCTGCTGGGCGAGGGCGCGCTGGCCGGGAGCCTGCTGCTCATGGCCCTGGGCTTCGGCCGCGCCGACCTGGTGGTGGCCGCGCCGCGCAGCTGGATCGACGTCGAGACCATGGCCGACGTCGACGACCTGGCCCACGACATCCTCGCCCGCAGCGGCCGGCGCCTGAGGGTGGCGACGAAATATCCGGCCCAGACACGGACGTTCTTCGCTCAATGCGGGGTGGCCGACTATCGGATCGTCGAGTCGACCGGGGCCACCGAGGGGGCGCCGGCGGCCGGCCTGGCCGAGCTCATCGTCGACATCACCACCACCGGCGCGACCCTGGCCGCCAATGGCCTCAAGGTGCTGACCGACGGCCTGATCCTCAAGAGCCAGGCCCGCCTCGCCGCCGGCCTCGCCGCGCCGTGGAGCGGAGAGACCCTCGCCCTGGCGCGGCGCCTGCTGGCGGTCTTCGACGCCCGGGCGCGGGGCCGCACCATCGCCAGTCTCATCTGGCCGGCCGCCCAGGACAAGGCGGCCCGCGCCGCGATGGCGCCCTTCGCCCAGGCGGGCGAGGCCG
>DASXIE010000164.1:0-4653 GCA_036498165.1 Caulobacteraceae bacterium
CAGCCTTGACCCTCACCCCGCGCGCCGCCACATGGGCGCGGATGGATGACGGCTTTCCCCACTGGCACGGCACGACCATCCTGGCGGTGCGCAAGGCCGGCTCGACGGTGATCGCCGGCGACGGCCAGGTGACCATGGGCCAGACCATCGTCAAGGGGAACGCCCGCAAGGTGCGCCGCCTGGCTGGCGGCAAAGTGGTGGCCGGCTTCGCCGGGGCGACGGCCGACGCCTTCACCCTCATAGAGCGGCTGGAGGGCAAGCTCGAACAGTATCCCGGCCAGCTCGCCCGCGCGTGCGTCGACCTCGCCAAGGACTGGCGCACCGACCGCTATCTGCGCCGCCTCGAGGCCATGCTCATCGCCGCCGACAAGGACGCCATCTTCACCCTTTCGGGGGTCGGCGACGTGCTCGAGCCCGAGCACGGGGCGGCGGCGATCGGCTCGGGCGGGGCCTTCGCCCTGGCCGCGGCCCGGGCCCTCATGGAATTCGATCTCGGGGCGGAGGAGATCGCGCGCCGGGCCATGGGCATAGCGGCCGACATCTGCGTCTACACCAACCGCGACCTCGTCGTCGAAACGGTCTGATGGCGGCCAGCGAGTTTTCCCCCCGCGAGATCGTCTCCGAGCTCGACCGCTTCGTGGTCGGCCACGCCGAGGCCAAGCGGGCGGTGGCCGTTGCCCTGCGCAACCGCTGGCGGCGGCAGAGATTGCCGGCCGACCTCGCCGACGAGGTGACGCCCAAGAACATCCTGATGATCGGCCCCACCGGGGTCGGCAAGACCGAGATCGCCCGGCGCCTGGCGCGCCTGGCCCAGGCTCCGTTCCTGAAGGTCGAGGCGACCAAGTTCACCGAGGTCGGCTATGTCGGCCGCGACGTCGACCAGATCGTCCGCGACCTGGTGGAAAGCGCCCTGGCCATGGTCCGCGAGCGGCGCCGCGGGGCGGTCAAGGCCAAGGCCGAGGCGGGCGCCGAGGAGCGCCTGCTCGACGCCCTGGTCGGGGCGGCGGCCGGGCCGGCCACCCGCGAGGCCTTCCGCAAGAAGCTGCGGGCCGGCGAACTGGACGACAAGGAAGTCGAGCTCAACCTTCCCGACACCTCCTCACCGCTCGGGGGCTTCGAGATCCCCGGCCAGCCGGGGGCCTCGATGAGCATGGTCAATCTCTCCGACTTGATGGGCAAGGCCTTCGGCGGCCGGCGCAAGGCGATGAAGACTTCGGTGAGCGGGGCCTGGGCGCCCCTGATCGCCGAGGAGAGCGACAAGCTCCTGGACGACGAGACGGTGACCGCCGAGGCCCTCGACCTGGCCCAGAACGCCGGCATCGTGTTCATCGACGAGATCGACAAGGTGGCCAGCCGGGCCGAGCGGGCCGGGGCCGACATCTCCCGCGAGGGGGTGCAGCGCGACCTCCTGCCGCTCATCGAGGGGACGACGGTCTCGACCAAGCACGGGCCGGTGAAGACCGACCACATCCTGTTCATCGCCTCGGGGGCCTTCCATGTCGCCAAGCCCAGCGACCTCCTGCCCGAGCTTCAGGGCCGCCTGCCGATCCGCGTCGAGCTCAAGGCCCTGACCCGCGACGACCTTCGCCGCATACTCGTCGAGCCGGAGGCGAACCTCATCCGCCAGCACCAGGCCCTGCTGGCCACCGAGGGGGTGAGCCTCAGCTTCACCGAAGACGCCCTCGACGCCCTCGCCGACGCCGCCCAGGAGGTCAATGGCGCGGTGGAGAACATCGGCGCGCGCCGCCTGCAGACGGTGCTGGAGAAGGTGGTGGAGGACATCAGCTTCACCGCCTCCGACCGCTCCGGCGAGGCCGTGACCATCGACGCCCCCGACGTCCGCCGCCTGGTCGGCGACTTGGCCAAGAACGCCGACCTGTCGCGATTCATACTCTAGGAGGGACCACCATGAGCACCCGGATCGATGAGATCGCCGACGGGATCTTCCGGATTTCGACCTGGGTGGGAGAAGTCGCCCCGCCGGCCGGGTTCACCTTCAATCAGTACCTGGTGAAGGCCGACGAGCCCCTCCTGTTCCACTGCGGGCCGCGCGGCATGTTCGAGCCGGTGAGCGCCGCGGCGGGCACCGTGCTGCCGGTGGCGTCGCTCAGATGGATCTCCTTTGGTCACGTCGAATCCGACGAATGCGGAGCGATGAACCGGTGGCTGGCCGCGGCGCCGCGGGCCCAGGTCGTCCAAGGCCAGACCGCCTGCATGGTGTCGCTGAACGATCTCGCCGACCGCCCGCCACGGGCCCTCAACGATGGCGAGAGCCTCGATCTCGGCGGCAAGCGGGTCAGATGGATCGACACCCCGCACGTGCCGCATGCCTGGGAAAGCGGCCTGATGTTCGAGGAGACGACCGGCACCCTGTTTTGCGGCGATCTGTTCGCCCAGGTCGGCGACGGGCCGGCGATCACCCCCGAGGACATCGTCCCCCTGGCCATCCGCACCGAGGACGGCTTCCACGCCTCCTCACTCACCGCCACGACGGCGGCGACCATCCGCGGGCTGAAGCGGTTCGAGGCCGCCCGCCTGGCGGTGATGCACGGCTCATGCTTCGAAGGCGACTGCGCCGGGGCGCTGGATCGCCTAGCCGACTACTACGCGGGCGCCCACGCGGCGGCCATGGCCGGCTGAGGGCCTACCAAGCGACGTGGGTGTTGTACATCAACAAGGCGATGCCGATGGCCACTACGAAGGCGATGATCACCGCCAGCATCATCATCTCCGAGCGGCGCTCGAGCTTGGCCAGGCGCTCCTCGGTGCGCGCATGGTGCGGGTGTTCGACGAACAAGCCGCCGCCGGTCTCGCTCTCCGAGGGCGGGATATGGACGGCGGCAGGGGTGGTGGGATCAGTCATATCGGAACTCCCCCGATGACGCTCGACAGCGAGCTTGAGGACATGTCCACGGGGCGAATCTAGCAGAAAACGCGACGGATTTCGATGTTTCTGTCGCGACACAATCCAGCCTGACCTAGTCTCGCGAGCGCGATGGGCGGCGAACGCCCTCTAGACGCGTGGGGGGCGAGGCGATGACCTACAGTAACTGGTTCAACATGAGCGGCGTGTGGACGACGGCGGCCGACTGGTCGGCCGGCGAGCCCAATGCATCGCTGGACGCCTATCTGAGCACGCTCGGGACGGCCTACACGCTCGCCCTGAGCACCGCCGCCCAGGCCAGGTCGCTGACCGTGGCCGGCGCGGGCGCCACTTTCAGCGAGAGCGCCGGGGGGTCGCTGGTCGCGCGCGGCGGGCTCAACCTCCATGACGGGACCGTGATCCTAGACGGCGCCAATGCGCTCGGCTCCAGCTGGCTGGACGGCGGCAAGCTGGTGATTGGCAATCCCAATGCGCTCGGTTTCGCCTCCCTGCTGGTCGACGCCGGCGAGCTGACCAACACCACCACGGTCGCGCTGGACAGCGACCTGACGTTCCAAAGCGCCGGCGGGCTCAGCGGCACGATCGCGGCCGCCCGCGGGACGTCGTTCACGCTCGGAGGGGTTGATGGCTGGACGGTGCAGCTCGCCAATCCCGTCACCTTGAACTTCGGCGCCGCCGGGGCGGACGGCACGGTAATCTGGAAAACCGGACCGGCCTCGGGATTCACCGGCGACCTGCCCCTGCTGCCGCCCTTTCGGATCAACGTCAACGCCGGGACCCTGCAGGCGGGAGACGCCAATTTCGGCCTGCTTTTCAACGGCTACGGCGCCAATGAGCAGACGACCGTGGCCGCCGGCGCGACGATCGACCTGCACGGCTATGACGCCACGATCGAGAACCTCTTGGGGTCCGGCAACGTGACCAGCGCCACCGCCGCCACGCTCGGCTTTCCGGGGATATCCGACTTCGCCGGCCAGATCACCGGCAAGCTGTCAATCTTGGTGGGTGCGCAACAACAGCTGAGCGGCGCAAACACCTACACAGGGTTAACGGAGATACGATCGCTCAGCATCCTCATTCTCGGCGATGGGGGGGCAACGGGCACAATCTCGGCGGCCAGCGCGGTCAGCGATGATGGCGAACTTGAATTCGACCACAGCAACACACTGACGGTGGCCAACATCATCTCCGGGACCGGCGAGGTCGTCAACGGGGGCAACGGAACGACCATTCTCACCCACGCCAACACCTTTTCCGGAGGGAGTCGTATTTTCCATGGGTCGCTCGAGGCCGCCAGCGCCGGCGCCCTCGGGTCGGGGGGGCTCACCCTGCTGGCCGCGACCAAATTCATGGCCAAGGTCGATTTCACCCTGCCATCTACGCTGGACATTACCGGCGGGGCCACGCTGGCCGCCGCGTCCGGGATGACCCTGGCCACCAGCGCCACCCATCCCTGGACCTACCATCTCTCCACCGGGACCCTGACGTTCGGAATCGGCGCCTTCACCGGGACGGTGATTTGGAACACCCCGGCCGGCTTTCAATTCACCGGCGCGGGCGCCTTCGCCGTCAACATCGCCACCGGCACGCTCAGGGCCGGCGACGACAGCTTCTTCCACCTCACCGACCACGACGTGAACGGAGCCGTGACCGCCACTACCATCGCCGCCGCCGCCTTCCTCGACGCCGCCGGCCACCCCCTGGCGATCACCAACCTGCTGGGCTCGGGGACCATCGAGAACACCGGCGCGGCGACGACCCTGAACTTC
>DASXIE010000165.1:0-3317 GCA_036498165.1 Caulobacteraceae bacterium
CCGCCTCGATCGCCCTGCGAAATTTGCTCACCATGATCGGCGCCGTCGTCCTGCTGATCTTCGTTTCACCGCTCCTGACCTTCTACGTGGTCTTGCTCGGACCCCTGATCCTGGCCCCCCTTGTGCTCTACGGCCGACGGGTGCGCGCCCTCTCGGCGGAGGCGCAGAGCCGGTTCGCCGAGGCCATGACATTCGCCGGCGAGAGCCTGCAGGCGGCCGAGACTGTCCAGGCGTTCGGGCGGGAGAAGAGCGTCGGAGATCGCTTCAGCGCCGCGGTGGAAGCCGCGTTCGCGGCCTCGATGTCGCGGGTGAGCGCCAGGGCGGTGATGACCGGCCTTGTCATCGCCCTGGTGTTCGGCGGGGTGGCGATGATCTTCTGGCTGGGGGCCCGCCAGGTCGTCGTCGGCCAGATGAGCGCCGGCGCCTTGCTGCAGTTCGCCATCCTGGCGGTGCTGGCGGCGGGCTCGGTGGGCGCCTTGAGCGAGGTTTGGGGCGAGGTGCAGAAGGCGGCTGGCGCCATGGAGCGCATCGCCCACCTGCTTCGCGCCCGGCCGACGATCGCTGCGCCGCCCGACCCCGTTCCCCTGCCATCGCCGGCGCGCGGCCAGATTGAACTCGACCACGTCGTCTTCGCCTACCCGGGGCGGCCGGACTTACCGGCGCTCAACGGCTTCGACCTCCATGTCCGTGCCGGCGAGCGAGTCGCCCTGGTCGGCCCATCGGGGGCCGGCAAGAGCACGGTGTTGCGCCTGATCCTGCGCTTCTATGACCCGACGATTGGCGAGGTCAGGATCGATGGGGTCGATGTCCGCCAGGCCGACCCGGCCGAGGTGCGCGGCCGCATCGCCCTGGTGGCGCAGGACGCGCCGTTGTTCTCCGGCTCGGCGCTGGAGAATTTGCAATTCGGCCGCGAAGACGCCGACGAGGCTGCGCTGTTCGCCGCCGCCCGCGCCGCCCAGGCCGAGGTATTCCTGGCCGCGCTCCCCAGGGGCCCAGCGACCCGACTGGGCGAGCGCGCCCAGTCGCTGTCAGGCGGCCAGCGCCAGCGCCTGGTGATAGCTCGCGCCCTGGTCCGTGACGCGCCGATCCTGCTGCTGGACGAGGCGACAAGCGCGCTCGACGCCGAGAACGAACGCCTTGTCCAGCGGGCCCTCGACGAAGCCATGAACGGGCGCACCACGCTGGTGATCGCCCATCGCCTCGCCACCGTGCTCAAGGCTGACCGGATCGTGGTCATGGAGTCCGGAGCGGTTGTGGAGACAGGGACTCACAGCGAACTCATCGCCAAGGGCGGCCTCTACGCTCGCCTGGCGGCCCTGCAGTTCGACCTGGAAGCGGCGTAGCCGATACTTAGGCCGCGGACTGGTCCGGCCGAGGCCCGCGGCGCAAGCGCGCCAAGCGGCGCAGGCGGCGCCAGAACCGGCTCTTCTCAGGTTCTGGATAGGGCTGCAGCAAGCGGCGGAACTCCTCGGCGCACGAGCGCCAGGAATAGCGCAGGGCGGCGGCGCGGGCCTGGTCCGGATCAATCTCGAGAGCCGCCACGCAGGCCTCCTGAAGCCCGCAGCTCTGGTCCGGTCCTAGCGCCCCGGCTCCCGAGCCTGGAATGAGGTCCGCCGGCCCTGGGGCGGTGAAGGCGGCCACCGGCAGGCCTGAGGCCCAGGCCTCGAGGATCACTAGACCGAAGGTGTCGGTGAGAGAGGGAAAGACGAAGACGTCGGCGCTGGCGTAGCATGCGGCGAGCTCGGCGCCGAACTTGGCTCCCAAGAAACGGACTTGTGGATACCGCTCGGCGAGTTCGTCGCGCTGCGGCCCATCGCCGACCACCACCTTCGAACCGGGGAGATCGAGGGCGAGGAATGCCTCGATGTTCTTCTCCACGGCGACCCTGCCGACGTTCAGCCACACCGGCCGGTCGAGATCAGCGAAGAGGTCTGGCTCGCCGGTCGCCCGCGGCCGGAAGACATCGGTGTCGACCCCCCGCGACCAGACGGAAATGTTGCGAAATCCCTGCTTGTCGAGCTCGTCAGCCATGGTCCGGGTGGCGACCATCAAGCGCCCCGACGGCTTGTGGAACCACTTCATGTAGGCGTGGCCGGCGGCGAGAGGCAGCGGCAGGCGGGCGGAGACGTATTCCGGGAAGCGGGTGTGATAGCTGGTGGTGAATGGCAGCTTCCATTCGAGGCAGATGCGGCGCGCCGCCAAGCCGATCGGCCCCTCGGTGGCGATATGAATGGCCTCCGGCTCGAAGGCCTTGAAGCGCTGCTGCACCTTCTCATAGGCCCCCACGGCGAGCTTGATCTCGGGATAGGTGGGCAAGGGGAAGGTGGGGAACTGGTCGGGGCTGATCACCTCGACGAGATCGCCCATGTCGCGAAGCTCGCGCGCCACCCGGGCAAGCGTGCGCACCACCCCATTGACCTGGGGTTCCCAGGCGTCCGTAGCCAGCAATATGCGCATCAGGCGATCGCGGGTTCCGTACTTGGCGCCGATGCGACGCGCGCCCGTTCGATCATGGACCACGAACCGATCTTCGCCCAGGGCAGAATTTCCAGCCGGCCGTCGAAGTGCTCCACAATGGCCGTGCAGCTCTCCACCCAGTCGCCGTCGTTCACATAGAGGACTCCGCGGATATCGCGCATCTCGGCCTTGTGAATGTGACCGCAGATCACCCCGTCGACGCCGCGCCGCCTGGCCTCGGCGGCCAGCGCCACCTCGAAATTGTCGATGAACTGCAAGGCGTTCTTGACCTTGGCCTTGAGAAGGGCCGAGAGGCTCCAGTAGGGAAGGCCCAGGCGCCGCCGGGCGCGATTGAGAACGGTATTCAGCCTAAGGACGATCCTGTAGGCCCAGTCGCCGGAAAAGGCGAGCCAAGGCGCCAGGCGCGCGGCGGCGTCGAACTCATCGCCATGCAGCACCAGGAAGCGGCGACCGTCCGCCGTCTGATGGATCGCCTCGCGAGCCACCACCACGCCGCCGAAATGCACCCCGCAGAAATCCCTCACCCGATCGTCATGGTTGCCGGGGATATAGGTTACCCGCGTCCCCTTACGCGCCTGGCGGAGGATTTTCTGGACCACGTCATTATGGCTTTGGGGCCAGTACCAGCCCCCCTTCATCCGCCAGCCGTCGACGATGTCGCCAACCAGATAGAGCCGCTCGCAGCTCATCTGGCGTAGAAAGTCGAGCAAGAACTCGGCCTGGCAGCCACGCGTGCCCAGATGGATGTCGGAAATGAATACGGCGCGATAACGGGCGAGGGGGCGATCCTCTTCCATGCCGTGCGCTCCGTCGACGCAAGTTCGCCGCAGCGGCAGGTA
>DASXIE010000166.1:0-9835 GCA_036498165.1 Caulobacteraceae bacterium
CGTTTCCATCCCTCTTCTCTGACCCGAGCGTGAAATGTTTTCGTCCCTGTTCGGCGTCGTCTCGAACGACATCGCCATCGACCTCGGCACCGCCAACACCCTCATCTACATGAAGGGGCGGGGGATCGTGCTGAATGAACCCTCCGTGGTTGCGCTGCGTAACGTCGGCGGCCGCAAGCAGGTCCACGCCGTCGGCATCGAAGCGAAGATGATGCTGGGCCGCACGCCCGGTCACATGGAGGCGATCCGCCCCATGCGCGACGGTGTCATCGCCGACTTCGAAGTCGCCGAGGAGATGATCAAGCACTTCATCCGCAAGGTGCATAACCGCCGCGGCTTCACCAACCCGAAGGTGATCGTCTGCGTGCCGTCAGGCGCCACCGCGGTCGAGCGCCGCGCCATCAACGATTCGTGCCTGAACGCCGGCGCGCGCCGCGTCGGCCTGATCGACGAGCCGATGGCCGCGGCGATCGGCGCCGGCCTGCCGATCCACGAGCCGACCGGCTCGATGGTGGTCGACATCGGCGGCGGCACCACCGAGGTGGCCGTGCTGTCGCTGTCGGGCATCGTCTACACCCGCTCCGAGCGGGTCGGCGGCGACCGCATGGACGAGGCGATCATCAGCTACATGCGCCGCCACCACAATCTCCTGGTCGGCGAGACGACCGCCGAGCGCATCAAGAAGGAGATCGGCACCGCCCGCCCGCCCGAGGACGGCCATGGTCTCTCCATCGACGTCAAGGGCCGCGACCTGATGCAGGGCGTTCCGCGCGAAGTCACGGTGAGCGAGAAACAGGCCGCCGACGCCGTCGCCGAACCGGCTTCCCAGATCATCGAGGCGGTGAAAGTCGCCCTGGAGGCGACCCCGCCGGAGCTGGCCGCCGACATCGCCGACAAGGGCATCATGCTGACCGGCGGCGGCGCTTTGCTGCGCGGCCTCGACCTGGAGATCAGCGACGCCACCGGCCTGCCGGTCACCGTGGCCGACGACCCCTTGACCTGCGTGGCGCTCGGTGTCGGCAAGGTGCTCGAGCATCCGCAGTGGATGAAGGGGCTGCTCGAGAACAGCCTGTTCTAAGCTAAAGTGCGCCTTTAGGAGGCCGGTCTGGTGTCGCTTCGCGACGGACCCCTGGGGGAGATCAAGCCGCCGCTGATCTGGCTGGCCGGGGTCGCCCTCGTCGCGGCGATCGCCGTGGGCGTGGGCCTGTTTCTTTCCGACGGACCGCACGGCCGGACCTTCGCCGGCCTGCGCCGCGCCGCCGACGGTCTCGCCTCTCCGACCGGCGATGTCATGAGCGCCCCGGTGCGCTGGACCGGCGACGCGATCGGCTACGTCGGGGACTACCTGCGCGCCGGCTCGCAGAATGGCGAGCTGCGCGCCGAGCTCGCCGCCGCCCGGACCTGGAAGGATCAGGCGGTGGCCCTGCGCCATGAGAACGAACGGCTTCGCGGCCTCCTCGGCATCGCCACCGATCCGCCCATGCCGATGGTGTCGGCCGACACGGTGCTGGACGCCCGCGGGCCCTTCTCCAACAGCCGCCTGGCCAACGCCGGGGCCGACCAGGGCGTCACGGAGGGCAACCCGGTGCTCAGCGAACATGGCCTGGTGGGCCGCATCGCCGGGGTGGGCCCCCACGTCAGCCGGGTGCTGCTGCTCACCGACGTGGAGAGCCGCGTTCCGGTCATGATCGTCCGCACCAACGGCCGGGCCATACTGACCGGTGACGGGGGGCCCAATCCGGCGCTGGCCTATCTTCGCACCCACGACGCCCTGCATGAGGGCGACAGAGTGTTGACGTCCGGCGACGGCGGGGTGGCCCCGCGCGGCCTGCCGGTCGGAACCGCCGTGCGCGGCTTCGGCGGCGCCTGGCGGGTGGCGCTCGATGCCGACGCCGCTCCGATCGATTTCGTCCGTGTGCTGTTGTTCAAGGATTTCTCCCAGCTGGCCAGCCCGGCCGAACTGGCGCCGCGCGAACTGCCCTCGACCGCCACCGAGGCCCCAGAGACGCCGGCGACCATCGTCCCCAGCCCGCCGGCCGCGGCCAAGGCCCCCGCGCCATGATCGCCAGGCGACGGCCGCCCCTCTCGCCTCTTGTCTGGTACGGTGTCCCCGCGGCCGCGGCGCTCGCCGCGTCCCTCATCCTGGCCACGCCGGTCAGGGTGGCGGGGCTGCAGGCCCCCGAACCCGTTTTCGCCCTCGTCCCCGCCTTCGCCTGGGCCATGGCCCGGCCCTCGATCGTCCCGCCGCTGGTCCTGACCGGCCTTGGCCTCGCCCTTGATCTGCTGTGGGGCGGGCCACTCGGCCTGTGGCCCACCTGCCTGTTGGCCGCCTACGCCCTGGTCTTCGCCGCCCGGCGCATCTTGTCAGGGCGGGAATTCCTTGGCCTCCTGGCGTGGTACGCCGCCGCCTGCGCCACGGCCATGATGGTCGGGATGGTCCTGACGAGCCTGCGAGCCGGCCGCGTCCCCGCCCTTCTGGGGGTGGGCGAACAATTGTTGATCACCGTGGTCCTCTTCCCCTTCGCCTGGCGGCTCATCGAGCGCTATGAAGCCTCGGAAACCCGTTATCGATGAGCCAGCCGAGCTTTCATTTCGACGAGGTCAACGAGCGGCAATCCCGCTTCCACCGCCGCGCCTTCCTGTTCGGCGGCATCACCGGCGTCGGCATCCTGGCCCTGGTCGGCCGGCTTGGCGAGCTGCAGATCCTCGAAGCCGGCCGCTACAAGATGCTTTCCGAGCACAATGAGTTCGAGTTCCGCCTCACCCCGCCGCCGCGCGGCCTGATCCTCGACCGCAACGGGGTGGTGCTGGCTTCCAACCGGCCGGCCTTCCGCCTGCTGGTCGCCACCGACCAGAATGTCGATGTCGAAGAGACCCTGGCCAATCTCGCCCGGCTGGCGCCCATGGACGACGCCCGCCGCGCCCGCCTCGCCGCCGATATCGCCGCCGCCCCGCGCAAGGCCCCCGTGGCGGTCATCGAGGACATGAGCTGGGAGGAGTTCTCCGCGATAAATGTCCGCGCCCCCGAACTGCCGGGCGTCACCGCCGACATGGGCGAGGTCAGGGTCTATCCGTTCGGCGGGGCCTTCGCCCACGTGATCGGCTACGTGGCCAAGGTCAACAAGAGCGACATCGACAAGACCGGCCCCAACGCCGACCCGATCCTGCTCAATCCCGGCTTCAGGATCGGCCGCCAGGGCGTGGAGAAGGCCTACGACCTGGACCTGCGCGGCAAGGCCGGAGCCCGCAAGGTCGAGGTCGACGTCAAGGGCCGGGTGGTGCGCGACGATCCCGGCGGCGACATCCCCTCGGTCCCCGGCGCGCCGATCCGCCTGACCCTCGACGCCGACATCCAGAACCGCGCCCTGGAGGTGTTCGGCGAGGACAGCGGCGCGGCGGTGATGCTGGATTGCCGGACCGGCGACATCCTTTGCCTGGCCTCGGCCCCAAGCTTCGACGCCAACCGCTTCGTCAAGGGCCTCACCGGGCCGGAATACAAGGCCCTGGCCGAATACGACCGCAAGCCGCTGTTCAACAAGGCCCTGACCGCCAACTATCCGCCCGGCTCGACTTTCAAGACCATGGTCGCCTTGGCGGCGCTGGAAGCCGGCGTCGATCCCCACCGCACCTATGTCTGCAACCGCGCCTGGGCGTGGGGCGGACGGGTCTGGCACTGCGACAAGGCCCACGGCGTCCAGGACATGCACAACGCCATCAAGTCGTCGTGCGACATCTTCTTCTACCAGACCGCCCTCAGCGTCGGTCCCGACCGCATCGCCGCCACCGCCCGCAAGTTCGGTCTGGGCCAGACGTTCGACCTGGGCATACCAGGCCAGAAACCGGGGATCATCCCCGATACCGCCTACAAGCGCCGCGCCTTCCCGCGCGATCCGGTCTGGCATCCGGGCGAGACGCCGAGCATGGGCATCGGCCAGGGCTATGTGAGCGTCAACGCCCTGCAGCTGGCGGTGATGGCCACGCGCCTGGCCAACGGTTCGCGGGCGCTCCAGCCGCGCCTGGTCCATTCCATCGGCGATGTGGTCCAGCCATCCGGCGTCGAGGCGCCGGAACTGCCGTTCGCCCGCGAGCACCTCGATTTCGTGCGCGCCGCCATGGCAAGCGTCGCCAATGACGTCGGCGGCACCGCCTATCACGCCGCCCAGCTCGGCCTGGGTCCCATCAAGATGGCCGGCAAGACCGGCACGGCCCAGACCCACAACTACACGTCCGGCCACGGCGCGCATGGGGCGCAAGGCGTCTGGGCGATGCGCGACCACGCCTGGTTCATCGCCTTCGCCCCCTACGACGACCCCCGCTACGCCATGAGCGTGCTGGTGGAGCACGGCGGGTTCGGAGCCGATGCGGCCGCTCCCAAGGCCGCCCAGCTCATGCGCATCGCCCTTTTGAAGGACCCGCAGGTGCGCGCCCGCATCGTCACGCCGATGCCGGAGCCGGGCGAACCTGCCAACGCTCCGACCGCCCCGCCGGCCGGCCAGGTGGCATGACCGACAGCGCCCTCAGCCGGCCTGGCGAACGCGAGCGGCTTTCCTTCAAGCTCGGCGAGATCGACTGGGCCCTGTGCCTGGTCCTGACCGCCATCGCTATCGTCGGCACGCTGATGCTCTATTCCATCGCCGGCGGATCGTGGAACCCATGGGCCGATCGGCACCTGGGCCTCTACGCGGTGTGCTTCCCGATCATGATCGCCTTGGCGGTCATGGACCTCAGGGTCTGGTTCGCTCTGGCCTATCCGGTCTATGCCCTCGGCCTCGTCATGCTCCTCGCCGCGGCGGTGATCGGCCACACCCACATGGGCGCCCAGCGCTGGTTGGATCTCGGCCCCATCCACCTGCAGCCCTCGGAGATCATCAAGCTCGGCCTGGTCCTCGCCCTGGCCCGCTTCTACCATTCCCTGCCGGCCCGATTCGCCGGCTTCTCCTGGTGGCTGCTGATACCGGCGGCCCTGATCCTCGCCCCGGCCGCCATCGTCGCCCACCAGCCCGACCTCGGCACCGCGGTGCTGATCGCCGGCACCGGCGGCTTCATGATGATCCTGGCGGGCCTGAGCCTGCGCCTGGTGGGCGCGGGCCTCTTCGGCCTGGCGGCGGCCCTGCCGGCGGTGTTCCTCTTCGTCCTCAAGGCCTATCAGCGGGCCCGTCTGCTCACCTTCCTTCATCCGGAGGCCGACCGCTCCGGGGCCGGCTATCACATCATCCAGTCCAAGATCGCGCTCGGATCCGGCGGTTTGCTGGGCAAGGGCTTCGGCCTTGGAACCCAGAGCCAGCTCAACTTCCTGCCCGAGAAATCCACCGACTTCATGTTCTCCTCGCTCGCCGAGGAATTCGGCTTCGCCGGCTGCGTGGGGGTGCTGCTGCTCTACGCGGCGGTGATCGCCATCGGCCTGCGCATCGCCTCGGTGGCCCACAGCCATTTCGGACGCCTGGCGGCGGCGGGAGTGATCGTCACCTTTTCGCTGTGCGTGCTGATCAACGGGGCCATGGTCATGGGCCTGGCGCCGGTGGTCGGGGTGCCGATGCCGCTGCTCTCCTTCGGCGGCACGGTGATGATCACCATGATGGCGGGCTTCGCCCTCGTCCTCGCCGTCCGCGTCCACCGCTACAGCGAAGTCACCAGCGGCCGGGGGGCGCTGCTCTAGGGGAAAAGGTTTGCCTCTAGCTCACCAGCGCCAGGTCCGTCGCCCTGACCAAAGCGTCGATGATGCCGGGCTCGGTGGAAGCGTGGCCGGCGTCCCAGACCACTTCGAAGCGGGCCTCGGGCCAGGCCTGTTTCAGCGACCAGGCGCTCTCCATGGGGGTGACGACATCGAAGCGGCCCTGGACGATCCACCCAGGGATGGCGCGCACCGAGGCGATGTTCTTGAGGATCCAGCCATCCTCGTCGAAGAACCCCCGATGGGCGAAGAAATGGCATTCGATGCGGGCGAAGGCCTGGGCGAACTCGGCCTCGTTGAATTTGGCCGGCCGGGCCTGGGGGCCGCGCAGGGAGAGGGTATCGCCCTCCCACTGGCTCCAGGCGGCGGCCGCGGCGTCGCGGGCCTTGGCGTCATGGCCGGTCAGGCGGCGGTAGTAGGCCGCGACCATGTCGCTGCGTTCGGCGGGCGGGATAGGGGCGGCGAAGCGTTCCCAGGCGTCGGGGAACATCATCGAGGCCCCGTCCTGGTAGAACCAGTTCAGCTCGCGCTGGGTGAGCAGGAAGACTCCGCGCAGGATCAGCCCGGCCACGCGCTCGGGATGGCGGATGGCGTAGGCCAGCGCCAGGGTCGAGCCCCATGAGCCTCCGAACACCGTCCAGGTCTCGACGCCCAGATGCCGGCGCAGGCGCTCGATGTCTTCGACCAGTGCCCAGGTGGTGTTGTCGTCCAGCGACGCGTTGGGACGCGAGCGCCCGCAGCCCCTCTGGTCGAAGAGCACGGTGCGCCAGCGCGAGGGGTTGAAGAACCGGCGCATGGTCGGGTTGATCGCCCCGCCGGGGCCGCCGTGCAGGACCACCGCCGGCCGGCCGGTCTTGAGGCCGCATTCCTCGAAGTAGATCTCGTGTTTCCCGGCCGCCATCCACCCGGAGCTGAACGGTTCGGTCTCCACATAGAGTCCCCGCCGGCCGGCTGACGACATGGGGGCGGGGAGGGAGGCGCGGTCCATCGCCGCCTTCTACTGCGGAAAGCGGCGGTCCAGCCAGTCAAGGATGGCGTGATTGACCTGCGCCGGCTTTTCCTGCTGCGTCCAGTGGCCGGAATCGGCGATCAGGGTCTTCTCCAGGTCGGGGACGAAGGCCTCCATGCCGTCGGCGGCCGAGGGCGGCAGGACGGCGTCCTTTTCGGCCATGATCATCAGGGCGGGGACATCGACCCGCTCGGCGAGCCCCTCGGCGGTCCGCCAGTTGCGGCTCATGTTGCGGTACCAGTTGATCCCGCCGGTAAAGCCGGTCCGCTTGAAGGTGTCGACGAACACCGCCAGCTCCTCGGGGCTGAGGAAGGTCGGGCGCGGGTCGCTGGCCGGATCATAGGCCTCGAGCATGCGGACAAGGGCGAAGGCCGATTCCCCCTCGGCCCGCTCGCCGCCGCCGGCCAGGCCCCCCGTGGCCGGCGGCGAGCCCGGCATGGGACGGCGCAGAAAGAAACTCATCGCCTTGGCGACGTCGCCGTCCAGGATGGCGTCGGCCTCTCCCGGGCGCTGAAAATGGACGATGTACATCTCCTCGCCGAGCCGGGCGCGCATGATCTCGATCGGATCGGCCGGGGGCCGGGCCATGAACGGGGTGTTGAGGCCGATCACCCCGGCGACGCGGGTGGGATGGCGCAGCGGGGCTTGCCAGACGACGATCCCGCCCCAATCATGGCCGCACCAGATCGCCTTGTCGGCCCCCAGATGATCGAGAAGGCCGGTCATGTCGCCGGCCAGATGGTCGATGTCGTAGGCCTCGACCGCCTGCGGCCGCTCGCTGGCCCCATAGCCGCGCTGGTCCGGGGCGATCACCCAGCGGCCGGCCTCGGAGAGGGCCTTCAGCTGATGGCGCCACGAGAACGCGAGCTCGGGAAACCCATGACACAGCAGGATCGGAATCCCGCGCCTGGGCCCCGCCTCGTAATACGCCAGCCGCACCCCGTTCACGTCGGCGAACTGCACGGGCGGCATCATGGTCTCGAGCGCCGTCATTCAGCGAATTCCTTTCTCAATTTCCTTCTCCCCTTGCGGGAGAAGGTGGCGGGCGAGAGCCCGCCGGATGAGGGGTCTCGCCAGCGGTTGGGAATTGGCTGGCGCGAGATCATTGCGGCCGTTTCTCGACCCCTCATCCGACCTTGCTCCGCAAGGCCACCTTCTCCCGCAAGGGGAGAAGGGAGCTAGGAAGCGGCCTTCTTACCCGCCGTCAGTGTTGCCATGGGCTTTGCTCCAATCATAGGGTCGAGGGAAGCGAGGTGACGGCCATGGCTCTGACCCGGGGCGACGACTATCCCATCCACCAGACCAGCGAGCCGATCGCCTTCGCCGGGACCGACCGCAACTTCTACGATCGCTACTATTTCGGCGGCTACCCGGCCGAGGGCGACGACTTCTTCGCCCTGGCCTTTGGGGTCTATCCCCATCTCAACATCGCCGACGCCAGCTTCTGCGTCATCCGCGACGGCGTGCAGACCGCCCTCCACGCCAGCCGCTGGCTGGCGATGGAGCGCATGGATCTCGCGGTCGGGCCGATCCGCATCGAGGTGGTCGAGCCGCTGAAGCGCCTGCGCCTGATTGTCGAGGCCCCGGAACAGGGCCTCGCCGCCGACATCGTCTTCGAGGGCCGCGCCTTTCCGATCGAGGAGCCGAGGTTCATCCGCCGCCAGGGCCCCCGCGCGGTCATGGATTACACCCGCCTGACCCAGAACGGCCGCTACAGCGGTTGGATCGAGCTCGACGGCGCGCGCCGCTCTGTCGACGGCTTCATCGGCACCCGCGACCGCTCCTGGGGCGTGCGGCCGGTGGGGACGCGCGACGGCCAGGAGATCGTCCCCCCGGTCGCCCCGCAGTTCTACTGGATCTGGTCGCCGTGCAACTTCCCCACCGGCAGCTTCTTCTTCCACAGCAACGAGGACGGCGAGGGCGAGCCGTGGAACCGGCGGGCGGTGTGGGCGGTGGACGGCGCGGGCCCCGAGCGCCTGCGCGACGTCGCCGGCGCCACGATCGCCATCGACTGGAAGGCCGGCACGCGCCACGCCCGCCATGCGCTGATCTCCTGGGACGGCGGCGAGGTGGAGCTGGAGCCGCAGTTCGAATTCTACATGCTGGGCCTTGGCTACGGTCATCCCAAGTGGACGCATGGCCTCGCCCACGGCGCCCTGGCCGTCGAACGCGAGGATGTAAAGCTGGCCGAGGCCGATCCGCGCCAGCCCCACCACCTGCACGTCCAGGCCCTCTGCAAGGCCACCTGGCGCAGCGGCCGGGGCGGGACCGAGGTCGGGCGCGGGCTCCTCGAGCAGCTTGTCTTCGGGCCGCACAAGCCGTCGGGGTTCACTGAAACCCTCGATTTCGCCAAGTGATTCTGGCCGACGCTCTCGCCGCCTACCTCACGCGCATCGGCGGGGCGCCGGTCGCGGTCGAGAACCTGGCCCGGATCTCGGGCGGGGCGAGCCGCGAGACCTATCGCTACGACGCGGTGATCGAAGGCGTCCGCGAGGGCTTCATCCTGCGCCGCGACCCGCCCGGCAGCCTGATCGAGACCGACCGGCGGGCCGAGTTCCTGGCCATCCGATCCTTCGCCGGCAAGGACGTGGCCGCCCCCGAGGCGGTGGTTCTGGAAGCCGACGGCGCGGAACTGGAGCGGCCGTTCTTCATCATGCGGCGGGTGGACGGCGGCGCGGCCGGCAGCCCCTTCGCTGCCGATCCATTCGGCGCCCAAGCGGGGGCGATCGGCGAGCAGTTCTTCACCATCCTCGGGCGGATCGCCCGCGAGCCCGTCGCCGGCCTCCCCCTCCTCGAGGCGGCGAGCGCCCCGGAATGCGGGGAATGCTGGCGGCGCGAGCTCGACTATTGGGCCGGCGTCATCGAGGCCGACGAGCAGCACCCCCAGCCGATCGTCCGCGCCGCCATCCGCCGCCTGCGCCGCGCCCCCCCGCCGCCGGCCAGCCGGATCAGCGTCGTCCACGGCGACTATCGGGCCGGCAACTTCCTGCACGACGGGGCGGGGAAGATCGTCGCCGTCCTCGACTGGGAGATGGTCCATCTGGGCGATCCGCTCGAAGACCTCGCCTGGGCCATGGACCCCCTGTGGTCGCCCGCCCCCGACGGGCGCGTCTCCGGCATGGTCGCGGCGGAGGAGGGCCTGGCCATCTGGCGCG
>DASXIE010000167.1:0-2659 GCA_036498165.1 Caulobacteraceae bacterium
GGCGGGTTGAACATGGTGGCGTAGGTCAGTTGGAAACTCATGGTTCGCCTCGGGTGGATCGCTTGAACCTCACGGAAAGAAGCGCCCGATCAGGCGGTCGAGCAAGGCCAGGGCGTCGGCGAGGTCGGGCTCGGCGATGACGAGCGGCGGGGCCAGCAGGATGAGGTTCCCGCGGGTGGCGAAGGAAACCCCCTCGGCCAGAGCAGCCTGGGCGAACGCCTTGAGGGCCGGCGGCTGCGTCGGCCAGGGGGCCAGCGGGGCCTTGCTGGCCCGGTCGGCGACCAGTTCGATAACGGCGAAGAGGCCGTGGCCGCCGCGCACGTCGCCGATCACCTCGTGGCGGGACTTCATCGCTTCGAGCTCGGTCAGCATCACCGCGCCCAACCGGCGCGAGCGGGCGATGAGATCCTCGTCCTCATAGGCGGCCAGGGCGGCGAGGCCGGCGGCGCAGCACAGGGGATGGCCGCAGTAGGTGAGGCCGGTCGCCAGAATCTCGTGCTCGAGGCGGCCGGCGACCTCGGCCGACAGCACCACTGCGCCCAGTGGCAGGGCCGCGCCCGTCAGGCCCTTGGCGAGGGTCATGATGTCCGGCCGGCCCGCCTCGCCGTGGCGGCGCCAGGCGAACCACTCCCCGCAGCGGCCGAAGCCGCTCATCACCTCGTCGGCGATCAGGTAGACGCCGGCGTCGGCCGTCGCCTGGCGCACCGCGGGCCAGTAGCTGTCGGGCGCGACGACACCGTTCGTCCCGGCGTTGGCTTCCAGCATCACGGCCGCGACCTCGCCGGGGGCCGCGTCGATCGCCTCGCGCACGGCGCCGGCGGCGATGAGGCCGTAGTCCCGCGCGCTCGCCTGGCCGCGGTAGGCGTCGGGGGTCGGAAAATGGCGCACGCCCAGCGCCGCCGGATCGGCCAAGGCGCGGGTGCGGACATCGCCGGAAAGGGCCATGCCCATGTAGGTCGCCCCATGATAGGAGCGCTCGCCGGTGAGGATCAGCGGCTTGCCGGTCGCCTGGCGGGCGAACTTGACGGCATGCTCATTGGCGTCGGCGCCGCCGAGGGTGAAGAAGACCCGGCCGCCCTCGAAACCGGAAAGTTCCAGCAGGCGGGCGGCCAGATCGGCCCGAGGCGCCGCGCCCCAGGCGTTGGTTACGAAAAGCAGCTTTTTCGCCTGCTCGCCGATGGCGGCGACCACCTTGGGATGCTGATGGCCGAGGTTGCTGCACTCGGCCTGGCTGGACATGTCGAGAAGGCGCGAGCCATCCTCCAGGAAGAGCCAGGCGCCCTCGCCGCCGACGACGCGCGGCGCGTCCCATTGCGCCTGGACGCACCAGCTGTGCAGAACGTCTCGACGCTCGCTCGCCAAAGCCCGTCTCGCTCCCCGAACGGGACGTTGTCGGGCCAAATCCGCCGGCGGGCAACCGTCTGGCGGCGCGGCGCTCTTCCCTCGTCATCCCGGAAGCGAGCGTAGCGAGCTGTCCGGGACCTAGGGGTGACGGGCGCGGTGCGGCCGCCCTGGGTCCCGCATCTGCGGCCTTCGGCCTTCGTGCGGGATGACGAGGGGAGGGGCGGCGGGCTACCGGCGGCGCAGCTTCTTGAGGATGGCCGAGAAGCTGAGCGCCGGGCGGCCGTCAGCGGTGACCATGCCGCGCAGGAAGATCAGGGAGCCGCCGGAGCGGATGATCTCGCCGCGGGCCTCGACGATCTCGCCCTCGAAGGCGGCGTCGATGAATTCGCAGCTCATCTGGGCGGTGACCGCGCTCGTCTCCCTGATCTCCTCGCCGGCGATGGCGAAGAGGGCGTAGTCGGCGAAGGTCATCAGGGCCCCGCCGTGCATCGCCCCGTGGCCGTTCATGTGCTTGGGCCCGGCGCGGAAGGCGCAGACCATCGCCCCGCCCGGCTCGGCGCGGGCGTAGAAGGGGCCGCTGAGCAGCTCGAAAGGGTCGGGGCCCCAGATCCGCCAGCCGGCCCACTCCCCCTCGGCGATCGGCTCGCCGGTCCAGGTCGGTTCGGTTTTACTCACCCATAGCCCTCCGCTGCTTGGCCTTGGCCCTATACGAACATAGGCTGGCGCGCCAAGAAGAGGAGGCGATCGCATGGCCCTGGACGCCGACACCCGCGAACAGCTGCTGGGCGGCGTCCGCCGCTTCGTCGCCGAACGCCTGCGCCCCCTGGAGGCCGAGGTGGCGGAAAACGACGCCATCCCCGAAGGCGTGCTCGCCGAGATGCGGGCGCTCGGCCTCTACGGCCTTTCCATCCCCGAGGCCTACGGCGGGCTCGATCTTTCCATGGAGGACGAGTGCCGGGTGGCCATGGAGCTCGGCCACGCCAGCCCGGCCTTCCGCTCGGCCATCGGCACCAATGTCGGCATCGGCAGCCAGGGCCTGGTGATGTTCGGGACGGAGGATCAGAAGGCGAAATGGCTGCCGGGCATCGCATCGGGGGAGATCGTCACGTCCTTCGCCCTCACCGAGCCTGAGGCCGGCTCCGACAGCGCCGCGGTGCGCACCAGGGCCGCGCGGGACGGCGAGGCCTATGTGCTGAACGGGGCCAAGCGCTACATCACCAACGCCAACAAGGCCCAGCTCTTCACGGTCATGGCCCGCACCGATCCGGCCATCAAGGGGGCCGGCGGCATCTCGGCCTTCCTGGTGCCGCGCGAT
>DASXIE010000168.1:0-4229 GCA_036498165.1 Caulobacteraceae bacterium
GCCGAATTCCTCGTCCTGGCCAAGGATCCGGGCGTGCGCCCCGATCTCGCGCCTTATTATGTTCGGCCCGAGGGACGCCGCATCGTCGACTTCCAGAACCACTGGGCGGACTGGGTGATGGTCAAGGCGCCCTCGGCCGCCTCGCGGCCGCCGCCGCTCGCCGCCTATCAGGGCGGAGGCTTCGGCGCCGAAGCCCCTTACGGGGATCAGCCAGGCACGCCCGACGACCTCACCGATCTTTCCTGCCTGAGCGAATGCGGCCGCGGCTCCGCCCCTTTGCGGCTGCCCGACTTCATCGACGCCCAGCAGGCCGCGTCCGAGCGCGGGCGCCTGGCGATCTACGAGGAGCGCTTCGACGACAAGCCCCAGCCCGACCCGCCCGGTTCGGTGGCGATCTGGGACGAGATGCTGGCCTGGTGCCAGGCCCACACCGCCGATCCGCGGGTTCCCGAGGCCCTGCATTGGCTGGTTCACGTCGGCCACTTCGGCGGCTCGCACAACCACTCCGGACGCCGCGCCTTCCGCCTCCTGCACGCCCGCTATCCCAACTCCTCCTGGGCCAAACAGACCCCGGTCTACAACGATTGATCGCGGCGCCGGCGCTTTCTGGAGGCCAGGAACGCCTCCTCCTCGGCGGTCGAGGGGCGGCCGATGGCGGCGTTGCGGTGCGGAAAGCGGCCGAAACGCTCGATGGTCGCGCGATGTCGCCGGGCGAATGAGAGCGCCGACGTGTCGCCGGTCGTGGCGAATTTCTCGACGCTCAAGGCCTGCAACTCGGCGTCCTCGGCGTGCATCAGGGGCATGTAGAGGAAACGCCGCTCCTCGTCCGCGAGTGTCTCGTCCGCGCCCTCGCCGATGCCCTCCACGGCCAGGGCCTGTGCCCTGGCGTCTCCGGCGAAAGCCAGCGGGCCGCTGCGATGCACATGACGCGAGAACTGATCGAGCACCAGAATGAGCGCCAGGCGCCCGCGCGGGTTGGCCGCCCAGCCGTCGAGGGCGCCCTCGCGGGCCGCCTCGACGAGGCCGCCGAAGCGGGCGCGGACGGCCTCGTCGAGCTTGACCCCGCCGGCGAACCATTGCCGCGGCGCCAGTTCCTTGAACCAGAAATCGAGGACCTGTTCGTAGTCAGCCCCATCGTCCGCCGTCTCCGATCGCGGGTCCTCGTTCCACGACCGGGCCATGAACCGTCCCGGCCGGCCGGAGAGCACCTCAACGGCCCGCGCCACATGCCGCGCCTTGGCGCCATCCGACTTGAGGTTGGCGAGGTAGCGGAGGATTTCCTTGCGGCGGCTGGGGATCAGGTCCTCCCAGGCCTTGGCGGCAGCCGCATTGGCGCCCAGGGCGTTCGCGAACCAGGGCGGCGGTGGCGCCGCGGGCCCGCCCCGATAGGCCTCGTCGAATTCGAGCTCGACGACGACGGCGTCGCCGACCTGGGTCTTCGACGCCTTGCGCACCGCGCCGGGCAGATAGAGGGTGAAGCCGCCGTCGCCGACCGGCATCAGGTTGGTGCGCCAGGGCGCGTCGGGCTTGCCGTTGACCCGCAGCCGCACGGGCAGCGGCTTGCGCCAGCCTTTCTTGAGCCGAGCGGCCTGATCGGCGGTCACCCGCACGAACGGATTGATCCCCCGGATATCGATCGTCGCGGAAAAACGCAGGGCGCTCACGGTTCACGCTCCCCATATGCGCCGATGCTACACGGTTCAGATGCCTTCAAGGAGCTTCGCCTTGGCCGACCTCGCCGCTTTTCCGATCGCCCGCCGCTGGCCGGCGAAGCATCCCGAGCGGTTGCAACTCTATTCCCTGCCGACCCCCAATGGGGTGAAGGTCTCGATCATGCTCGAGGAGATTGGCCTTCCCTACGAGGCCCACCTCGTCGACATCATGGCCGGCGAGAACGCCACGGATGAATTCGTCGCCCTCAATCCCAACGGCAAGATCCCGGCGATCATCGATCCGGACGGCCCGGGCGGCGCGCCGTTAGGCCTTTTCGAATCCGGCGCCATCCTCGTCTATCTCGCCGAGAAGACCGGCCAGCTCCTGCCCGCCGATCCGGCCACGCGTTATGAGACCCTGGCCTGGTTGTTCTTCCAGATGGGCGCGGTGGGGCCGATGTTCGGCCAGGTCGGCTTCTTCCATAAGTTCGCCGGCCGCCATTTCGAGGACAAGCGGCCCCTCGAGCGGTACCGCGACGAGGCCAGGCGCCTGCTCGCCGTGCTCGAAGCTCGCCTCGCGGGCCGGCGATGGATCGTGGGCGATGCCTACACCATCGCCGACATCTCCCTCATTGGCTGGGTGCGCAACCTGATCGGCTTCTACGAGGCGCGCGAGCTCGTGGACTACGATTCCCTGAAGGCCGTTCCCGCTTGGCTGGAGCGGGCCCTCGAACGGCCGGCGGTCCGGCGCGGCCTCGCGATCCCCAGTCGCGACTAAGGCTTCTTCAGAACCGGGCGGCCCACTTCACCGGCTCCAGTTCGGTGTCGAACGGGCCGGCCTTGGCTCTCACGGCCACCGGCTTGGCGGGGGCGGAGACCGTCTTGACCGCCTTGGGCTTGGTCTTCTTGGCGGCCGGCTTGGCCTTGGCGGCGCTCTTGGCCGATGCGGCCACCGGCGTGGCCGCCGGTTCGGCGGCGGCGACCGCCGGCGCGGCCACGGCGGCGGGCGCTTCGACTTCAGCGGCCGGCGCCGGCTCGTTTGGGACCAGCTTGAGCGGGGCCGGCGCCCCGGCCAGCTGCTTCATCACCACCTCGAGCGTTTCCTCGACCACCACCGGCGTTCCCCGGCCGCTCAGATAGACCGCGGTCATGCCCGGCTCGTCGGTGTCGCGCACCTGCTCCACGTAGTGCGCGTTGACGAACATCGGGCGTCCCGAGTCGCGCATGACGAATTTGGCGAAGATGGCCATGGTAAGCTCCCGATTTACTGGAAGCGACCCAACTTGGCCGCGGAGAGGACTCTATCCGAGTCCGGCCTACCTGGACCATGGGCCTGCCCTGCGACATGTCGGCGCGGGGTCAGGACTTGGCGGCCCACAAGGCGATTTCCGCGCCTCGCGCCGCTCGCTCCGCCACGGCGGCTTCGGCCTTGGCGTTGGCCGCCATCTGCTGCTTGAGGCGGGCGATCTCGACCAGGTACTGCCGCGCGCAGTTGAGGTCGGCGGCCGTGTCCCCGCGGGCGGCCTTGCGGGCGTAGGCGATGAGCTCGTTGACCACCGGCGCCAGGTCGGGGCTGCCGCCCCAGTCGCGTTCGTCGCGCAGCTTTTCGACTCGGGCGCGGAATTCAGGGTTCTTGCGCAGCCGGGAAACCGTCTGGGGGGCGTATCCCGACCGCGCCGCCGCCGACGTCCGGTTCAGGCCCTCGGCGAGGGCGTTGGCCAGCTTTTCCCGTTTCTCCTTGTCGGCGCCCTTCATGGCCTCCCCGCAAAATGCATCAATTGCATATTGCGTCGAGGCAGCTGGATGTCAAGGGCCACCTCGATCAGCGGAACGGATAGCCGAGCTTCGCGCCGAGGAAAGTGCCCTGGTGGTTCCACAGCGACGAGGGTCCTCCGCCCGGCGGGGCGCTGTCCGGTCCGATGCCGCCGATGCCGCACAGATAGCCGGCCTCGGCGGTGAGGCCATCAGGGCCGAAGCGATGGTCGATCTCGGTGCGCGGCTCGGCCGTCGGCTCGATCGCATTGGCGCGAGGCCACGCTCGCTCGGGCGCGGCCGGCAAGCTTAGATCGAGCCGCGTCGGCGTCGGCTGCGGCGCGGCGGCCGCGCCGGCGGCGAGGCTCAGCAGAGGCAGGCAAAGGAGCGGGACCCGCATCAGTTCCCCGCCAGGCCGCGGGATTGGAGCATCGGGCCGATATCGGGATCCTTGCCGTAGAAGGCCCGGAACATAGGGCCGTAGTCGAGGCTATGGCCGCGCGAGAGGATGAGATCGCGGAACCTCTGGCCGTTGGCCGCCGTAAGCCCCCCGTGGGCCGTGAACCAGGCGAAGGTGTCGTCGGCCAGCATCTGGGTCCACAGATAGGCGTAGTAGCCGGCCGCATAGCCGCTCCCCCAGATGTGGGCGAAATAGCTCGAGCGGTAGCGCGGCGGCACGTTGGGGAAGTTGGTCCCGGTCTTGGCCAGGGCGGCGGTCTCGAAAGCGTCGACGTCGGTCGGCGTCGCCCCCTTCGCCTGTTCGTGCCACTGCATGTCCAGTTCGGCGGCGGCGATCAGCTCGCCCATCTCATAGCCCTTGTTGAA
>DASXIE010000169.1:0-5221 GCA_036498165.1 Caulobacteraceae bacterium
ATCGGCGGGGCCGGAGGCTCGGCTGACGGCGGCGGCGAGTCCGCCGGTGCGGGCGCCGCCGCTACGGCCACGGCCAGGGCGGTCGCGACAAGCGGGTCGGCCTCAGTTTCGGTCAGCGCGAAGGGGGGCGCCGGCGGCGCCGGAACAGACGGCGCGGCAAGCGGCTCGGGGGCCTCGATCGCCCTCTCCAACGCCGTATCCGGCGCCACCAACGGCGGGATACTCACCCTGTCGCAGACTGCGACCGGGGGGGCCGGCGGCAGCGTCTCCGGGGGCGGCTTGGCCGGCATGGGCGGCGCGGCGTCCTCTTTGCTCACCTTCGACGACAGCAAGCAGCCAACCCATAGCAGCGCCGTGAAGGCCACGAGCGCGGCCATCGGAGGGGCTGCCGCGACCAGCGCCGGTGTCGCCTATGCGACGGTCGCGGTCACCGCCGCGAGTGGCGCCTTCCACGCCCAGGCCCAGTCATCTCTCTTCACCGGCCAGCTTATCCGGTCGGTTACGGCGATCGCGACTGGCGTGGTTTCGGGAACCGGCGAGGGGCAGTCCGGCGCCCGGATCGGGGGGACGCTCCGCGCCGCGCTTGCCGGGGCTCAGTCGGTCGCCCTCGCGGTCGCCGCTCCCGCCGCCTCGACGACTTCGACCGTGCTGAGCGCCAACAGCAAGATCGCTGCCGCCTTTGGCTCGTCCCCCTCCTATTTCGCGATCGCGGATATGGCCGGCGGCCATGGCGGGTCGTCGACGGCTTCGCAGGTCGCCACTAGCGAAATCGACGAGACCGTCGATCTCACCAAGCTCACCGCGCGCCAGGATCTGGTCATTGGATTCTACAGCGGCGCCGTCACGGGCGGCGGGGTGACCGGCGTGACCTTCGATCTCTTTGCCGACGGCCATGATGTGCTGCACGAGGCCTTCGCCAGCGGGGCGGCGGCCCAGGCCTGGTTCACCAACAACGCCGTCGATCTCGGCTCCCTGGCCAGCGGCCAGACGCTGGGCGCCAACACTCTGGCTCTGCGGGCGGTCATGACCGTCACGACCGACGCGGCGGGCTCCGCGTTCACCGGCAATATCATCGTCGGCGATCCGCCGCCGGCGCGCGCGACTCCCGGCGCCGCCCTCCCGCTCGTCTCCGCGATGGCCAGCTTCGATTACCGCGCGGGGATTTCCTGCGGCGAGACCTGGCGCGCGCCGGTTCGCATGACGTCACTTCTGGTGCGGGCGGCATAGCGCGCCGTCCTCATCCGCCGGCAATGCGGGGGATGAGGCAGACTTCGGTCTCGGCGGTCAGGGGGAGGCGCGCGTCCGGGCCGCGTCGCCGAGGCCCGGCAAGCGGCGCACTCCCTCACCCTCACAACTCAGCGCTGCGCGCTTCGTCGGGCCCCTCCCTCTCCCCACGGCAGAGGTGTCTGTAGCGCTGATCCGTCCGCTCACCCGCCCCCGATCCGCGGGATCAGGCAGACTTCGCTGGTCGGGCTCAGCGGAAGCGGCCCCGGATCCTGGTGGATGACGCCGTCGATGGCGACGGCCATGCGGCGGCGGACGTGGTCGCCGAGGCCGGGGAAGCGGCGGTCGAGGGCGTCGATCAGGCCGGCGTAGGTGTCGGCCTCGATGTCGAGTTCGGCCAGGCCGCCGGCGCGGGCGCGGAAGTCGGCGTCGGCGGCGACGACGTGGGGCACTACTTCGCGTCGATGGCCGCCCGCAGCCTCGGCGGCGAGAGGGGGAGGGTCGCCATCCTGACGCCGATGGCCCGGCTGACGGCGTTGGCGACGGCGGCCAGAGGCGGCACGATCGGGGCCTCGCCCACCCCCTTGGCCCCGAAGGGATGGCGCGGATTGGCCACCTCGATGAGGATCGGCTCGATCATCGGCAGGTCGGAGGCCACCGGCATGCGGTAGTCGAGGAAGCCGGGGTTCTCCATCCGGCCGTCGGCGTCGAAGATGTATTCCTCGTTGAGGGCCCAGCCGATCCCCTGGGCGACGCCGCCCTGGATCTGGCCTTCGACATAGGCCGGGTGGATCGCCTTGCCGACGTCCTGGGCGGCCGTGTAGCGGACCACGCTGGCGAAGCCGGTCTCCGGATCGACCTCGACGTCGCAGATGTGGGCGGCGAAGCCCGGGCCGGCCCCCTGGGCGGTGAGGGAGACCTGGGCCCCGATCGGCCCGCCGGTGCGCGCCGACTGGGCGGCGATGGCGGCGAGGGTCAAGGGCGCGACGTCGGCCTTGGCCGGGTCGAGGCAGATCGCCCGCCCGTCGCGCCATTCGACCCTGTCTTCGCCGACGCTCCACAGCTGGGCGGCGCGGCGCTTCAGGTCGGCGACGATCTTCTGAGCCGCCTGGGTCACCGCCATGCCGGTGGCGAAGGTGGTGCGGCTGCCGCCGGTGAGCATGGAAAAGCCGATGGCGGCGGTGTCGGCGACGATGGGGCGGACCTTCTCGATAGGCAGGCCCAGGGTCTCGGCGGCCATCATGGCCATGGAGGCGCGCGAGCCGCCGATGTCGGGATTGCCGGTCACCACCACCGCCGTGCCGTCCTCGCCGACGTGGACCGCCGCGGTGCTCTCGCCGCCGACATTGAACCAGAAGCCGACGGCGACGCCGCGTCCCTGATTGGGGCCCAGCGGCGCTCGGTAGTGCGGATGGTCGGCGATGGCCTCGAGGGTCTCGACATAGCCGATGTTGCGATAGGTCGGGCCATAAGCGGCTTTGACTCCGTCGCGGACGGCGTTCTTCAGGCGCAGGGCGATGGGATCGATGTCGAGAGCGAGCGCCAACTCGTCGACGGCGCTTTCCACCGCGAAAGCCGAGATCGGGGCCCCGGGGGCGCGGTAGGCCGCCGTCTTGGGGGTGTTGGTGACCACGTCGTAGCCGGTGATCTGGAAGTTCTCGATATCGTAGCAGGCCAGGGCGGTCATCGACCCGGCTCCCACCGGCGAGCCCTCGAAGGCCCCGGCCTGGTATTTCAGCACCACCTCGGCGGCGGTGATCGTCCCGTCGGACTTCGCGCCCAGCTTGACCTCGACGACGGCGGCCGAGGTCGGGCCAGTGGCGCGGAACACCTCGTCGCGGCTCATCACCATCTTCACCGGGGCGCCGGACTTGCGGGAGAGGGCCAGGGCCACCGGCTCGAGATAGACCGTGGTCTTGCCGCCGAATCCGCCGCCGATCTCGGCCGGGGTGACGCGGATGTCCGAGCTGGTGAGGCCCAGGACCTTGGCGCAGTAGGTGCGGACCATGAACTGGCCCTGGCTGGAGCTCCAAACCTGGCACTGGCCGTCGGGGGCCATGACCGCGACGCAGGCGTGCGGCTCGATGTAGCCCTGGTGGGCGGCGGGGGTGACGTAGCGGCGCTCGATGATGGTGTCGGCGGCGGCGAAACCGGCGGCCAGGTCGCCGCGCGAGAGGCCGTTGCGGCGGGCGATGTTGGAGGGCTTCTCGGGCGGCTGCTCGAGCCCCTTGGTGAACATGTGGGCGTGGAGCAGGGGGGCGTCCGGGGCCATGGCCGCCTCGACGTCGATGACGTGGGGGAGGACCTCGTATTTCACCTCGATGAGGTCGACGGCCTCCTGGGCGATCTCGGGGGAGACGGCGGCGACGGCGGCCACCGCGTGGCCCTCGTAGAGCGCCTTGGCGCGGGCCATGCAGTTCAAGGAAATATCGCGCAAGTTGGCGGCGCTCTCGCCGGCCTCGTACTCCTCCGAGGCCAGGTCGGGGAAATCGGCGGCGGTGACGACCGCCTTGACGCCGGCCAGGGCCTGCGCCTTGCGGGTGTCGATGGCGAGGATGCGGGCGTGGGCGTGAGGGCTGCGCTTGATCTTGCCGTGGACCATACCGGGCATGGCGAAATCGGCCCCGTAGGCGGCCTTGCCGGTGACCTTGTCGACCCCGTCCGGCCGCACGGGCCGGGTGCCGACGACCGTGAACTCCGCCGCCGGCGGCCGATCGAGAACCTCGCTCATGACACCCTCGCTGATGAGACGCCGGCCTGGCGCATATCGGCGGCCGCGTCCATGACGGCGCGGATCACCTTGTCGTAGCCGGTGCACCGGCACAGATTGCCCGCCAGCCAGTAGCGGGTCTCGCTCTCGGTGGGATCGGGATTGACCGCCAGCAGGGCCTTGGCGGCCACGAGCAGGCCGGGCGTGCAATAGCCGCACTGCAGGGCGGCGTGGTCGAGGAATTTTTGCTGCAGCGGGTGGAGGGCGCCGCCCTCGGCCATGCCCTCGATGGTCTCGATCCGGCGGCCCTCGGCCTCGGCGGCCAAAACCAGGCACGAGCAGACGAGGCGCCCATCGAGGATCACGCTGCACGCGCCGCAATCGCCCGAGCCGCAGCCTTCCTTGGAGCCGGTGAGGCCGAGATCGTCGCGCAGGGCGTCCAGCAGGGTGCGGCCCGGCTCGGTGAGGAACTCGGCCGGGTCGCCGTTGACGATGGCGTTGACGTGTCGCTTGCTCATGCTCGTTTTGAAGCTCTCGTAAAGGCGATGGCGGCGGCGCGGCGGGCCAGGACGCCGGCGATCCGGGTGCGGTATTCCACCGTGCCGCGCTTGTCGCCGATGGGGGCGCAGACGGCGCGGGCGGCGGCGTCGAGGCGCTCAAGCGCCGCCTCGTCGAGCTTCGCGCCGATCACCGCGGCGGCGTCGGCGAGGACGACGGTGGGGGCGACGGCCCCCAGGGCGATGCGGGCGTCGGCGATCGTTCCCGCCTCATCGAGGGCCAGCCACACCCCGGCGCCGACGATGGCGATGTCCATCTCGGTGCGCGGGATGGAGCGCAGATAGGCGTCGGCGGCGCGCGGGGCGGCGGCCGGCAGGCGGATCTCCAGCACGAACTCGCCAGGCGCGAGGGAGGTGCGGCCCGGAGCGGTCGGGATGTCCTCCACGGCCGCCTCCCGCCGCCCGTCCGGCCCGACGATCACGCACGTGGCCCTGGCCGCGATGAGGGCCGGCACGCTGTCGGCGGCCGGCGAGGCGTTGCACAGATTGCCGCCGAGGGACGCGCGGCCCTGGACCTGGGTCGAGCCGATGAGGGTGGCGGCCTCCACCACGCCCGGCCACGCCGCCGCCAGCGCCTCGTCCTCGCCGAGCACGGCGCCGGGCGTCGCCGCCCCGATGACGAAGCTCCCGCCCTCCCGGCGGACCCCGATGGCCCCCGGAATGCGCTTGAGATCGACGATGAGGTTCGGCTTCACGCGCCCGGCGCGAAGCTGGACGATGAGATCGGTGC
>DASXIE010000170.1:0-12306 GCA_036498165.1 Caulobacteraceae bacterium
GGGCGTGGTGAGCTGGTTCGACAGCTTCTGCGTGCTACTGCGCCGCGATGGCCAGGCGCAGCTCGTCTACAAGCACGCCATTTCGACGATCATGCCAGCCCAGCCAGTCCAGCTCTACGAGCCGCCGGCTGAAGATGACGAAGACGAAGATTGAAATCCGTCGATCGGACGACGCCCGTCCAGACCGCCCTGCTCATCCACCCCGTCCGGCGCGGCGGTGCAGCGGCGCGCGCTCCCGACGCCCGGCTCGCTGAGGCCGCCGGCCTTGCCGGCGCCCTCGATCTCAAGGTGGAGCAGGCCCTGATTGTCCCGTTGCGCGCCCCGACACCGGCGACGCTTTTCGGGCCCGGCAAGGTCGCTGAGATAGGCGAGTTGTGCCGGGCGAAGGAAATCGAAGTGACGGTGGTCGATGATTCGCTCACGCCGATCCAGCAGCGAAATCTGGAGCGGGCGTGGCAGGTCAAGGTGATCGACCGCACCGGCCTGATCTTGGAGATCTTCGCCCGCCGCGCCCGGACCCGCGTGGGGCGCCTGCAGGTGGAACTGGCCCGGCTGGACTATGAGCGCTCGCGCCTGGTGCGCACCTGGACCCACCTCGAACGCCAGCGCGGCGGCTTCGGCTTCCTGGGCGGACCCGGCGAGACCCAGATCGAGGCCGACCGCCGGCTGATCGTCGAACGCATGGTGAAGCTGAAGGCCGAGCTGGCCGACGTGCGGCGCACCCGTGGCCTGGCGCGGCGAGCCCGCAAACGGGTTCCCTATCCGACCATCGCCCTTGTGGGCTACACCAACGCCGGCAAATCGACATTGTTCAACCGCCTGACCGACGCCAAGGTTCTGGCCAAGTCGATGCTGTTCGCGACCCTCGACCCGACCTTGCGGCGGGTGCGGCTGCCGGGCGGGCGCCCGGCCATATTGTCGGACACTGTCGGCTTCATCTCGGATCTGCCCCACGAACTGGTGGAAGCTTTCCGCGCCACGCTTGATGAGGTGCGCGAGGCCGACATTATCCTGCACGTCCGCGATATCGCCAGTCCCCATGCCGACGCCGAGGCGGGGGATGTCGCCAAGGTGCTGGAGGAACTTGGCCTCGGTCCGGAGGCTGGACGGCGGATTGTCGAGGCGTGGAATAAGATCGATCTCGTCGCGGGCGAGGCGCGGGCGGACATCGACCTGCGCGCGCGCCGCGCCGGCGCCGTGCCCCTTTCCGCGGTCACCGGCGAGGGTATGGACGCACTGGTCGACCGCCTGACCTCCCTGGTCGACGACAGCCCGGAGGTTATCCTGCACTTGGCCCAATCTGACGGCGAAGCGCTCGCCTGGCTCTATCGCCATGGTCGCGTCACGGCGCGGGAAGATGAGGCGGGGGAGACCCGCGTTCGGGCCCGACTGGATTCCCAGGCCCTCGGCCGCTTCCAACGCATGCGCCCGCATGCGCACGCCGCCCCGGCTTAGGGCGTTCCTCGATCGGCGGCCCTGGCCTCGTTCCAAAAACCGTCCATTTCTTCAAGCGTGGACTGCGCCGGGGTTCGGCCGTCCTCGGCCAAACGCGTCTCGATGTGACCGAAACGGCGGACGAATTTGGCATTGGTGACCCGTAACGCATCTTCAGGGTCGATCTCGAGTGTACGGGCGATGTTGGCGCAGACGAAGAGCACGTCGCCCAGCTCCGCCCCGATCCGCGCCTTCTCGCCGCCGTCGATCTCGGCCTCCAACTCGGCGACTTCTTCCCGCAGCTTAGCCATCACCTCGCCAAGGCTTGGCCAGACGAAACCGACCCGGGCGGCGCGGGCGGAAAGCTTCACCGCCCGGGTCAGGGCCGGCAAGGTCACCGCCACGGAGTCCAGCCAGCCGTCGCCCCTGGCCGTCCGTTCGGCGGTCTTGACCTCTTCCCAAGCGCGGGTCTGCTCGGCTGAAGAACGTACCTTGGCTGCGCCAAAGACATGCGGGTGGCGGCGAATCATCTTGTCGGTGATGGCCCGGGCCACGGCATCGAAGGCGAATGCGCCCGCTTCCTCGGCCATGCGGGCATGGAACACCACCTGCAGCAGCAGATCCCCGAGCTCATCCTTGAGATCGGCCATGTCGCCGCGCTGAATGGCGTCGGCAACCTCATAAGCCTCCTCGACCGTGTACGGGGCGATGGTGGCGAAGGTCTGCTCGAGATCCCACGCGCAGCCGCCGGCCGGATCGCGGAGCTGGGCCATGACCTCGACGAGTCGATCGATCGCCGCGCTGGCGGGGGAAGCGGCGGTCACCCCTCGAGACGGTCGTGCGCCGACATCAGGCGCCAGCCTTCAGGACGCAGGATCTCCAGCGGCGAGAACTTAGCTTTGTAGTCCATCTTGTCGCTGCCGCTGACCCAATAGCCAAGGTAGAGATAGGGAAGCCGAAGCCGTCGCGCTTCGATGAGATTGTCGAAGATCACGAAGGAACCCGGACTGTTGCGGGCGAAGGCTTGGTCGAAGAAGCTGTAGACCAGCGATAGGCCATCGGCGAGGCGATCGACCAGCGCGCAGGCCGCCAGCATTCCTGGGCCGCCATCGCGTGAGGCGGTCCGATACTCCACCATATGAGTGCGCACTGCGGTGTCCTCGACCATGGCCACGTAGTCCGGCCACGTCATGTCGGCCATGCCGCCGCCGGGATGCCGGGTGGCGAGGTAGCTGCGCAAGAGGTCGAATTGTTCGCGCGTCGCTTCGGATTCGACCACGTGACGGGTCAGGTCGGCGTTTCGCGCCAGGATCCGGCGCTCAGATCTGGAAAACTCGTAGTCGAGGACCGGCAGGCGGGCGGATACGCAGGCGGCGCAGTTCTCGCACGCCGGTCTATAGGCGATGTTCTGGGACCGCCGGAAGCCGCCTTGGGTCAGGGTATCGTTTACCGCGGCCCCGTCGAGCATGGGAAGGTGCGCGAAGACCTTGCGCTCCTCGCGGCCGGGCAGGTAGGGGCAAGGCGACGGCGCGGTGAGAAAGAACCGCAACTGACGCGTCGGAAAATGCTGGGTCACTGGAAGGAAACGCCCTTCACCACCTCCTGAACTTATCGCCGATTAATGGACAGGTCGCGCCATTGCGCAAGACGCCGGTCCAGCGAATGTCGGGGCGGGGCCGGCGACGATCCTGGAGCAATTTCGCCATGAGCCGCTAAGACAAGGAAATCTCATATGAAAATCGCCTTTGTGGGACTGGGCGTAATGGGCGCGCCGATGGCGGGACATTTGGTCGCGGCCGGCCATGAGGTGATAGGATTCAACCGTAGCCCGGAAAAGGCGCGCGCCTGGGCGGAAAGACACGGCGGGCGGGCGACCGATTCGCTTAGCCAGGCTGCGTGCGGGCCCGACCTTATCGCCCTCTGCGTCGGCGCCGATTCAGATGTTCGCGACGTCATTGGCGCCGTTCTGGAGAGCCTGCGGCCAGGGATGATCGTGATCGATCACACCACAACCTCGGCGAGCCTGGCGCGGGAGATGGCGTCGGCGCTGGAGGCACGAGGATGCCGGTTCCTCGACGCGCCCGTTTCAGGCGGCCAGGCGGGGGCGGAGAAGGGGCAGCTCTCAGTGATGCTCGGCGGCGACGAGGCGGCGGCGGCGATTGCGGAGCCGGTGATCGGGGCTTACGCCAAGTCCGTGCGGCGAATGGGCGGGCCAGGCGCCGGTCAGCTCACCAAGATGGTCAACCAGATCTGTATCGCCGGGGTGGTCCAGGGCTTGGCGGAGGCGGTGAGCTTCGCAAGCCGGGCCGGCCTCGATCCACAGCTCGTCTACGAGGCGATCTCGCAAGGGGCGGCGCAGTCGTGGCAGATGAACAATCGTTGGGCGACAATGGCCCGCGGAGAATTCGATTTCGGCTTCGCGGTCGACTGGATGCGCAAGGACCTCGGCCTCGTCCTCTCCGAAGCCCGCACCAACGGCGCCCGCCTCGAAGTCACCGCGCTGGTCGACCAGTTCTACGCCGAGGTTCAGGCCATGGGCGGCCGCCGCTGGGATACGTCCAGCCTGGCCGCGCGCCTGCTCAAGCCCTAGCTTCCCAGGAGGCGCGCCGCCCTGGCAGCAAAATAAGTGATCACCCCCGCCGCGCCGGCCCGTTTGAAGGCGGTCAGACTCTCAAGGATCGCCCTGTCCTCATCGATCCAGCCCGCCTCGCCAGCGGCCCGGATCATGGCGTATTCGCCGGAAACCTGGAAAGCGAAGGTCGGCATGGCGAAGGTCTCGACCACCCGGCGGACGATATCGAGGTAGGGCAGGCCCGGCTTGATCATGACCATGTCGGCGCCCTCGGCGATGTCCAGCGCCACCTCGCGCAAGGCCTCCTCGCCGTTGGCCGGATCCATCTGGTAGGTGGCTTTGTCGCGCGGGTTGTCCACCGATCCGCCACCGAGCTTGCCCGAGCCGATCGCCTCCCGGTAAGGTCCATAGAAGGCCGACGCGTACTTGGCGGCGTAGGACATTATCAAGGTGTCGGGGAAGCCCTCGCCTTCCAGGGCCTGCCTCAGGGCGCCCACCCGTCCATCCATCATGTCGGAGGGGGCGAGGATATCGCAGCCAGCTCTGGCCTGCATCAGGCCCTGCTCGACGAGGCGCTCGATCGAGGCGTCGTTGTGGATCTTGCCCTTTTCGATCACTCCGTCGTGGCCGTGATCGGTGAAGGGGTCCAGGGCCACGTCGCACATGATCCCCACTTCGGGGGCGGCGTCCTTGATGGCTTTGACCGCCCGGGCGATCAGTCCGGCCGGATCGGCGGCCAGGGAACCGGCGGCGTCCTTTCGCCCCCCGTCGATGTGCGGAAAGATTGCGATCGCCGGAATCCCCAACGAACGGGCCTCGCGGGCCACCTGCGCCGCTCCGACGATGCTCAGCCGCTCGACCCCGGGCATGGCCGCGACCGGATCGTTCTTGCCTCCCTCGTGGACGACGATCGCCCAGATGAGATCGTCCGGCGCCAAGTGGCTCTCGCGCACCAGCCGCCGGGTCCACTCCGCCTGCCGCAGGCGCCGCATTCGCAGGGCAGGGTAGGGGGCCAGGGGCGCTTTGCTCATAGAACTCATCCTCGGCGCTTGAAGTCGCGACGGGGCCCGCTTTGGCCCACGACGCCGGGCGAGGCAAGCACGCCGGCTCGCCCTGACTTCCCCGCAAACCTGCGCTATGGAATGGCGGCCACATCGGTCAAAACTGGGGAGAAAACAATGAGACGGCGTGAATTGAGCTCGCTTCTGGCCGTCCTGGCGGTCGCCGGGGGATTCGCCAGCGCCTTTTCCGCAGGCGCCGCTCCGGCCAACGTCGCCGCCGCCGTTTCCGATCCCGGCCGCACCCAGGATGACCGCGATCGCGACACGTCGCGCAAGCCCGAGGAGATGCTCTCCTTCGCGGGCGTCAAGCCGGGCCAGACGGTGGTCGATCTGCTGCCGGGCAGCGGCTATTTCACCCGCCTGTTTTCGGTTGCGGTGGGTCCCAAGGGTAAAGTCTACGCCTTCATTCCCACCGAGGTCGCCAAGTTCAGCAAGACGCCGTTGCCGGCCAGCGGCTCATCACCCGATCCCAAACACCCCAACGTTGTCGCCCTGGTCGCGCCCATCGGCCAGTTCGCGATTCCAACCCGGGCCGACATCGTCTGGACCAGCCAGAATTACCACGACCTGCATGATCCATTTATGGGCCCGGCCGATATTCCGGCCTTCAACGCCGCCGTCTTCAAAGCCCTCAAGCCCGGCGGCGAGTTCATCGTCCTTGATCACGCCGCCAAGGAGGGATCTGGGCTATCGGCCACCAACACTTTGCATCGGATCGATTCGGCGGTGGTCAAGAAAGAGGTGACGGCGGCCGGCTTCCTCTTTGCTGGGGAGAGCAAGGTGCTCAGGAACCCGGCTGATCCGCGAACCGCTACCGTTTTCGACAAATCGATCCGAGGCCACACCGATCAATTTATCTATAAGTTCCGTAAACCAATGTAAGATCATGAATACAATTGGTTTCATCGGATTGGGAGCCATGGGCGGCGGCATGGCCGCCAACCTCGCCAAGTCCGGGGCGCGGGTGCTTGCTTACGATCTATCCGTCGCCGCCCTCGACAGGGCCAGGGGGGCCGGCTGCGACGTAGTGGATTCGGCGACGGCGGCGGCCACGGCAGAGGTGGTCATCACCATGCTGCCCGCGGGAAGGCATGTGCGCGAGGTGTGGCGGAGCGAAATCCTTCCCAACGCCAGGAAGGACGCCCTGTTGATCGATTGCTCGACCATCGACATCGAAAGCGCCCGGGCCGTCCATCAGGCCGCCGCGGCCGCCGGCCTCGCCGCCGCCGACGCGCCGGTATCGGGCGGGATCATGGCCGCTGACGCCGGAACCCTGGCCTTCATGGTCGGTTGCGAGGATGCGCTGTTCGCCCGCGTGGAAGCCGCTCTCAAGCCCATGGCGAAGACCGTAATCCACGCCGGGACGTCGGGGGCCGGTCAAGCGGCCAAGATTTGCAACAACATGCTGCTCGGTATCTCGATGCTAGGTGTCGGCGAGGCCTTTGCCCTGGCCGAAAAGTTGGGCTTGGCCCCCGAAAAGTTCTTCGAGGTCGCCAGTCAGTCGTCGGGGCAATGCTGGTCACTGACCACCTATTGCCCATGGCCCGGACCAGTCCCCACCGCGCCTTCGAACCGGAACTACGAGGGTGGGTTCCTGACGTCCCTCATGCTCAAGGATCTCAAACTCGCCCAGGCGGCGGCGGCCGACGCCGGGACCCCCACGCCCCTTGGGGCCCAGGCCGAGGCCCTCTACGCCCTCTTCGACAACCTGGGATTTGGCCGCAAGGACTTCTCGGCCGTGCTGCAGCTCCTGAGGGGCAAGCTTTCCGAACTCTAGCCGGGATCGCTTTGCGGGTCGGGAAGCGAAGTCCTACATTCCAAGTCGTGACAGGATGGATGGTTCGTGCCAAACACCCGCCACGTCAGTCGGAGCGAGCCATGGACTACAAGGCGGCATTCGCCAGCGCCGTCGAGCAGGTGCGGGGAGAAGGGCGATACCGGGTCTTCGCCGACCTCAAGCGCCATCGCGGCGCCTTTCCGATGGCCACCTGGACCCCGCCCGTCGGCGCGGCGCGCGATGTGGTGGTGTGGTGCTCGAACGACTATCTCGGCCAGGGTCAGAACCCCGTCATCCTCGAGGCGATGCACAAGGCGATCGACGAAGCCGGCTCAGGCTCGGGCGGCACGCGCAACATCTCCGGCACAACGCACTACCATGTTGAGTTGGAGGCCGAACTCGCTGACCTGCACGGCAAGGAGGCTTCGCTGCTCTTCACGTCAGGTTATGTCTCCAACGAGGCGGCGCTGGCGACTCTTCAGAAGATTCTTCCCGGACTCATTATCTTCTCCGACGAACTGAACCATGCTTCGATGATCGCCGGCATCCGCCACGGCGGCGGCCCGCGCAAAGTCTTCCGCCACAACGACCTCGCTCATCTCGAGGAATTGCTTGCCGCCGCCCCGGCCGAAGCCCCCAAGTTGGTCGCCTTCGAAAGCGTCTATTCCATGGACGGCGATATCGCCGACATCGCCGGCACGGCCTCGCTGGCACGCAAATACGGCGCCCTGACCTATCTCGATGAGGTTCACGCGGTCGGCCTCTACGGGCGGCGCGGCGGCGGGGTGTCCGAGCGCGACCGCGTGGCCGATCAGATCGATATCCTGGAGGGGACGCTCGGCAAGGCCTTCGGCGTTATGGGCGGCTACATCGCCGCCGACGCCACTCTGATCGACGCCATTCGCTCCCACGCCAGCGGCTTTATCTTCACCACTTCTCTACCCCCGGCGCTCACGGCCGGGGCCCTGGCCAGCATCCGCTGGCTCAAGATCCACGATGAGGTCCGCCAGAACCACCAGGAACGCGCCGCCAGCCTCAAGGCCCGGATGCGCGCCGCCGGCCTGCCTGTCATGGGCTCGGTGAGCCACATCGTTCCAATCCTTGTCGGCGATCCGGTCCACTGCAAGTTGGTGTCGGACATACTTCTCGCCGATTACGGCATCTATGTTCAGCCGATCAACTATCCCACCGTGCCGCGCGGGACGGAGCGGCTGCGCTTTACCCCCACGCCGTTCCACACCGACAAGATGATGGACGACCTGGTGGCCGCCCTCGAGGCGCTGTGGGCGAGGTGCAATATTCAGCGGCTCGGCGGTTTCGCGGCCTGAGCCCTTCGCGATGGTTGACCCTCGCTCGCTGAGGGCTAAGACGCCCCCTCGGTCCTGGCGTCGCATGGAGGCGAGTCGTGAGCATCACCGCAATGGCGTCTTCACAGGCCGACCCGTCATCGCTCAGCGCCGCACTTGGCGAGGCTGATCCCGCCGTCGCAGACTCCATTGGCCGCGAGTTCCGCCGCCAGCAGGATCAGATCGAACTTATCGCCTCGGAAAACATCGTCTCGCGGGCTGTGCTCGAAGCCCAGGGCTCGGTGCTGACCAACAAATACGCCGAAGGCTATCCGGGGCGCCGGTACTACGGCGGCTGCGAGTTCGTCGACGAGGTGGAGACCCTGGCCATCGAGCGCGCCAAGGCTCTTTTCGGGGCGGAGTGGGCCAATGTCCAGCCGCACTCCGGCTCCCAGGCCAACCAGGCTGTCTTCATGGCCCTGATGAAGCCAGGCGACACCTTCATGGGCATGGACCTGGCCGCAGGCGGCCACCTGACCCACGGCAAGTCGGTCAATCAGTCGGGCAAGTGGTTCAATCCGGTGGCCTATACCGTCAGGACCCAGGACCAGATTATCGACTACGAGGGCATGGCCGAGATCGCCCTGGAAGCGCGGCCCAAGCTCATCATCGCCGGCGGATCGGCGTACAGCCGGACCATCGACTTCGCCCGCTTCCGGGAAGTTGCCGATAGCGTCGGGGCCTATCTGATGGTCGACATGGCTCATTTCGCCGGCCTGGTGGCGGCGGGCCTCTTCCCCAATCCCCTTCCGCATGCCCATGCTGTGACCACCACAACTCACAAGACGCTGCGTGGGCCGCGTGGCGGCACGGTCCTCTCCAATCACTTGAAGCTGGCCAAGAAGATCGATTCCGCGGTTTTCCCGGGAATGCAAGGCGGCCCGCTGATGCATGTGATCGCCGCCAAGGCGGTGGCATTCGGCGAAGCCCTGCGGCCGGAATTCAGGGATTATGCCCGGCGGGTGATCGACAACGCCCGGGCCCTCGCCGACGCCCTGATGGTTGCTGGCATGGATATCGTCTCCGGGGGCACTGACAGCCATCTGATGCTTGTTGACCTCAGGCCCAAGGGAGTCACCGGCAAGGGGGCCGAGGCCAGCCTCGAGCGGGCAAACATCACCTGCAACAAGAATGGCATCCCGTTCGACCCGGCTCCGCCGGCGATCACGTCGGGCCTGCGCTTGGGAAGTCCGGCCGGCACCACCCGCGGCTTTGGCGAGGCCGAGTTCCGTCGCATCGGCAAGCTGATCGCCGAAGTCGTCGACGGCCTGGCGGCCAACGGCGAGGAAGCCAACCAAGTGGTGGAGGCCCGGGTGCGCGGCGAGGTGCGAGACTTGACCGCCCGGTTCCCGATCTACATCTGAGCCAGCGGCGAGCTCGAGGAAGGGGCCGATCATGCGTTGCCCGTTCTGTGGCGAGCTCGAAAGTCAGGTCAAGGACAGCCGGCCCTCGGAGGATGGAGCCACTATCCGCCGCCGCCGGCAGTGCCCCGAGTGTGGCGGACGCTTCACCACATTCGAGCGCGTCCAGCTGCGCGAACTGACGATCCTCAAACGTTCGGGGAGGCGCGCCCCCTTCGATCGCGAGAAACTGGTCCGCTCGATCTCCATCGCCACCCGCAAGCGACCCGTGGATCCCGAGCGTCTCGAGCGGATGGTCAATGGCATCGTCCGCCAGCTCGAGAGCATGGGCGAGACGGAGCTGGCCTCTCACGTGGTCGGCGAGATGGTCATGAAGGCCCTCAAGACCCTCGATGACGTGGCCTACGTCCGCTACGCCTCGGTCTATCGCGACTTTCGTCAGACCGAGGATTTCGCCAAATTCCTCAACGACGAGGGGCTGGCCGAAGAGCCCGAGGCATGAGCCGTCCAGCCCGCCCCGGTCGATCGGTGGCGCGGCTGGCGGCTGTCCAGGCCCTTTATCAGATGGATGTCTCGGGCGAGGGGGCCGAGGCGGTAGTCCGCGAGTTTCACGACTACCGCTTTGATCGCGACATGGAAGGCGAGCGTCTGGCAAGCGCCGACGAGGCGTGGTTCGCTGGCATCGTTCGGGGCGTCGCCGCCGGTCAGATCGGCGTCGATGGCGCCATCCGCCGGCGCCTCGCCGCCGGCTGGAAGCTCGAGCGCCTGGACGCCACCGTCCGGGCCATCCTGAGGGCCGGGGCCTACGAGCTCATGTGTCAGCCCGAGGTCCCCGTCGAAGTGGTCATCGACGAATACGTCGAGATCGCCAAGTCGTTCTTCGAAGGTCCGGAGGCGGGGTTCGTCAATGCTGCCCTCGATGGCATCGCGGCCAATGCCCGCACCGCTTGACGAGTTCGGCTGGATCGCCTCGCTCCGCTCCCTGACCGGAGGCGACAATCGAGCGCTCGATCTCGCCGACGACGCCGCCGTCCTGCCGGCCAGGCCCGGCTTTGACTTGGTGATTTCCAAGGACGCCATGGTCGAGGGCGTGCATTTCCCGGTTGGCGAGAGGGCGGATGTCATCGCCCGGCGGCTGCTGCGCACCAGCCTCTCCGATCTGGCCGCCAAGGCGGCCGAGCCATTCGGTTACTTCCTCCTCACTGCGTGGCCCCCCGACCGCGGCGAAGGTGACCGCGCCGCCTTTCGAGCGGGCTTGGAGGCGGACGGCCGAGAATTCGGCCTTGTCCTTTTGGGCGGTGACACCGTCGCGACTCCAGGACCCCTGGTGGTCAGCGCCACCGTGCTCGGCTGGACGGCCGAGGGGCGCGCGGTGCCGCGCCGTGGAGCGCGAGCAGGCGACGCTCTCATCATCTGCGGCCCAATCGGCGATGGCTGGCTGGGCCTGCAGGCGGCTCAAGGGAAACTGGCCGACCCTGGCGAAATCCTGGCTGCGCGCTACCGCCTGCCGACCCCGCTCCTCGCCTTGCGCGACGCCCTAGTGAAATATGCCAACGCCGCCGCCGACGTCTCAGACGGCCTGATCGCGGATGCCGGTCACGTGGCCAAGGCGAGCGGACTGGGTTTCAGCCTGGAGCTGGCCGACATGCCGCTCTCGCCCGAGGTCCGCGCCTGGTGCGACAGTCAGGACCGATCGCGGGCCTTGACGGCGTTGGCCGCCGGCGGAGACGACTACGCCCTCGTCTGCGCGGTTGATCCGGACCTGGGGGCCGGCTTTCTCGCGGCCGTCGAGTCGGCACACATCCCAGCCGCGCGGGCAGGGACCTTCGAAGTCGCGGCGGGCATGAGGATCGCCGTGGACGGGCGCCCGGTCGCGCCGACGACCACCGGCTGGAGCCATTCCTAACTTGGCTTGCTTTGCAGGCCCTCTTTTGGCAGTTTCCCGCGACTTTTCCGGGCCGGGCCTATAGGCGGTTCACCTATCCGGGCTTCGCGCCCGAATCATCCATGCGTGAACGAGCGGCGTTCAAGCCAGCTTCGACGCGAACCTTGGGGCATCTGCGACTATGAATTTGGTACTCGAGCTGGTCATTGGCGCCGGCCTTCTGGCGGTGCTCTACGGGGTCCTGCAAACTGCGTCCCTGCTGCGCGCCTCCCCCGGCAGCGAGAAAATGCAGGAAATCGCCGCGGCGATCCAGGAAGGCGCCCAAGCCTATCTACGCCGGCAATACGCCACCATCGCCATCGTTGGGGTGGTCATCCTGGTGGTGATCTTTTTCCTGATCGGCAAGGCCGAGGCGCTCGGCTTTCTAATCGGCGCCACGCTTTCCGGCGCGGCGGGTTTTGCGGGCATGCTGATCTCCGTGAGGGCCAATGTCCGCACTGCCCAGGCCGCCTCGAGCAGCCTCGCCGCCGGCCTGTCGCTGGCCTTCCGATCAGGGGCGGTGACCGGGATGCTAGTCGCTGGCTTCGCGCTCCTTGGCGTGGCCGGGTATTACGCCGTCCTGACCGGAGCTTTCGGTCTCGAAAGCACGAGCCGCGACGTGATCGACTCCCTCGTCGCGCTCGGATTCGGAGCGTCCCTGATCTCGATCTTCGCCCGTCTTGGCGGGGGAATCTTCACTAAGGGAGCCGATGTCGGCGGCGACATGGTTGGCAAGGTCGAGGCCGGAATCCCCGAGGATGATCCGAGGAACGCCGCCACCATCGCCGACAACGTCGGCGACAACGTCGGCGATTGCGCCGGCATGGCCGC
>DASXIE010000171.1:0-10202 GCA_036498165.1 Caulobacteraceae bacterium
CCGGTGATGATCGCCGCCGCCACCTTCGGCCTGATCGCCTACCTGGCCGGCAACTTCCGATTCGCCGACTACCTGCAGCTCGATTTCGTGCCCGGGGCGGGCGAGCTGGGGGTGATCTGCTCGGCCATCGTCGGCTCGGGCCTGGGCTTCCTGTGGTACAACGCCCCCCCTGCCCGGATCTTCATGGGCGACAGCGGAGCGCTGGCCCTCGGCGGCGCGATCGGGGCCATCGCTGTCGCCACCAAGCACGAGATTGTCCTAGCCATCGTCGGCGGCCTCTTCGTGGCCGAGACCCTGTCGGTGATCATCCAGGTGGCGTGGTTCAAGCGCACCGGCCGGCGGATCTTCCTCATCGCCCCCATCCACCATCATTTCGAACGGCTCGGCTGGTCGGAGCCGACGGTCGTGATCCGCTTCTGGATCGTGGCCGTCATGCTGGCCATGGTCGGCCTCTCGACCCTGAAGCTGAGGTGATGCGGCGATGATCCCGGTCACCTGTTTCGAAGGCAGGACGGTGGCGGTCTTCGGCCTGGCGCGCAGCGGCCTGGCCGCCGCCCGGGCCCTCGCCGCCGGCGGGGCGCGGCTCGCCGCCTGGGACGAGAACCCCGCCGCCCGCGAGGCCGCCGCTGCCGAGGGCCTCGAACTCGTCGACCTCGCGACGGCCGACTGGTCGACATTCGCCGCCCTCTTGCTCTCCCCGGGCGTGCCGCTCACCCACCCCGCGCCGCATTGGACGGTGGAAAAGGCCCGCGCCGCCGGCATCGAGGTCGTCGGCGACATCGAGCTTTTTGCCCGCGCCGTGGCCATGGCCCCCGATCACAAGCGCCCCAGGATCGTCGCCATCACCGGCACCAACGGCAAGTCGACGACCACCGCCCTCATCGGCCACGTGCTCGCCGCCGCCGGCCGCGACGTTCGGGTCGGCGGCAACATCGGCGTGGGCGTCCTGGGCCTTCCCGACATGCACGGCGGGGCGGTCTATGTGCTCGAACTGTCGTCCTACCAGCTCGACCTCACCTCGTCGCTGAAGCCGGATGTCTCGATCCTGCTCAACGTCAGCCCCGACCATCTCGAGCGCCACGGCGGGATGGATGGGTATCTGGCCGCCAAGCGGCGCGTGCTGCTCGGCCAGGGCCACGGCGACACCGCCATCATCGGCGTCGACGACGCCTGGGGCCAGCAGATCTGCACCGAGATCACCGCCGCCAACCGGCGGACGATCTGGCCGATCAGCGCCCGCAAATCCATCGGCAAGGGAATCTACGCCCTACAGGGCCGCCTCTACGACGCCAGCGATGGGCGCGTCACCGAGGTCGCCGACCTGACCGCCGCCCGCTCCCTGCCCGGACGCCACAACTGGCAGAACGCCGCCGCCGCCTATGGCGCCGCCCGGGCCCTGGGGGTCGGCATCGCCGACGCCGTCGAGGGGCTGATGACGTTCCCCGGCCTCGCCCATCGCATGGAGACCATCGGGGCGATCGGCGCCGTCCGCTTCGTCAACGATTCCAAGGCCACCAACGCCGATGCCGCGCGCCAGGCGATGAGTTCCTATCCGCGCTTCTACTGGATCGCCGGCGGCCGGCCCAAGGCCGGGGGCATAGAGCCCCTGGCCGATCTCTTTCCGCGCATCGCTCGCGCCTACCTGATCGGCGAGGCGGAAGGCGCCTTCGCCGCTGCGCTGGAAGGCCGCGCGCCCTACGCCCGGGCCGGAACCCTCGAAGGCGCGGTGCGCGCCGCCTTCGCAGACGCCCGCAAGGAGGGCGGCGAGGCCATCGTCCTCTTCTCGCCGGCCTGCGCCTCCTTTGACCAGTATGCCGACTTCGAGGAGCGCGGCGAGGCCTTCCGCGCCGCCGTCCAGGCCCTCATCGCCCCTCCAGCCCAGGCCCTCGCCGGATGACCGCTGAAGCCCATCTCTCCTCGCACGCCTTTTCCCGCGCTGACCGCAGCCGCTTTGGCCTGTGGTGGTGGACCACCGACCACATCCTGCTGGGTGGAACCGTGGCCCTGATCGTTCTGGGCGTCCTCCTGCAGTTCGGGACCAGCCCGGCGGCGGCCCAGAGGCTGGGCATCGCCTGGCCGTTCCACTTCGCGGTTCGCCAGTGCATCTTCGGGGCCGGCGGGGCGGCGATCGTCATCTGCGCCTCCCTGCTCAGCCCCAGGGGCGTGCGGCGGGCCGCCTTCTTCATCTACCTGGCCGCCATCCTCGCCATGTGCGCTCTGCCGCTCCTGGGCCACGCCGCCAAGGGGGCGACCCGCTGGGTGGAGATCTCCGGATTCACTCTTCAGCCGTCGGAATTCATGAAGCCGGCGCTCGTCGTGCTGATCGCCTGGATGTTCGCCGAGGGCCAGAAGGGCCAGGGGGTGCCGGGCGTCTCCATCGCCTTCAGCCTCTACGCCGTGGCGGTGGTCCTGCTGCTCCTCGAGCCGGACATTGGCCAGACAGTGTTGATCACCGCCGCCTTCGGGGCCGCCTTCTGGATGGCTGGGGTGCCGATGAGCTGGATCATGGTCATGGGCAGCGCCGCCATCGTCGGCCTCTCCAGCACCTATTTCCTGTTCCAGCACGTGGCTACGCGGGTCGACGGCTTCCTCGGCCACGACAAGACCGACACCTCTCAGGTCCACCGCGCCGCCGAGGCCATCGCGGCCGGCAAGCTCTTCGGGCGCGGGCCAGGCGAGGGGATCATGAAGACCCACGTGCCGGACATGCACACCGACTTCGCCTATTCCGCCGCCGCCGAGGAATATGGCCTGTGGCTCTCGCTGGTCATCGTCCTGCTCTTCGCCATCCTGGTCCTCCGCGGCCTCTACAAGGCCATGAAGCTCGGCGATCCCTTCGAGCAGGTGGCCTCGGCGGCCCTGTTCGTGCTGGTCGGCATGCAGGCCTTCATCAACATCGCCGTGAACCTCGCCCTGGTGCCGACCAAGGGCATGACCCTGCCGTTCATCTCCTATGGCGGCTCGTCGACCCTGGCCATGGGCCTGACGCTCGGCTTCGCCCTCGCCCTCACGCGCCGCCGTCCCGGCGCCTATGTCTCGGCCGACAGCCTGGCGCGGGCCGGCGCCTTTGAGTGAAGCGGGCCGCCTGGCGGTCATCGCGGCGGGCGGCACGGGAGGCCATCTCTTCCCCGCCCAGGCCCTCGCCGAGGCTCTCGCGGCTCGCGGATGGCGCATTGCCCTCGCCACCGACGCGCGCACTGAGGGCCTGGCCGCGACCTTTCCCGCCGAGCATCGCCTCGGTATCGCCTCGGCCACCTTCGCCGGCGGACCGGCGGCGCGGATCCGGCAAGCCGGCGCCATCCTGCGCGGTGTCTTCCAGGCCCGCGCGGCCCTGAAGCGCCTGAAGCCGGCCATCGTGGTCGGCTTCGGCGGCTATCCCTCTATCCCGACCTTGCTGGCCGCCCGGACCCTGCGCCTGAAAACCGCCATCCACGAGCAGAACGCGGTCATGGGCCGGGCCAATCGCCTGCTGGCCCCGGGCGTGACCGCCATCGCCCGCGCCTTTCCCACGCTGATGAAGGCCTCGTCGAGCGTGCGCGCCAAGGCGGTGGTGGTCGGCAATCCCGTCCGTCCGGCGATCCGGGCCCTGGTCGACGCGCCCTACGACCCGCCCTCGCCCGACGGGGCCGTGCATCTCTTCGTCACCGGCGGCAGCCAGGGGGCGCGGGTGCTTTCCGAGGCCGTCCCGGCCGCCGTGGCCCTTCTGCCCGCCGAACTGCGCGCGCGCCTCGCCGTCGTCCAGCAGACCCGGCCGGAGGCGACCGAGGCCGCCGCCGCCCTCTATCGCCGCGCCGGAGTGGAGGCTGAGCTGGCTCCCTTCTTCGCCGACATGGCCGCCCGCTGGACCTGGGCCCATCTCGTCATCGCCCGCTCCGGGGCCTCGACCGTGGGCGAGATCGCCGTCGCCGGCCGCCCGGCCATCCTCGTGCCGCTCGGCGTCGCCCTCGACGACGACCAGGGCCAGAACGCCCGCCTGCTCTCCGAGGCTGGCGCCGCCGTGGTGATCCGCGAGAGCGACCTGACCGCGGAGTCCCTGGCGGCGCGCCTCGCCGAACTCCTCGCCGACCCCGCGCGCCTGGCCGCCATGGCCGCCGCCGCCCGCGCCGCCGCGGCGCCCGACGCCGCCGAACGGCTCGCCGACCTCATCGAGCGCACGGCGGCCTGACCGCGCAACTGAAACAGCCAGTAGGAGTGAGACGATGATGGTCATGGGCGTTCCGGAAAAGGTCTCGATCCTGGTCTCGACCCTTCAGACCAGTCGGCGCGCCATGGCCGCGATCACCGCTAGGGCCCAGACCGTGAGCTTCGTGGCCTTCGTCCTGATGCTCGCCGCCGCCGCCTGGCTGGTCGAAGGCGGCGCAATCCTCGCCAACGACCAGACGGCGATCTTCTGCGCCGGGGCCCTGGCGGCCTGGGCGTGCCTGCGGTTCGTGATGCTGGCCGGTCTTCAGGGCAGCGCCGCCGCCGAAGGCAAGACGGTCGCCCGCCTGGAAGAGCTCCTGGGCTTTTACGCCCCGCGCCGTTTCGGCCCCGAAGCCGAGGCGGTGTTCGCCGCCCCGCGCGGCCACAAGCCTTTCGCCGCGGAATTGACAGCCGCGCCCCTGCTCGTCGACGTCGGCGTGATCGTTCTCCTGGTCGCGGTGATTTCGCGCGGCGACTGGGTGCGCGCCTGGACGGCGCACGGGCTGAAGCTGGCGGGCCTGTGAACACAGGACCGCGCGTGGCCGCTCCCCTGGCCATGCGGCCGCAGGGCCTGCGCGGACGGCTGTTCGGGGTGTTGATGGAGGCGATCAACGCGCCGGCCTACCGCTTCGCCCTCGACCTCATCCAGCCCGGCCCGGTCGGCGACGTCCTGGAGATCGGTTTCGGGACCGGGAGGATGATCGAGATCCTGCTCGCCGCCACGACCGGCCGCGTCGCCGGCGTCGATCCCACCCCAACCATGGTCGAGGTCGCCCGGGCGCGCCCGGCGATCCGGCGCGCGGGCGCCCGCGCGGCCCTCGCCCAGGGGGCGGACGATCGCCTCGACTTCCCGCCGGCCAGCTTCGATCGCGTCGTCGCCCTCCATTCCTTCCAGTTCTGGGCCGATCCGCGGCGGACCCTCGATCGTCTCAGGACCCTGATGCGACCGGCAGGCCGCCTGGTGCTCATCCTGCGCGATCATTCCGGGCGCGCGGCCGACTGGCTCCCCAACCCCCTTTCGCGCGCCCCGGGCGAGGCGGAGGCGGCGCGCGGTCTCGTTGAGGATGCCGGTTTTGACGCCAGCCTCGCCAGGCGCGGGCGGATGCTAGGCGTCATCGGCGCCTTGCCGTAATTGAGACGCCGCAGCCAAGGGGAAGGACCAGTCCATGCGCCGTCGCGAATTGCTGAGGAGCGTCGCCGCCGCCGGGCTGACCGCCGCCCTTCCGGCCGCCGCCGCGCCGGCTCATCGCCGGGTGCGCCCGGGCGATCCGGCCTGGCCGAGCCCCCAGGCCTGGGAGGGATTGAGGACTGAGGTCGGCGGGCGCCTCGTCAAGCCGGTCTCGCTCACCGCCCCCTGTGAGGCCGACGCGCGCGGCGCCGCCTGCGCCCAGCGCCTGAAGGATCTGGCCAACCCCTTCTTCGTCGGCGACCAGCCCGGCGGGACGCAGATCAGCGGCTGGCTCGACGCCTGGACCCCCAAGCTCAGCGCCTATGCGGTCGAGGCCCGGACCACCGCCGACGTGGCCGCGGCGGTTAATTTCGCCCGCCGCCATAATCTTCGCCTGGTGGTCAAGGGCGGCGGCCACAGCTACCAGGGCGGCTCCAACGCCCCCGACTCCCTGCTCGTCTGGACCCGGGCGATGAACGCCGTCACCGTCCACGACGCCTTCACGCCGCGCGGAACCGCGGGCCCGCCGGTCCCTGCGGTGTCGATCGGCGCTGGGGCGATGTGGGTCGACGCCTATGACGCGGTGACCACCCGCGCCGGCCGCTATGTCCAGGGCGGCGGCTGCGCCACGGTGGGCGTGGCCGGCCTCGTCCTCGGCGGCGGGTTCGGCTCGTTCTCCAAGCAGTACGGCACGGGGGCGGCGAGCCTTCTGGAGGCCGAGATCGTCACCGCCGACGGGGTCGCCCGCGTTGTCAGCGCCGCCAATCACCCCGACCTCTTCTGGGCCCTCAAGGGCGGCGGCCAGTCATCCTTCGGCGTGGTGACCCGCCTCACCCTGCAAACCCACGAACTGGCCGCCACGGCGGGAGGCTGCGGCGGCGACCTGACCACCAAAACCGACGCGGCTTTCCGCCGCGCCCTCCACGCCTTCGTCGACACCTGCGCCGAGGGCCTGACCAACCCCCACTGGGGCGAGAGCGTCAGAATCACCGGCTCGAACCGGATCGAGTTCAACATGGTCTTCCAGGGTCTGAGCGCCAAGGACGCCCGGGCCGCCTGGCGTCCCCTGACCGACTGGGCCGCCGCAGCCGGCCCCGACGTCAAGCTCGACGGTCCCCACCCGTCGACCCAGCCCATGCGCGAGTGGTGGGACTTCGCCGCCGCCGCCAAGGCCCACGCCCCATGGGTGCGGCCCGATCCGCGACCCGGGGCCCCGCCGCACCACGCCTGGTGGGCCGGCGATTCCGGCCAGGTGAGCGCCTTCTTCTACGCCTACGACTCCCTGTGGCTGCCGGCCGCCCTTCTCGATCCCGCCGAGCGCGGCCGTCTCGCCGACGCCCTCTTCGAAGCCAGCCGCCATTTCGATCTCGAACTGCATTTCAACAAGGGCCTCGGCGGCGGCGCGCCGGGGGCGGTGGCCGCCTCGGCCAGGACCGCGACCCATCCGGCCGTTCTCGACGCCTTCGCCCTGGCGATCATCGCCACCGGCGGCCTGCCCAACTATCCGGTCTACCCGCCGACCAACCTCGCCGCCGCCCGGCGCGAGGCGGCCCGCGTCGAGGCGGCCATGGCGGCCTTGCGGCCCCTGGCGCCCGCCGCCGCCTCCTACGTTTCCGAGAGCAACTACTTCAATCCCCACTGGCGCGAGGCCTTCTGGGGCCCCCACTACGCCCGCCTCGCCGCCGTCAAGGCCCGCTACGACCCCGCCGGCCTCTTCGTCATGCACCACGGCGTCGGCTCCGAACACTGGAGCCCCGACGGCTTCACCCGCATCGGCTAGGGGGCACTCGCCATGAACGTGCAAGAACAGATCGCTGAGTATATCGCCGACCAGCCTCAGCCGAAACGCGACGACATGCAGGCGCTGCACCGGCGCATACTCGCCCTGTCGCCAGGTTGCGAGTTGTGGTTCCTCGACGGCAGAAACGATGAAGGGAAAATCGTCTCCAACCCGAGCATCGGATACGGCAGACAGGCAATGAAATACGCCAACGGTGAGACCCGGGAATTCTATCAAATCGGGCTGAGCGCCAATACCGCCGGACTTTCCGTCTACATCATGGGCCTGGAGGACAAGAAATACCTGTCCGAGATCTACGGAAAGAAACTCGGAAAGGCGAACGTCACCGGCTACTGCATCAAGTTCAAACACCTGGACGATATAAACCTCGACATACTCGAGGAGATATTCGCCGACGGCATGGGCCGGGGGTGAGCGCTCGGCGCACCTGCCCATCCCCACCGTCATCCCCGGGCGATGACGGGGTGGGGGGAGGGCCCGCTCCTTCATCTCCTTTCATCTGCGGAAATCTGCGGCCATCTGCGGATTTCTTCGCCCGCCGGATTCCGCTACCTCTCCCCCATGAACCGACGCCCGACGCCCTTCGAGCTTGGCCCCGTGCACTTCATCGGCATCGGCGGCATCGGGATGAGCGGGATCGCCGAGATCATGCTGCGCCTGGGCTACGTCGTCCAGGGTTCGGACGCCAAGGCCGGGGCCAACACCGAGCGCCTGGCCGGCCTCGGCGCGAGGGTGTTCATCGGCCATCGGCCCGAGCAGATCGCCGGGGCCGCGGCGGTGGTCTATTCCAGCGCCGTCGGGCCGGACAATCCGGAGATGGCGGCGGCCCGGGAGGCGCGCATTCCCCTCGTCCGCCGGGCCGAGATGCTCGCCGAGCTCATGCGCCAGCAGACCTCGGTGGCCATCGCCGGGGCCCACGGCAAGACCACCACCACCTCCATGGTCGCCGCCGTCCTCGACGCCGCGGGCCTGGATCCCACCGTGGTCAACGGCGGGGTGATCAACGCCTACGGGGCCAACGCCAAGGTCGGGGAGGGGGACTGGATCGTCGTCGAGGCCGACGAGAGCGACGGGACCTTCCTCACCCTGCGATGCACGGTGGCGGTGGTCACCAACATCGACCGCGAGCACCTCGAGCACTACGGCGATTTCGACGCCCTGAAGAAGGCCTTCCAGGATTTCATCCACAACATCCCGTTCTACAGCTTCGCCGTTCTGTGTACGGATGATGCCGTGGTCCGCGAGGTGGCGGGGCGGGTGGAGAACCGCCGGCTGATCACCTACGGCCTTGATCCCGAGGCCCAGGTGAGGGCGGTGAACCTCGAGGTGGGACCTGACGGGGCGGCCTTCGACCTCGCCGCTCAGGGTTCGGACGAACCCGTGCTGGCCGGCTTCACCCTGCCCATGGCCGGGCGCCATAATGTGCTCAACGCCCTGGCCGCCATCGCCGTGGGCCTCGAATTGGGCGTCGCTCCGGCCGCCATCCGGGCGGCCCTGGCCGCGTTCGCCGGCGTGAAGCGGCGGTTCACCACCGTCGGGGTGGCCCGCGGCGTGCGCATCGTCGACGACTACGGCCACCACCCGGTGGAGATCGCCGCCGTCCTCGCCGCCGCCCGCGCGGCCAGCGATGGGCGGGTCGTCGCCGTCGTCCAGCCCCATCGCTACACCCGCCTGCGCGACCTCTTCGAGGACTTCTGCGCCTGCTTCGACGAGGCCGACACGGTGATCCTCGCCGATGTCTACCCGGCCGGGGAGGCGCCGATCCCGGGCGTCGACCGCGACGCCCTGATCGCCGGCCTCGTCCGCCACGGCCACCGGCGCGTCCTCGCTCTCGACAACCCCGCCAACCTTCCCGCCCTCATCGCCGCCGAGACGGCGCCGGGCGATCTCGTCGTCTTCCTGGGCGCCGGCGACATCACCGCCTGGGCCCACGCCCTCCCGGCCCAGCTCGACGCCCTGGCCGATGCGTAAGGCCAGCCCTCTCTCCCCCCTGCGGGGGGAGTACCGGCGAAGCCGGGGAGGGGGTTCGCGGGGTAGCGCGCCGGCGCTCTTGCCCATGCTCCCCCTCCACCGCTTCGCGGTCCCCCTCCCCCAGAGGGGGAGGAGAAAGGCCCCATGACGTGGCGCGACCGCCTCTCCCCCGTCCGCGGCAAGCTCCTCGCCGACGAGCCCCTCGCGCCCTTCACCTGGTTCCGGGTCGGGGGGCCGGCCGAGGTCTTGTTCCTGCCCGCCGACGAGGCCGATCTCGCCGACTTCCTGGCCGCCCTGGACCCGGAGGTGCCGCTCACGGTCCTCGGCGTGGGGTCCAACCTCATCGTCCGCGACGGCGGCGTCGAGGGGGTGGCGATCCGCCTCGCCGGCAAGGCCTTTGGCGCCATCGCCGCCGATCCGGCCGCCGGGACGATCGCCGCCGGGGCCGCGACGCTGGACGCCGCCCTGGCCCGCGCCGCCGCCGACGCCGGCCTCGCAGGCCTGGAGTTCTACGCCGGCATCCCCGGCTCGGTGGGCGGGGCGCTGACCATGAACGCCGGCTGCTATGGGGCCGAGACCGTCGAAGCCCTCGTCGAGGCGCGCGGCCTGACCCGCCAGGGCCGCCCGGTCCGCCTGGCCACGGCCGAGCTCGGCTACACCTACCGCGCCAGCCGCGCCCCGGCCGGGATCGTGTGGACCTCGGGCCTCTTCCGCGGCCGCCCGGGCGCGCCGGACGCCATCCGCGCCCGCATGGCTGAGATCACGGCGCGCCGCGAAGCCACCCAGCCGATCCGCGAGAAGACCGGCGGCTCGACCTTCAAGAACCCCCCCGGCCAATCCGCGTGGCGCCTCGTCGACGAGGCCGGCTGGCGCGGCCGGCCCATGGGCGGGGCGATGATGTCGCCCCTGCACGCCAACTTCATGATCAACACCGGCGAGGCCAGCGCCGCCGATCTCGAAGCCCTCGGCGAAGCCGTGCGCGCCGACGTCCTCGCCAAGGCCGGCGTCGAGTTGGAATGGGAAATCCGCCGCATCGGCCGCCCGGCGGCGTTCCCCTCTCCCTGAGGGAGAGATCTGAGA
>DASXIE010000172.1:0-2575 GCA_036498165.1 Caulobacteraceae bacterium
CGACCGGCCTCAACTACATGCTCTTCGGCCAGGGTCCCGGACGGCAGAATTTCCTCGAGGCGGGCGCGTTTTTGAAGTCCCGTCCCGAGCTCGACCGCCCCGATCTGCAGCTCCACTGCGTCCTGGCAATCATGCGCGATCACGGCAAGGTGGCCGCCGAAAGCGACGGCTTCACCATCCACGTCTGCCAGCTGCGACCGCAGAGCCGCGGGCGGGTGGCGCTCCGCTCGGCCGACCCGCTCGACGATCCGGCCATCTTCGCCAACTACATGGCAGCCGAGGAGGACCGCCGCGCCATCCGGGCCGGCTTCGACATGGTGCGCGCCCTGGCCGCCCAGCCGTCCCTCGCCGCTATCGTAAAGCGGGAAATCAACCCTGGCCCGGAGGTCAACGACGACAGCGCCATCGAGGCATGGATCCGCCGCTCGGCGGAGACAATCTATCACCCGGTTGGAACCTGCCGAATGGCGCCGTCCGGCGATCCCATGGCGGTCGTCGACGAGACCCTGCGGGTTGCCGGCGTCGGGGCCTTGAGGGTCGTCGACGCCTCGGTCATGCCGACCCTGATCGGCGGCAACACCAACGCTGCGACAATCATGATCGCCGAGAAGGCGGCCGACATGATCCTCGGCCGGCCGGCCCCCACGCCGCTCCACGTCCTGGTCCATGATGACGAACTGGCCCCGCCTGAGTGATCTTGACGCCCGCTATTGTTGAACCCAGGCAGACGCCCACCTAGATCGGCGCCGAGACTTCTTCAAAGGGAGCGATCATGGCCGATGGCGGCAATGTCCGACCCGAACTGCTTGGCGCGCCGCGCGCCGAGCCGGCCTTCAACGCCCCCTGGCCGGTTGTCGCTCTGATCGCCGCCCTGATCCTCGCCCATGCGGTGAGGGCCTGGCTCGGCGTCGACGCCGGCCGCTTCGCGCTCGCCGCCGGTGATCTTTCCGCCGGCCGCTGGAGCGGCCTCGTCAGCCATCTCTTCGTCCACGCCAGCTGGGCGCACGTCCTGATGAATTCGGTCTTCATTCTCGCCTTCGGCACGCCGGTGGCCCGCTATCTGGGGACCGGCGGGCGAGGGGCGATGACGTTCCTCGCCTTCTTTCTCGTTTGCGGGGTGCTGGCCGGGGCCGGCTTCGCGGCCATCGCCCATGCGCTCGCGGCCCTTGGCCTCGGCCCAGTCGACTGGGGCGTGGTCGGCGCGTCGGGAGCGGCGTCAGGGCTAATGGGCGCGGCCGCCCGCCTCATCGAGGGCCGCGGGCGGCTCGGGCGGCTGGGCGGGCGTACCGTCGTCGGCATGAGCGTGGCCTGGATCGTCGTCAACGTGATCTTCGGCGCGACCGGTCTCGCGCCGGGCACTCAAGGCGCGCCGGTCGCCTGGCAGGCCCATATCCTCGGCTACTTCGCCGGCCTCCTGCTCATCTTGCCGGCCGGATGGCTCGCCGGGGCTCGCGCAGGGGTGAACCGATAGAGACTTGATCCTGTCGCCCTCCGGGCGGAAACTCGCCGGCCCGATGCTTGGCCCAGGCGGCCAGGAGGTGAGACATGCTCGTTTCCGGCATCCTCAAGGAGAAGGGCGACATGGTGTTCACCGCCTCGCCCGGCGACACTGTCGCGATGGTGGCGGCCATGCTCCACGGCCGCAAGGTCGGGGCGATGGTGGTGGTGGAAGGCGATCGCGAGGTCGCCGGCATCGTTTCGGAGCGCGACATCGTGCGGATGGTGGTGGAGCATGGCGTCGCCGCTCTCGATCTCGCCGTTTCGCGCTGCATGACCCGTGACGTTATCTTCGCCGAGCCGGAGGAGACAGTGGATTCCCTGCTGGAAAGGATGACCGACCGGCGTATCCGCCACCTGCCGGTATGTGTCGACCATCGCCTTGTCGGGATCATCTCGATCGGCGACCTGGTGAAAAGCAAGATCGCCGAAACGGTCGCCGAGGCCGAGGGCCTGAGGGCCTACATCTCCACCGCCTGAGCGCGCCTTGAGCGCCAGAGAGCCAATTGCGGCTTGATTTCCGGGTGGGTCCGGCCTATTTTCCGCCCCTTCAATCGAATCGCCAAGGACTGATGGGGCATGCCCCGGCGGCCCTGGGAGATTTATGCGCTCTGAATTCGGGCTCGCCCGCGGGGCGCAAGGTTGTTGACAGTCTTGGGGGGCGCGTCTAGAGACCCGCCTCCTCGCCGCCGCCGGGCGTTATCGGTGGGATCGGCGTTGCGCCGGTCGGGCTCTTTGACATCGTTGAATTGGAAAGAGAAACGCAGGCGGCGGCGTCCTGGCGATGGTCATCACGTGGCCATCAATCGACGCTGACTGTTTGCGGTCTCTTGAAGACAAACCATGGCCATTTCGCCTTCGGGCGCGATGGTTTTGGGAACTCGTCAATAGACTACGCAGACTACGCTCGCCGGCCTCTAGGGGCCGGTGAAAACGGAAGTCAGAACGTCAACTCAACCTGAGAGTTTGATCCTGGCTCAGAGCGAACGCTGGCGGCAGGCCTAATACATGCAAGTCGAACGGATCCTTCGGGATTAGTGGCGGACGGGTGAGTAACACGTGGGAACGTGCCCTTTGG
>DASXIE010000173.1:0-10388 GCA_036498165.1 Caulobacteraceae bacterium
TCGGGGCCGTAGTCGGTGAATGTCCAGCCGAAGGCCGCGCCATAGAAAGCCTTGACCGCCGGCAAGTCGCGGCCCGGGAATTCGACATAGTCGATGGTGTTGTCCTGTTGCGGCATCTCACCCTCCGTTGTTCCGCCTTTGTTCTAGATCGGAGACGCCGCAAGTCAATCTCTCACGTCTCCTTTCAGGGCAGACGCTCTCGTCCCGCTGGGGCAGGGGAATCGCATTTGGCTGGGCTACATCCTTCCGCCCAACCCAACCCTACCGTCATGACCGGGCGTCAGTCCCGGTCACCCATGAACGCCATACGGCGGGTGGACGCGCGTGAGCGCGTTCAAGGCTCCGCGACCGCACCTCGAAGCGGACGAGGCGCCGGCGCATGGCCGCGCAAGCGCGGCCCACGACATTCGGCGTTCATGGATCGGCGGGACTGACGCCCGCCGATGACGGTTGAGGATGAAATGAACTGCGTGGACTCTATGTGATCGCGCTGCCCCGGAGGGGGAGAGAGTGAACGCTCTCCCACGCGCCATTGATCTCGCCGCGCTTCAGGTTGACACTGATCACGAGGACGCTCGGGAGTGACGCATGGCCGACGGCAACATCACCAAGGACGTGGTCTACAAGGCGGTGGCGCCGGACGATTTCGAATCCCTGCTCGACCTCGACCGCTACGGCCAGCGGTCCGACGCCTTCGACAAGATCATCAGCGCCACCCACGACCATTTCTGGGATCCGCTCGACAAGCGCTACATCGATTTCGACGAGCCGTTCGATCTGGCGAACGTGGCCATGGTCCCTGACCACCACGTCTTCGCCCTCAGGGTCCCCTACGTCGACGAGCACTTCAGCGATCCCAAGGCGCGCATCGCCTTCATCAACGAGATGCAGCGGTGGGGATTTTCCTCGATCCTGCACGGCGAGCAGGGGGCGCTGAACCTCTCGGCCAGCCTGTGCCACGTGCTCTACGACCAGGGGGCGCAGGAATACGCCGCCAACCAGACCCGCGAGGAGGCCCGCCACGTCACCGCCTTCGCCAAGTACATCCATTCGCGCTGGGGCCGGCCGACGGAGTGCGGGGCGGCCCTCAAGGCGCTGCTGATCGAGATCATCGAGGCCCCGGAGGTCTACAAGAAGATCGTCGGCATGCAGATGCTGGTCGAGGGGCTGGCCATGGGGGCCTTCGCCAACGGCTATCGCTACAACGCCGATCCGGTGGCCCGGAAGCTCTTTCAGCTGGTGATGACCGACGAGGCCTTCCACCACAAGTTCGGGAAGATCTGGGCCGACCGCACGGTGCCGAAGATGACCACCGCCGAGCGCGAGCTGATCGAGGACTGGGCGGCGCACTGCTTCCAGTCGCTGATGTTCAACCAGTCCGGTCCCCAGCAGCACGCCCCGGTCTACGAGCGCTTCGGCCTCGACCCGCAGCGGGTGATGGACGGCCTCATCGAAATGCAGAAGAACCGCGACCCGAACCGCAAGATCCGGGGCGAGACCAACGCCTTCAGGGTGACCATCAAGACCCTGCTGCAGGGCCAGATCATCACCGACCGGACGCGCGGCTTCTACGCCGCCTACGTCGACATGGAGGAACTGGCCGCCGAGGGCGACACCATGCCCGGCCAGGCCATCGCCGAGGACGGCATCCGCTACCTGCAGGCGATCAACTTCAAGGACCAGGCCCGCCGCATGCCGGCGATGGCGGCGGCGGAATAAGCCCCCTTCGCTAGGCCGGTCTGGGCGTTAGAAGCCCTACGCCCACCGCCGGCCCGACGTCCGGCGACGATGCCCCAGCCATTATGCCCTTTCGGCTGCTGAAGGCGGCCAGGGCCGCCACCAATGGCAGCAGAGGCGTGGCGTGACTTGCCGGAGCGGTGGGATCGACCACCTTCGTGCCGCCGTGGCCGTCTGAAGAGACGGTGAAGATGGAGGACGTGTAGTCGCCGACAAGGTGGATCTTCGCCGTGTGGGCCCCGTCGGTGACGGTGAGGATGCCAGACGCCGTCGTGCCGCTGTAGCTGGCGCTCGCCGTGGCGCTGGCGATATCCAGCAGATCGAAGGAGGTGGTTCCGGTCTTTGAGAAGCCGGTGACCGCTCCGGTGTAGGTTTGCGACCGGCTGAGCTCGAGCACACCGGCGGCGCCGGTGAACGTCACGTTTTCGGCGAATGTGAAGCCGAAGTCGGCTGTCCCGCCGCCGATGTGGACCACACCCGCGCCGCTGACCGCGCCGGTCACATCGAGTGTTCCGGCCGTCACCGCCAGGACCCCGGTGTTGGCGATCGGGCCGGCGATGAGCGTTCCGCCGGCCCCGGTGTTCTCGATCAGGCCGGCGTTGGCGGTGGTCCCCGTCCCCGCGGCGATGACAAGCTGATGAGAATCGTCGCCGTCGATGACGCCGCCTGAGCCATTGGTGAGGGACATCGACCCGCCGCCGAGCTGGCCGGCCCCAAGAATCTTATCGAAATTGGTCAGGGTCGCGGTCGCGGTCGCGCCGGTGACGAGGTTGGAGCTGGAATTGCTCAGCGTCAGCGTTCCCCCGCCGCTCAGGGTGGCCCCGCCGGCGGCGACGACGACGCTCGGCGAGGCGACCGTCAAGGTCGTGCTGAGGTCGACAGCGCCCGACAGGGTTATCGAGGCGCCGTTGACGACCATGGTCGTGGCCGACAGGTGGACATTCGCGAAGGCGTCCGAGCCGGCCATGAAGGCGATCTTGCCGGCCCCGGTCAGGGTTCCGGCGAAGGAATCGCCCGAGCCGGCGAAAGTCATCTGCTGGCCGCTGTCCACGGTCAGGGTTCCGTCGCTCTGTGACCAGACCTTGGAGTCGGTCAGCTTGGTCGACACCTCCACCGAGGTCTTCGCCCCGGCGACCGCGATCTTGGCCACGGCGAGGCTGGCGCCGGGCGAGAACTGGCTCGACCCGCCGTTGAGATCGATCGTGCCCACGCCGATGACTTTGCCGCTCGCGCCGAGGCCCGTCATGGTGGTGACCCCGCTGACCGCGTCGACCGTCCCGGGGCCGAGGACCACGCCGTCGAACACCGAGCCGGCCTCCGCGTTGAGCCTCCCATTCGCGTAGGCAAATTGTACGGATGGCCCCGTCAGGCCCCGGATCGTGCCGAAGTTGCTCAAGGTCGAGAGATAGCCGATCGACGCGCCGAGCGGACCGGTGATCAGGGCGCCGGCCTCGTTGGTCAGGACGTCCTTGTAGCCGACATTGGCGGCGCGGCTGGCGGAAGAGTTCGAACCGCTGATGGTCCCCCAGTTCTTCGCCGCCGTATGGGCGGCGCGGAGATCGAGGCCGATGAGCCCCTTCATGAGGGCCTTGGAGTCGGTGGCCGATCCGTTGGTGACGGCCCCGGGTGAGAAATCCCGGACGCCCCAGCCGGCCGCATTCCCCAGAATCGTGCCGAAGTTGGTCACCGTGGCCGATGGGCCGCCAAGGTAGACACCGTAGATGGCGCCGCGGATGAGGGCGGCCGTGTCGCCCGCCGATCCGTTGGTGACAACGCCCCCGACCTTCAGGGCGACGCCTTGCGCGGTCCCCAGGATCGAACCGAAATTGCTGACGGTGAAGGCGTCGGTGATGGCGTAGACGCCGAAGCGGCCCTCGATCAGGGCGCTCACGTCGCTGGTCGCGCCATTGGTCACCCGACCGCCGCCGCTGACATAGAGGCCTGGATGGGCGGCGAACGGGCCGCCCCCGCCGTTGCCCCTGATGGTTCCGAAATTCGTCGCCGAAATGGCGCTACCGGCGCCGGTGATCACGCCAGAATATCCCTGAATAAGGGCGCTGGTGTCGCCGGCCGAGCCGTTGACTAGCGTGCCTCCGGCATAGAAGGCGACGCCGAACCAGCTGTGGCCGTCGCCGACGACGCCGAAATTGTCGACCGTCGCCAAGGTCTTGGCGCTGACCGCCAAGAGGCCGTCTATCGTCGCCGAGGTGTCGATCGTCGAACCGTTGGTCACCAGACCCCCGGCGCCCAAGAGGACGCCGAAGGGCGTCCCGGTGATGCCCGCGCCGCCATGAACGGCGCCGAAGTTCCTCACCGTTCCCGCCTGGCCGCCAATGCCGATGGCCACATGACCCTCGATCACGGCGGAGGTGTCGGCCGTCGAGCCGTTGGTGACCACGCCGCCCTGCATGAGGGTGATAGCGATGCCCGCGGTCCCATTGGCGCGCACCGTGCCATAGTTGGTCACCGTGCCGGGGAGACCGGCCACCCCGAGGCCGAAACCATAGCCGGCCATCGTGGCGACGTGGTCGCCAGCAGCGCCGTTGACCACCGAGCCGCCCGAGGCCAAGAGGGCCCCCACTCCCACGGTTCCTTCGCCGGCCACCGTGCCGAAGTTGCGCAAGGTGACGGGAAGGTAGGCCACCACCCCGCTGACGCCCCGGATGAGCGCTTGGGTATCGCTCGCGCTCCCGTTGACGACGAGGCCGCCGCCTTTGAGTTCAACGCCGTATTTGCCGTAGCCGAGGATCTCGCCGTCGTTCGTCAGGGTGCTGGCCGAGGTTCCCAGCAACACCCCCCCGTACCCTTCGATGAGGGCCCCGGCGGTGTTCGCGACCGAACCGCCGTCAACGAGCGCCACCCCAGCGCCGATGGTCGTGGATGCGTCGTCGATCGTGCCGGCGTTGGTGACGACGCCCTTGCCGGCGAGGGATACCGCGTAGCCGTTGCCTCTGATCTGGCCGTGATTGACGAGGGTGTAGGTTCCGGTGGCGGCGGCCGTGACGCCGGCCGACAGATAGCCGCTGGTGGCGATGCTGAGGGTGGTGACCGGCGAGGTCAGATCATAGGTGGCGAAATAGACGCCGGTGAGTGTCTTGGTGGTCATGCGAGGGCCCCGCATCTCGATGAGACGCCGCCGAGGCCCTCCCGCGGCGCAGCCCCGGCACAATTCCCCAGCGACGGGCGCCCGTCAAGGCGTCGCCGCTCAGCCGACCGAGCGGACGCGCGGCTTCCATGCCGCCTATGTCGCCATGGAAGAGCTGGCCGCTGAGGGCGACACCATTCCCGGCCACGCCATCGCCGAGGACAGCATCCGCTACCTGCAGGCGATCAACTCCAAGGACCTGGCCCGCCGCACGCCGGCGATGGCGGCGCGATAGGGCGAGACCTCGTTCTCACTCTTCTCCGGTCAGCGGGTCGCGGGCTTACGCGCCCGGCGAGGCGGCTTGCCCACCAATCGCTTGAGACGAACCTGACTGATGGCGCGATCGCGGCGAAGCGCGGCGTCGTCCGGGTCGTGCAGCAAAAGGGCTTCGCGAAGATCGAGGTCCTCCCGGTGGATGGTCCGAGCGGCGGCCAAATCTCCCGCCTGGGTCGCCCGGTCGCCGGCGGCCCGAAGGACCCGGCCCAGCCGCAGGTAGCTGGCCCGCAGCGCCCGCGCGGTCTGTTCGCCGGGCGAGGCGAGGGCGCGGGCTTCGCGGATCGCCAGTTCTTCGGCGTGGGCTTCGCGAGCCAAGGGCAGATCACCGGCGCGGTCCGCCGCCGCCACCAGCCTGGCAAGGCTCATGGCCAGGCCCTCCTGATGGGCGGAGTTGTCGGCGCCCAGATGCGACAGCTTGCGCCGTACGCCGACGTCCTGGGCGAGATGATGCAACTCATCCTTGGCGCGATGCGAAGCCTGGGCGGTGCTGGCCAAGGCGCGCAGGACATGACCCAACCGCAGGTAGCTGACCGCCAGGTCGGCGCCATGCCCTTCGCCGGCGGCCAGGCGCGTCTCCCCGACCTCGACGTCCACCTCATAGGCCTTCCGCGCCGCGTCAAGATCGCCCGCGGCGCGGGCCATGTCGCCACGCTTCCTGGCCAAATTCCCTTCCATCCGCGCGGCGGCAAGTCGCGCCGCGGAGGCCTTGCGTTGGCGGGCGGCGTCCATCGACCGCCGCGCAGCCGCCTGCTTTTCGCGCGCGGCCGCCTGCTTTTCCCGGGCCGCCGCCTGCTTTTCCAGTCCGGCAATCTGCTGGAGGCGTTTGCGGCTGATCAGAACGTCCCGCTCGCGGCTGGGGCTCGACCGATCCGACTTGCGCAGCCGTTCGCGAAGGGCCAGGTCCTTCTTTCCGAGACGGCGGGCGGCGGCCAGATCGCCGGCGGCCCTTGCTTCATCGCCCTGGCGACGCAGAGTCTGAGCCGCTCTCAGAAGTTCGGCCAGCGCCGCCGCGGCGGCCTGCTTGCCGCGCATGACCGCCCGGCGCTCGAGCGCGTCGACCTGCTCCAGCCGCCTGCCGCTGACGATTGCATCCCGGGCGCGCGCTTCGTTGGCCGGATCGGCGCGCCGCAGTCGCTCACGCAGCTCGAGATCTTCCTGGCAGAACCGGCGGGCGGCGGCCAGATCGCCGGCGGCCTTGGCTTCCTCGCCTTGCGCCCTCGCCACCTGGGCGAGGCGCGTCCAGCCGGCAAGCAGGGCCGCGGCCGCCGCGGCGTCGTGGGGGGCCTCATCGACAAGCGCCTGACGGGCCGCGATGTCGGCAAGATAGCAGCGGCGCGCCGTTTCGTAGTCGGCGTCCTTGTGCGCCCTGTCCCCCTCCGAGCGAAGCGCCGCCAGACGGGCGGCGGCGGCGGCCCGCTCGCGCGCGGCGGCCTGCTGCTCCCGCGTGGCGGCCTCATTCTCCAGCCAGGCGACCTGTTCCAGCCGCTTGTTGCTGATCTGGATATCGCGCTCTCGCGCCGGGTTGCCCTCATCCAGAGCCCGCAGCCGTTCACGAAGTCCCAGATCCTCCTCCAGGTAGCGACGGGCGAGAGCCAGATTCCCGGTCGCCAGGGCCTCCTCGCCCTGTCGCCGGGCCAGTTGAGCCAGGCACGTGTAGCCGGCGCGGAGTTCCTCGGCCGCCTCCGCATCGCCCGGCGCCTTGTCGGCGATGGCCTGGCGAGTCGCGATGTCGGCGAGATAGCACCGCCGGGCCGTTTCGAACTCCCCCTTGTCGCGGGCCTGATCGCCTTCGTTGCGATGGGCGTTCAGTCGGGCCAGGTCGGCGATCCGCTGGAGCCTTTCGGCTTCCCGCGCCGCCGCCTGCGCCTTCATGGCCACGGCCTGGGCCAGCAGCTCTTCGGCCATCGCCACCTGTTCCAGGCGCTTTTCGCTGATCTGAACGTCCCGTCGCCGGGCCTCGTTGGCCGGATCGAGGCGCAATAGCCTCTGGCGAAGCTCGAGATCCTCTTCAAAGTGGCCGCGGGCGCCGGCGAGATCATGCGCCGCCTTGGCCTCGTCGCCCCGGCGGCGCACCAGATGCGCCAGTCGCAGGTGGGCGGCGGACAGCTCGATGGCCAGCTGTCGATCGTCGGGATCGGCCAGCGCGAGGGCATCGCGAATGGCGACTTCCTCGTCGAGGGCAGCTCGGGCGAGGGTCAATTCGTCATAGTCCCGCGCCAGCAGGCCCAGGCGCATATGGCTCATCGCCAGTTCGCGCCTGAAGTCGACATCGGCCGGCGCCTTCTCCACCAGGGCGCGGCGGATGGCCAGGTCGCTTTGATAGGCGGCGCGGGCCCGTTCGAGGTCGTCGTGCGCCCGCTCGAGCAGGCCGAAGCGCACATGCGCCGCCGCCAGATCGTGCAGCGCCTGGGATGAATCGGGATCGCCCGCCGCCAAGTCCTGCAGGAGGCCAAGCGCTTCAGCATAGGCCGTCCGGGCGGCCTCGAGGTCACCGTCATCGCGCGCGACATCTCCCAGCCTGAGGCAGGCCGTCGCCAGGGCGCGCCGTGCATCGCCGCCGCCTTCGGCCTCGGCCAGACCCCTCCACACGTCCACAGTGCGCTGATGGGCGCTCCGCGCCGCGGGCAGGTCGCCGCACTCGCGGGCGCCGATCGCCGCTTCGCCGAGGAGAACGGCTTCGGTCCTGGGGTCGTCGACTCGGGGCAGGGCCGCCGCGACGACGTCCCGGGCCAACTGCGTTCGCGCCGATATCCTGTACAGCCGCGACAGGAAGATCGCGCTCCAGGCGTCGGCCGGTTCGTGCCGAAGGACCTGTTCATAGGCCTCGGCGGCCAGGCCACCGTCGACGAACCAGGCAAGGGCGGCGAGCCGGCGCCATTCCCCGGCCGAGCGGAGGGCGTCGTAGGCCTTGGCCCCTGGCGCCGGCACGATTCGAGGATCGGAGAGATCCGCCTTCATCAGTCTGAGCGCCTCGGCCGCTTCGCCGCGCGCCAGGGCCGCGTAGGCCGATCTCAGAGCGGTCCGCCTCGCCGCCTGCAAGGCGTGCAGCGCTTGGGCCGCCCGAGATTCAGCCTCCGGGGAATGCGACGGAGCGGGGAGGGGCAAGGCGCCGCGCGACGCCAGCAAGGTGTCGAGCAAGGGGTGATGGGCAAGGCCCTCCCCGCCCGGGCGCGGACGGGCGAAGGGCGAAATCCGCGCGCCCAGGCGGCGAATGTTTTTTCGCAAGGCGGTTTTCATGCCGAATCGGTGAAGCCTGCGGACCCCGGGGAGTCAAGAACGTCACCCGGACGGCCGTCACGCGCCGCCGGCGACAAATTCGTGACGCGGGCGTCATTTTCCTTGACGCCCCCTCGACGTCCGGCTTATCTGAGCGGTGATAACATTCCTCAGGAGATTCCGCTGTGGCCGACGGCAACATCACCAAGGACGCAATGTACGACGCCGTGGCGCCGGACGATTTCGAGTCCATGCTGACGTTGGATCGTTACGGTCAGCGTTCGACCGCCTTCGACAAGATCATCAGCGCCACGCATGACCATTTCTGGGACCCGCTCGACAAGCGCTACATCGACTTCGACGAGCCGTGGGACATGATGAACGAGCCCCTGGTGCCGGAAGACCTCAATATCGCCCTGCAGACGCCGTACGTCTCCGACCACCTCAAGGACCCTTCGCTGCGGGCGCAGTTCGTCAACAAGTCGCTGTTGCGCAGCTTTTCCTCGATCCTGCACGGCGAGCAGGGGGCGCTGAACCTTTCGGCCAGCCTGTGCCACGTGCTCTACGACCAGGGGGCGCAGGAATACGCCGCCAACCAGACCCGCGAAGAGGCCCGCCACGTCACCGCCTTCGCCAAGTACATCAAGGCCCGCTGGGGGCGCCCGGTGGAATGCAGCGCGGTGCTCAAGGACCTCCTGGTGGAGATCATCTCCGCGCCCGAGGTCTACAAGAAGATAATCGGCATGCAGATGCTGGTCGAGGGCCTGGCCATGGGCGCCTTCGCCACCTTCTTCCAGAAGCTCAACGACCCCTTGGGCCGCAAGCTCATGCAGCTGGTGATGACCGACGAGGCCTTCCACCACAAGTTCGGGAAGATCTGGGCCGACCGCACCGTCCCCAAGCTGACGGCCGAGGAACACGCCATCGTCGAGGACTGGGCGGCCCACTGCTTCCAGAGCGTGCTGTTCAACCTGGTTTCGCCTTCGGAACAGCGCGACCTCTACGTCGAGTTCGGGCTCGACCCCGACAGGGTGCTCGAGGAAATCCAGAAGCTGGCCACGAACGAAGCCCGCCGCGAAGACATGAAGGAAGCCACCAACATCTTCCGGGTGCTGATCAAGACCCTGCTCAACGCCGGCATCATCACCGACCGCACCCGCGCCTTCTACGGCATGTACGTCGACATGGACGAGCTGAAGGCCGAGGGCGACCGGATGGTCGGCGACGACATCGCCGAGGAGGGCATCGTCTATCTCAAGGCGATCAATTTCCGCGAGCGCACCCCGGCGCTGAGCATCGCCGCCGAATAAGGCGGGCCTTTCCGGGACCCAATCCAACCCCTCCGTCATCCCCGGGCGTCAGTCCCGGGCACCCATGAACACGAACTTGCGGGTGGACGCGCGTGAGCGCGCCCAGGCAACAGCAACCGCAGACCGACCCAACCGCCGGCGCATGGCCGCGCAAGCGCGACCCATCTGTTTCGGCGTTCATGAATCGGCGGGACTGACGCCCGCCGACGACGGCAATGAAAAGTTGACTGACCATTCAAGCGGCGCCATACGTCGCTTGAATGATTGATCAAGCCAGCAGCGCCACCTCCACCGCCGACCGGCTGGTGCTGGCCGCCATGCGACTCTTCGCCGACAAGGGCTACGGCTCGACGAGCGTCGCCGACATCCTGCGCGAAGCCGGGGCCAATTCGGGCAGCCTGTATCACGCCTTTCCCACCAAGCAGGACCTGCTGCTGGAGGTCTTGCGGCGCTACCGCGACGGCATCGGCCCCATGCTCCTGACGCCGGTGTGGGAGAATGTGGCTGACCCCATCGAGCGGATCTTCGCCCTGCTTCGCGCCTATCGGGACATGCTGGCCGCGACCGACTGGCTGTATGGCTGCCCGATCGGCTCCCTGGCCCTGGAGCTGCACGAGCCCGATCCGCCGGTGCGTGAACTGCTCAGCGTCAACTTCCACGGCTGGACGGCGGCGATCGCCGACTGCCTGGAGGAGGCGCACGCG
>DASXIE010000174.1:0-1900 GCA_036498165.1 Caulobacteraceae bacterium
GTCGGCATGCCCTCGGGGCGCTTGACGAGATGGACTTCGAGGCTGGCGGTCATGGGGCGCGATCTTTCCCTGGGGGTCGCCGAGGTTCTACCCTGTGGCGAGGCGGCGTGGGAAATCCCTATCCTGTCGCCGCAATCTGGCAGTCCAATCTGGAGGCCTGATGTCGACGGATTCCGTTCATTTCGCGTGGGGTGCGAATATCGACAGCCCCAGGAGGAAGGCGCCGACCACGATGATGAGCGCCCCGGCCTGAGTGGTCTTCTCGCTCCCCTCGGCGCGGGACCATGTGGCGACGCCCACCAGGGCGAGCCCGGCGCCGATCAGAACCGTTCCCATGATCGCCGGTAGATCGCTGATGCTCATGGCCTCCCCTTCGCTCTGCGCGGGGCCCTATTCCACCGCCTTGAGGATGGTCTCGACGGCGGCCATGCGGGTGCGCACGTCGGTGAGGCTGGTCTCCATGGCGGCCAGGCTGGCGGCGATCCGCGACTGATCCGCCGAGGCGCTTTCGGCGAGCCGGCGCCAGGCGTCGTCGTTGGCCAGCCGCGCCCGCGCCTCCTGGACTTTCGCGTAGTAGCGCATGGCGAAGACGATCAGGATCGTCGCCAACGGCAGCAGCAGGGTGAGCAGGTACAGGACTGTGGTCATGGGGATCCCCCTTTGGGTCTCTAAGGTTTGGCGGTGAGTGTCTTGGCCGCCTCGGCGACGGCGGCCGGCGTGAGGTGAAAGGCGAACCGGGTGACCTCGAAATAGTTGAGCGCCTTGCCATCCTGGGACAGCTCGAGCTGGCTGGTCACCAGGCCGGCGTCCTGAAGCTTCTGCAGATGCAGGTGCAGCAGGGGCCGGCTGATGCCGATCTCGCGGGCCAGCCGGCTGACATAGTCGCGACCGCCGAGGGCAAGCGCCGCGACGATCCGCAGGCGGTGCGGATTGGCCAGGGCGGCCAGGGTGGCCAGGAGCTGGTCGCCGTCCGTCGTCGTGTCGGCGTGCGATTTCATATGTCAGAAATGCCTGACGCATGTCAGAGAGTCAATGATTGAATCGCGGCGGCTCGGGCGCCGCGTCGCGGCTTGACTCCGACGATATTTTCATAACACTGGAATTATGGAATCAAGCGCAGCGATCGGCCGCCTCTCAGCCCTGGCTCAAGAGTCTCGACTCGAGGTGTTCCGGCTTTTGGTGAAGGCCGGCAAGGAGGGCGTCGCGGCCGGCGAGATCGCGCGGGCCCTTGGCGTCACGCCGAGCACCCTCTCCGCACAGCTGACCATCCTATCGCACGCTGGCCTGGTCACCAGCCGCCGCAACCATCGTTCGATCATCTACGCCGCCAACTACGACGCCATGAGCGAGCTGCTCCTCTATCTGATGGAGGACTGCTGCGAGGGCCACCCGGAGGTTTGCGCCCCGCTCGCCGAGGCCGCGAGCCAGGCCGCCTGCTGCGATCGACAGACCGGAGATCTGTCATGAAGCGCCTGCACGTCCACGTGGCCGTGGCCGATCTCACCCGATCGATCGGCTTCTATTCGACGCTGTTCGGAGCGAAGCCGACCGTCGTCGAGGCGGATTACGCCAAGTGGATGCTCGACGATCCACGGGTCAATTTCGCCATCTCCGATCGCGCCGGGAGCCCCGGCGTCGATCATCTGGGCATACAGGTGGAAAGCGGGGAGGCGCTGGCGGAGCTCTCCGGCCGGCTCAAGGCCGCGGGCGAGGTCACCCGCGACCAGGCCGCGACGACGTGCTGCTACGCGGTCTCGGACAAGGCCTGGGTGAATGATCCCTCCGGCGTTCGCTGGGAGACGTTTCACACCCTGGGCGGCGCCACCGTCTACGGCGAGGACGAGCGGCCTTCGCCGCAAGCGGCATCCCCTCAGGCCTGCTGCGCCGCCTGAAACCCGCC
>DASXIE010000175.1:0-1996 GCA_036498165.1 Caulobacteraceae bacterium
AGGCTGGGAACCTGCGAGCCGGTGGTCAGGCGATTGGCCCCGCCACCGATCTCGGCCACGCAGTTCATCGGCTCCATGGTGGCGTGGGCGAGATAAGGGAAATCGTAGAGCGCCTCGACGACCTTGCCGCCGGCCGGCGCCGCGCCGCCGCGGGCCTCGAAAGCCTGCCATTTCTCGGCGCCGGCCGGGGCCGCGCGCCCCGCCGCCAGGTCGCGGTAGCGGGCGAGGATGGCGTCGGTGCCGCGCTTTTCGGCCTTGTCGTCATCCCAGGTGACCACGAGCGCGTCGCGGCCCTGGCGCGCCGCCCAGGAATTTTGCGCTACGACGGCCACGCCGGTGGGAATCTCGAAGACATCGACCACGCCGGCGATCTTGCGGGCCGCGGCGGCATCGAAGCGCTTCACCTTGCCGCCGAATCTCGGCGAATGGGCGACCATGGCGGTGAGCATGTTCGGCTTGTGGACGTCCTGGGTGAAACGGGCCGTCCCGGTAGACTTCGCGGCCGCGTCCTTGCGGCGCACCCGGTCCGTGCCGATGAGGGTGAAGTTCGCCGGGTTCTTCAGCGGCGGGTCCTTGGGCGGGACGACCTTGGCGGCGTCGCCCACCAGTTCGCCGAAGTGCGCCTGCTTACCGGACGGATGGCTGAGGACGCTGTCCTTGACGGCGATCTCCCCGCCCGGAACGCCCCAGCGGGCGGCGGCGGCCTGGACGAACATCGCCCGCGCGGCCGCCCCGACCTTGCGCAGCTGCGGCCAGGAATTGGCGATCGCCGAGGACCCGCCGGTGCCCTGGAAGCCCATGCCGAGATTGGCGTAGACGGCGGTGTTGGCCGGCGCCTGGACGACCTTGACGGCGTTCCAGTCGGCGTCGAGCTCCTCGGCGACGATGGCCGCCAAGCCGGCGTGGTTGCCCTGGCCGAACTCGATGTGCTTGGAGACCACCGTCACGGCGCCGTCCGGGGCGATGCGCAGGAAGGGGCCGAAGGGGCCGAAATGGCTCGAATCGGCCCCAATCGACAGCAGCTTGGCCGGCGAGCAGCCGATGAGGAGGGATCCGCCGACGGCGGCGGCGGAGATCACCATGACCTCGCGGCGGGAGGGGGTCTTGACGTGAGCGTTCATGATCCTCGCCTCCTCACGCGGCCTTGGCCGGCTTTGCGGTCGGCGGGGCGGCGGCGGCGTCCTTGATGGCCGCGCGGATGCGCTGATAGGTCCCGCAGCGGCAGATGTTGCCGCTCATCGCCGCGTCGATGTCGCTATCCGAAGGGTGTGGGCTGCGGGCCAGAAGGGCGGCGGCCGACATGATCTGGCCGGACTGGCAGTAGCCGCACTGCGGCACATCGAGCTTCACCCATGAGGCCTGCAGGGGATGGGCCCCGCCCAGGCCCTCGACAGTGACGATCTTGGCCCCGGCCAGGGAGCCGATCGGGGCCTGGCACGAGCGCATGGCCGTCCCGTTGATGTGCACCGTGCACGCCCCGCATTGGGCGATGCCGCAGCCGTATTTCGTGCCGGTGAGCTGCAGTTCGTCGCGCAGCACCCACAGGAGCGGGGTGTCCGCCGCCGCCTGGACGTTGACCACGCGGCCGTTGATGTCGAGGGGTATGGTCATCGCTCGCTCGCCTCCCGCCTCCGGTTCTGAACGATGTTAACTTGCCCCGCCCCCACGGCAAAGCCCCGTCGCGCGTGCCCGGCTCACAAGCTAGTGTGGCGGCGATGGACGCCTTTCCTGCATTCTTCCCTCTGAACGGCCGCCGGGTGGTGATCGCCGGCGAGGGCGAGCCGGCGGCGGCGAGGGCGCGACTGTTCGCCGGGTCGCCGGCCGAGGTCGTCCGCGTCGAGGGCCAGGCCGCGCTCGGCCCGGAGGCTTACGACGGCGCCCACCTGGTGTTCATCGCCAGCCACGATGACGCCTTCGCCCTGGCGGCGGCGGCGGCGGCGAGGTCGAGCGGGGCGCCGATCAATGTCTTCGACCGTCCGGCCCTGTCGGATTTCCA
>DASXIE010000176.1:0-3238 GCA_036498165.1 Caulobacteraceae bacterium
CCGTCAAAATGGGCGATCTTGAGGCCGGCCGCGGTCGCCTGGCTCAGGGTCGAAGCTTCACCGCGCCAACCCTTTCACGTCTCCACATAGATCTGGCCGCCGCCGTCCCGGAACTTCTCAGCCATTTCGGCCAGGCCTTGGGCGACGTCGTTCTGGCCGGCGGCGGCGTCGCGGATTTCCTGGCTGATCTTCATCGAGCAGAACTTCGGGCCGCACATCGAGCAGAAGTGGGCGGTCTTCATCGCCTCCTTCGGCAGGGTCTCGTCGTGGTACTCGCGCGCCGTCTCCGGATCGAGGCCGAGGTTGAACTGGTCCTCCCAGCGGAACTCGAAGCGGGCGCGGCTGAGGGCGTCGTCCCAGGCGCGCGCGGCCGGGTGGCCCTTGGCCAGATCGGCGGCGTGGGCGGCGATCTTGTAGGCGATCACCCCCTGCTTGACGTCCTCGCGGTCGGGCAGGCCCAGGTGCTCCTTGGGCGTGACGTAGCAGAGCATGGCGGTGCCGAACCAGCCGATCATCGCCGCCCCGATCGCCGAGGTGATGTGGTCGTAGCCGGGGGCGACGTCGGTGGTCAGCGGCCCCAGGGTATAGAACGGGGCCTCGTGGCAGGCGGCGAGCTGCTTTTCCATGTTGGCCTTGATCTTGTGCATCGGCACGTGGCCGGGGCCCTCGATCATCACCTGCACGCCATGCCGCCAGGCGACCTTGGTGAGTTCGCCCAGCGTCTCCAACTCGGCGAACTGGGCCGCGTCGTTGGCGTCGGCGATGCAGCCGGGGCGCAGCCCGTCTCCGAGGGAGAAGGAGACGTCGTAGGCCCGCATGATGGCGCAGATGTCCTCGAAGCGCTCGTACAGGAAGCTCTCGCGGTGGTGCGCCAGGCACCACTTGGCCATGATCGAGCCGCCGCGCGAGACGATGCCGGTGACGCGGCTGGCGGTGAGCGGCACGTAGGGCAGGCGCACCCCGGCGTGGATGGTGAAGTAGTCCACCCCCTGCTCGGCCTGTTCGATCAGGGTGTCGCGGAACACCTCCCAGGTGAGGTCCTCGGCCACCCCGCCGACCTTCTCCAGGGCCTGGTAGATCGGCACGGTGCCCAGAGGCGTTGGGCAATTGCGGATGATCCACTCGCGGATGTTGTGGATGTTGCGGCCCGTCGACAGATCCATGATCGTGTCGGCGCCCCAGCGGATCGCCCACACCATCTTGTCGACCTCGTCGGCCACCGATGAGAGCACGGCCGAATTGCCGATGTTGGCGTTGATCTTGACCAGGAAGTTGCGGCCGATGGCCATCGGCTCGAGTTCGCCGTGGTTGATGTTGGCCGGGATGATCGCCCGCCCGCGGGCCACCTCGTCGCGGACGAATTGCGGAGTCACCAGATCGGGGATCGCGGCTCCGAAATCCTCGCCGTCGCGAATGAAGGGATCGCCCTCGCGCCGGCGAAGGTTCTCGCGGATGGCGACGAATTCCATCTCCGGGGTGATGGTTCCGGCGCGGGCGTGTTCGAGCTGGGTGACGGGGGCGCCGCTCCGGCCCTTGAGGACAGTGCGATCGGAGCGGAACACCGGGGCGAGGTGGCGGCCGCGGGCGTGGCCGTTGTCCTCGGGCCTCACCTCGCGGGGGGCGATCTCTTCCACGTTTCCCCGGGCCCGCACCCAGGCCTCGCGCGGGCGCTCGAGGCCCCGCTTGATGTCGATCGTCACGGCCGGGTCGGTATAGGGGCCGGAGGGGTCGTAGAGAGTGAGCGGCGGCTCGCCGGCCGAGGGATGGACGGCCACTTCGCGGAACGGCACGCGCAGGCAAGGATGGAGCACCCCGCCCTCGAAGACCTTGCGCGAACCGGGACGCTCCCCGGTCGGGATCTCGGCGGAGATGGGGGTCTCGATGTTCATGGCGCGCCTTCGCAAGTTGGCGGATCACGGCGGCTCGGGAGGGCGGGCTTTGATCGGCCCGTGAGCGCTCCCTCCCTTCGCCGGCATGACCCGGATCAGGTTCGGCGGGTCGCCGCGAGCGCGGCCTCTCAGTCCTTGAGCGGACTCCCCGGAGAACGACCGCGAACCTACGCCCCTCCCCGCCCCGGTCAAGCGGTCAGGGCGCGTGGACCAGCGGCGACAGGCGGGGCGCCGCCCGCGGAAGCGAGATCGATTGGCTGGCCTCCGCCTCGCGTGCGAACCCCGCAATGGCGGTGAGGAGCGGCAAGTGGGGGGGCGCCGTTGCTCGCGGCGCAGTGGGGTCGACGACGGTGGTCCCGCCGTGGAGATCGCTGGAGAGCTTGAAGGTGGAGGCGGTATAGTCGCCGGTGAGGTGGATTCTGGCGGTGTGGGCGCCATCGGTGACGGTGAGGATCCCGGCGGCCGTCGTCCCGCTGTAGGACGCCTTGGTCACGCCGCTGGTAAAGGCGATGTCGAGGAGATCGAGCGACGTGGTCCCGGTCTTGGAGAAGCCGGAGATGGATCCGGCGTAGGCCACGGAATTGGCCAGCTCGAGTACGCCGGCGATCCCCGTGAAGGCGACGGCTTCGCTGAAGCTGGTGGCGGCGATGTCGGCGGTCCCGCCGCCGATGTGCACAACGCCGGCGCCGGTGACCGCCCCAGCCAGGGTGAGGATGCCCTTGGTGACGGTCAGCACTCCGGTGTTGGCCAGAGCGCTCTTGATCGTCACGCCGCCGGAGGAGGTGCTCTCGACGAGGCCGGCGTTGGTGATCGTGGCCGCTCCGGTATCGATGATGAGGGCGGTGGTGAGATTGCCGTCGATCACCCCGGCGGCCTGGTTGACGAGGATCATGGCCCCGGCCCCGAGTTGGCCGGCGCCGGTGATGGAGTCGGCGTTGGTGAGCTTGGCGGCGGCGCTCGCTCCGGCGATCTTGTTGGTGGCCGCGTTGCCGAGGGCCAGGGTCCCGCCGCCCGACAGCGTGGCTCCGCCGGCCGCGACGATGAGGTGGCTGGTGGCCGCGCTCACGGTCTTGGTCAAGTCGACGGCGCCGGACAGGGTCACCGTGGCGGCGGTGAGGATCTTGGTCGCGGCCGAGAGGGTGGCGCCGGCGAGCGTGGTCGAGCCGGCGGTGAAGGCCACCACGCCGGCGCCGGTCAGGGTCCCGGCGAAGGAATCGCCCACGCCGGAGAAGGTGACCTGGTCGCCGGCATCCACGGTGAGGGGCCCGGCTGTCTGGGTGAATACCTTGGCGTCGGCGAGGCTGGCGGCCACCTCCACCCCGGTGGTCGCCCCGGCTTCGACGATCCGC
>DASXIE010000177.1:0-40359 GCA_036498165.1 Caulobacteraceae bacterium
TCGGGCACCGTCAAGCAGTCCAAGCGCATGGTCGAGCGCGAGCAGGGCGCCGTTTGGGACGTCCTGGAAGAGGTCATCCGCGAACACCCGGTGCTGCTCAACCGCGCCCCAACCCTGCACCGGCTTGGCATCCAGGCCTTCGAACCCAAGCTGATCGAAGGCAAGGCCATCCAGCTTCACCCCCTGGTTTGCACCGCCTTCAACGCCGACTTCGATGGCGACCAGATGGCCGTCCACGTGCCCCTGTCGCTCGAGGCCCAGCTTGAGGCGCGGGTGCTGATGATGAGCACCAACAACATCCTGTCGCCCGCCAACGGCAAGCCGATCATCGTCCCTTCGCAGGACATCGTGCTGGGCCTCTACTACATCTCCCAGGCCAAGGACGGCGAGCCGGGTGAGGGCAAGGCCTTCTTCGACGTCGGCGAGATCGACGCCGCCCTGGCGGCCGGGGTGATCACCCTGCACAGCAAGATCAAGGCGCGCTTCGCCGAGATGGACCCCGAGGGCAAGGTGTTCACCAAGGTCATAGAGACCACCCCCGGGCGCATGAAGATCGCCGCCCTGCTGCCGCACCATCCGGCCATTGGCCACCGCCTGGTCGACCGCAGCCTGACCAAGCGCGAGATCGGCAATCTGATCGACGTGGTCTATCGCCACTGCGGCCAGAAGGCGACGGTGATCTTCGCCGACCAGATCATGGGCCTGGGCTTCCGCGAGGCGGCCAAGGCCGGCATCTCGTTCGGCAAGGACGACATCATCATTCCCGCCCAAAAGGCCGGGATCGTCGACAAGACCCGCAAGCTGGTCGAGGAATACGAGCAGCAGTACGCCGACGGCCTGATCACCAAGGGCGAGAAGTACAACAAGGTGGTCGACGCCTGGTCCAAGGCCACCGACCGGGTCTCCGACGAGATGATGACCGAGATCTCCGCCCCACGTCAGAGCGTCGATGGTCGCGAGGGAGAGCTCAACTCAGTGTGGATGATGGCCAACTCCGGGGCCCGCGGCTCCCAGGCCCAGATGAAGCAGCTGGGCGGCATGCGCGGCCTGATGGCCAAGCCCTCGGGCGAGATCATCGAGACCCCGATCATCTCCAACTTCAAGGAGGGGCTCACCGTCCAGGAGTACTTCAACTCCACCCACGGAGCGCGCAAGGGCCTGGCCGACACCGCCCTGAAGACCGCCAACTCCGGCTACCTGACCCGTCGCCTCGTCGACGTGGCCCAGGATTGCATCGTCACCGAGGAAGACTGCGGGACCACCCGCGGCATCACCTTGCGGGCGGTCGCCGAGGCCGGCGAGGTCCAGGTCACCCTCGGCCAGAGGGTGCTGGGCCGCTTCTCCGCCGAAGTCATCAAGGCGCCGGGCAGCGACGAGGTCGTGGTTCCGGCCGACACCTATCTCACCGAAGACGAGATCGACGCCATCGAGGCGGCCGGCGTGCAATCGGCCAAGGTCCGCTCGGTGCTGACCTGCGAAGCCAAGGTCGGGGTCTGCGGCGCCTGTTATGGCCGTGACCTCGCCCGCGGGACGCCGGTGAACATCGGCGAGGCGGTCGGCGTCATCGCCGCCCAGTCGATCGGCGAGCCGGGCACCCAGCTGACCATGCGAACCTTCCACATCGGCGGGGCGGTGCAGGTGGCCGAGCAGTCGTTCTTCGAGGCCGCCAACGACGGGGTCCTCAAGCTCTCCGCCGGCCATACGGTGAAAGCCCCCGACGGCGACGTGGTGGTCTTGAGCCGCAACCTCTCGATCACCATCCAGGTCGATGGCGTCGACCGCGAATCCTACCGCCCGCCCTATGGCGCGAGGCTCAAGGTGCGCGACGGGGCGGAGATCAAGCGCGGGACACGCTTCGCCGAATGGGATCCCTACACCACCCCGATCATCACGGAGGTGGCCGGCAAGGTCCGCTTCGAGGATCTGGTGGATGGGGTTTCGGTGCGCGAGGAGGCCGACGAGGCTACCGGCATCTCCAACCGGGTGGTCATCGACTGGCGGGCCTCGAGCAAGGGCGGCGATCTGCGTCCCAGCGTCGCGGTGCTCGACGCCGAGGGGGCCTATCGCAAGCTGAGCAACGGCGGCGACGCCCGCTATCTCCTGCCCGTCGGCGCGATCCTGTCGGTGGGCGATGTCGACGAGGTGAAGCCCGGCGACGTGCTCGCCCGCCTGCCTACCGAAAGCGCCAAGTCGCGCGATATCACCGGCGGTCTGCCGCGTGTCGCCGAACTCTTCGAAGCCCGCCGGCCCAAGGACTGCGCGGTCATCGCCGAGATGGACGGGCGGGTGGAGTTCGGCCGCGACTACAAGAACAAGCGCCGCATCAAGATCACCCCGGAAGAGGGCGACGCGGTGGAGTTCCTGATCCCCAAGGCCAAGCACATCGCGGTTCACGACGGCGACCAGATCCGCAAGGGCGAGTACATCATCGACGGCAACCCCGATCCGCACGATATCCTGCGCATCCTGGGCATCGAGGCCCTGGCCGACTTCCTGGTCAATGAGATCCAGGACGTCTACCGGCTGCAGGGCGTGCCGATCAACGACAAGCACATCGAGACGATTGTCCGCCAGATGCTGCAGAAGGTGGAGATCCTCGAGCCCGGCGACACCGGCCTGCTGAAAGGCGACCATCTCGACAAGCCCGATGTCGACGAGGAGAACGTCAAGGCCCTCGCCCGCCAGGGCCGGCCGGCGCTCACCCAACCGGTGCTGCTGGGCATCACCAAGGCGTCGCTGCAGACCCGCAGCTTCATCTCGGCGGCCTCGTTCCAGGAAACCACCCGCGTCCTCACCGACGCGGCGGTGCACGGCAAGCGCGACTCCCTCGAGGGCCTCAAGGAGAACGTGATCGTCGGCCGGCTGATTCCGGCCGGCACCGGCTCCTACCTTCGCGGTCTCCAGCGCATCGCCGCCAAGCGCGACGAGGTCCTGGCCGCCAGCCGCGAGCAGGCCATCGAGCTCGAGCCCCTGCCGGCCGACCTGGAAGCCGAGAAGGCCCCCGCTTAGATCCCGGATCTGTCGCCTCCCTGCCTCAGACCGGGGCGGGAGGCGACTCTTCAGGTTCGCCGGCGCAGGAACTTCAGTCCCGACCAGTCGGCGTCGACGGCGCACACCTTCACGTCCACCCAGCCGGTCGGCAGGATCGCCGCGCGCACGCCCCCCTCGGTGAGGTCGACAAAGAGGGGCGACGCCTTCTTCGGCCACGAGATCCACAGCGCCGCGCCCTGTTTCAGCTTGGCGGTCAGGCCGGCGGCCCGGCCGGCGAGGTCGGCCCGGTCGGCGACAAAGAGGTGAGCGATGTCCGCGCCGCCTGGATCTTCAACCAAGGCGCCGCCGGTCGGCAGGGGACCGATGAGATCGTCATAGTGCGGCGGGGCGTTCACGGCCGCGAGGCGCAGGCCCGGCTTGAGGCCCAGTTTCTCGGCCAGGCTCTTGCCCGAATAGCCGTGCAGGCTCATCCGGCCGGCCGGGGCTCGTCGCTTCCGGGCGAGCCGGCAGGACAGACATCGCCGATACGGCGGGAATCGGTCGAGGCGCTGAATGGCACCGGCAGGCCGAGCAGTTTGAACTTGCCGCGGGCGGTCATCCGCAAGGTGGTGGCGGTGTAAGCCCCCTCGCCCTCGATCTGAACGTGGTTGTTCTTGGCGTCGACGCAATCGCCGCGGAAGCGGATCTGGCCGCCGACGTAGGACTGCTGCGGGCAATCGCATCTGTAGTGATGGTTGATGTAGCAGGTCATGAACCGTGCGACGGCCTTGGGGGTGATGCACCGCCGCTCGGTCTTGCTCTCCTGGATCGGCGAGGTGACCTGGGTGACCGACTCCCAATAGCCGGGGCGGATGGTCTCGGCCGCGGCCGGTCCGGCGGCCAGGACGAGGCAGATCAGCAGACGGTCAGGGGGCATGCCGCTTCCGATCATTTGGGCGAGCCCAACCCACCCATTCCCAGCCCCCCCGGCTCGGTGCCGACAGGCATGGCGTTACCATGCTGACGGTCGCTCTCCTGGCGCGCGGCGGCCTTGTCGAACATCGCCCGCTTGCCAGGATCTATGCCGTCGAGCACCGGGGCCTTGGCCGCCTCGACGCCGAAGCGCTCGTTACAGTGGGCCCTCTCCACGCGAGACAGGCTCACGGCCTCGGCGTTGGCGCAGCCGACAAGGGTGCCGCGAAGTCCGGGACCGCCGCTGGGCATCGCCCCATAGGGGTAGGGACTGAGCCCGTTGAGCCGCGAGCCGGTGAGCGAACCTGGCGCGCCGCCGCCACCGCCAGCCTGGCGGCCGCCGCCTCCCGCCTGGCCCGAGGGAGCCATCGGCAGGGTCGGGACGCTGGCCGGGGCCTCCTTGGCGGGCTTATGCAGATTGAGCTGGCTTGGGCGCAGGACGATCGTTGGGGCGGTGATCCTGGCCGGGGCCGGACTTGGGGCGGCTGTCGAGGGCGCGGGGGTCGTCGATGGTTTCGGGGCCGGGGATGGACTGGGCGTGGGAGCCGGAGGGGCGGGGGTCTTCGCCGGAACCGGAACCGCCGGCAGGGGGCTGGGCTTGGGCGGGGTGGGCCGCGCCGGAACCGGGGTGGGCGGGACAGGCGTCGGGGGGGCCGGAGTTGGCGGATTAGGCTTAGGCGCGGCCGGTTTTTGCGGCGCCACCGGGGTCGGCGGCTGCGGCTGCGGCTTGGGAGGCCGGGGAGTCGGCGGGATCGGCGGGGGCGGGATCTGGCTCGCTTCCTTGAGTTCCTTCTTGATCTTGGGCGGTACGACGACTGGCGGGGGTGGCGGCGGCGGGATCTCCTCGGGCGGGAAGATTTGCACCTCCATGGGCGCCGTCGGGGTTTCCGGCAACAGGTAGGGCGAGGCTGACTCGTTGATCACCATGGCCAGGAAGATCACGTGCAGCGCCGCCGACAGGGCCACGGCGATGGCGTTGCGGCCTCTCGTCTTCCTGCCTCTCAACCACTTTGTCCTAAAGATGCCCGTCCGACGTGACGCCGCCTCATGCCCAGCGGAGGGGGCGGTTTCGTGGCCTTCAGCATCGTCGGGCCGGGCCTTGACGGCAAGGGGTGCTTAAGTCTAGAAGCCCGCTCTCTCTGTTGGACCGGCTGTGCCCGAGGTATTTGTCTAAGGGCAGACGCGGTTCGCGGGACGAACTCGAGATAGGCGGCGTCGCGCCGTTTGCATTGGGTGCTTGGCCCTCGCGGGTCTCCGCGCGGGCCGTTCGTTTTTGCGGGCTTTCGCGTTCGAGCGGCTCATGTGGGCTGGTCGGGTCGGTCTTTGAAATGGTCTGGCGCACGCGGGCTCGGCGAGCCTGAAGGGAACTCAACAGCGATATGGATCGTCAAAACATCCGCATCCGCCTCAAGGCCTTTGACCACCGCGTGCTGGACCATTCCACGCGCGAGATCGTCAATACGGCCAAGCGAACCGGCGCGACCGTGCGCGGGCCCATTCCGCTGCCGACCCTGATCGAGCGCTTCACCGTCAACCGCTCGCCGCACATCGACAAGAAGTCGCGCGAGCAGTTCGAAATCCGCACGCACAAGCGCGTGCTCGACATCGTCGATCCCACTCCGCAGACCGTCGACGCCCTGATGAAGCTCGACTTGTCCGCCGGCGTGGACGTCGAGATCAAGCTTTAGGGGGAGAGGGTCCGATGCGAACGGGCGTGATCGCCAAGAAGCTGGGAATGACCCGCCTCTTCGATGAGGCCGGAACCCACACCCCCGTGACCGTGCTCAGCCTCGAGGGCTGTCAGGTTACCGCCCAGCGCACCCTGGAAAAGGACGGCTACGTCGCCCTCCAACTGGGGGCCGGGGCCAAGAAGGCCAAGAACACCTCCAAGGCCGAGCGCGGCCATTTCGCCAAGGCCCTCGTCGAGCCCAAGCGCTGCGTGGCCGAATTCCGGGTCAGCGAGGACAATCTGATCGCCGTCGGGGCCGAGTTCACCGCCGACCACTTCGCTCCGGGCCAGAAGGTCGACGTCGCTGGCCTCACCGTCGGCAAGGGCTTCGCCGGGGCCATGAAGCGGTGGAATTTCGGTGGCATGCGCGCCACCCACGGGGTCTCGGTCTCCCACCGCGCCCACGGGTCCACCGGCCAGCGCCAGGACCCCGGCAAGGTGTTCAAGGGCAAGAAGATGGCCGGCCACATGGGCCAGGACAACGTCACCACCCTCAACCTCACCGTCTTCAAGGTCGACGTCGAGCGCGGCCTCATCCTCATCAAGGGCGCGGTGCCGGGCACCGAAGGCACGTTCGTGAAGATCCGCGACGCGGTGAAGTCGGCGCCGCCGCAGGACCTGCCGCGACCGGGCGCCTTCAAGGGCGCCGCCGGCGAGGCGCCGGCCGCCGAGGCGGTCGAGCCCGAAGCGGAAGTCGCCGGGGGAGGCGAGGAATGAAAATCGACGTAGTCACCCTCAAGGGCGCCAAGGGCGGCGCCCTGGATCTTCCCGACGAGATTTTCGGGATCACCGTCATTCGCGCCGATCTGCTGCAGCGCTGCGTGAACTGGCAACTCGCCAAGCGTCGGGCCGGTACCCACAAGGTCCAGGTCCGCAACGAGGTCTCGCGCACCGGCAAGAAGATGTATCGCCAGAAGGGCACCGGCGGGGCCCGTCACGGTTCCCGTCGCGCGGCCCAGTTCGTAGGCGGGGCCCGCGCTTTCGGGCCGGTGGTCCGCAGCCACGCCTTCGACCTGCCCAAGAAAGTCCGCGCGCTCGCCCTGCGCCACGCCTTGTCGGCCAAGGCCGGCTCCGGATCGCTGGTGGTGATCGACGCCGCCACCCTGGCCGACCCGAAGACCGCGGCGCTGCGGGCCGACCTCGCCGCCCTGGGCCTGAAGAACGCCCTGATCATCGCCGGCCCGACCATCGAGAGCAACTTCGCCATGGCGGCGCGCAACATCCCCAACGTCGATGTGCTCCCCAACGCCGGCCTCAACGTCTACGACGTGCTGCGCCGCGACACCCTGGTCCTTACCAAGGACGCCGTCGACGCCATCAAGGCCCGCTTTGAAGACAAGGACGCCAGGTGATGGCCGCCACCGCGCGCCAATACGACACCATCCTCTCCCCGGTGATCACCGAGAAGGCGACGGTTCTCTCCGAACACAACAAGGTCGTGTTCCGGGTCGCCATGGACTCGACCAAGGAAGATATCGCCTCGGCCATCGAGCAGCTGTTCAAGGTCAAGGTCGTCAAGGTCAACACCTTGATCCAGAAGGGCAAGACCAAGCGCTTCCGCGGCCGGGTGGGCCACCGCTCCGACATCAAGAAGGCCATCGTCACCCTCGAGGAAGGCCAATCCATCGACATCACCACGGGGCTGTAGGGTCATGGCGCTCAAACAGTTCAATCCCACCTCTCCCTCGCGCCGCGGCCTGGTCCTCGTCGACCGCTCGGAGCTTCACAAGGGACGGCCGGAGAAGAGTCTCGTCGAGGGCCTGACCAAGTCCGGCGGGCGTGGCGGCGGCGGGCGCATCGCGGTGCGTTTCCGTGGCGGCGGCGCCAAGCGCCTGTACCGGGTGATCGATTTCAAGCGCCGCAAGTGGGGCGTCACCGGCGTCGTCGAGCGGATGGAATACGATCCCAACCGCACCGGTTTCATCGCCCTGATCAAATACGCCGATGGCGAGCAGGCCTATATCCTGGCCCCGCAGCGCCTGGCGGTGGGCGACGAGGTGATCGCGGCCGAGAAGGTCGACGTCAAGCCGGGCAACGCCGCGCCTCTGCGCGGCCTGCCGATCGGCACGATCGTCCACAACATCGAGCTCAAGCCGATGAAGGGCGGCCAGATCGCCCGCTCGGCGGGGACCTACGCCCAGTTGGTCGGCCGCGATGCCGGCTACGCCCAGATCCGCCTGGGCTCGGGCGAGTTGCGCATGGTGCCTGACACCTGCATGGCCACGGTCGGCGCCGTCTCCAATCCCGATCACATGAACGAGGTGCTCGGCAAGGCCGGCCGGGTCCGCCACAAGGGCCGCCGTCCTCACGTCCGCGGCGTGGCCATGAACCCGATCGATCACCCGCACGGCGGCGGCGAAGGGCGCAGCTCCGGCGGACGCCACCCCGTCACCCCGTCGGGCAAGCCCACCAAGGGACGCAAGACCCGATCCAACAAGGCCACGGACAAGTTCATCCTCCGTAGCCGCCACGTGAAGAAGGCGCGTTAAGCCATGACCCGCTCGGTATGGAAGGGCCCGTTCGTCGACGGCTACCTGCTCAAGAAGGCGGAGGCCGCCCAAGGTTCGGGCCGCAAGGAGATCATCAAGACCTGGTCGCGGCGCTCGACCATCATGCCGCAGTTCGTCGGCCTGACGTTCGGAGTCCACAACGGCCAGAAACACGTCCCCGTCCTCGTGGGCGAGGACATGGTGGGCATGAAGTTCGGCGAGTTCGCGCCCACGCGCTACTTCCCCGGGCACGCCGCCGACAAGAAGGCCAAGCGGAAATGAGCAAGAAGTCAAAGGCCAGGCGGCTCACGCCCGTCGAAGCGATGAGCAAGGTCCGCTCCCTGCGGACCGGGGCGCGCAAGCTCAACTTGGTCGCCCAGTCGATCCGCGGCCTGAAAGTCTCGCGGGCCCTCAACGAGCTGCAGTTCAGCCCCAAGCGCATCGCCGCCGATGTGCGCAAGGCTCTCTATTCGGCGATCTCAAATGCCGAGAACAACCACAGCCTCGATATCGACAACCTCGTCGTCGCCGAGGCCTACGTGGGCAAGAACCTGGTGATGAAGCGCTTCTCCGCCCGCGCGCGGGGCCGCTCGTCACGAATCGAGAAGCCGTTTTCCGAGATCACCATCGTGGTCCGCGAGTTGGGTGAGGCCGCCTGATGGGTCAGAAAGTCAATCCGATTGGCCTCAGGCTCGGCATCAACCGCACGTGGGACAGCCGCTGGTTCGCCAGCGGCCAGGAGTACGCCCGCCTGCTGCATGACGACATCCGCGTCCGCCGCGAGCTGAAGAAGCGTCTCAACCAGGCCGGCGTCTCGCGGATCATCATCGAGCGGCCGCACAAGCGCTGCCGGGTGACAATCTACGCCGCCCGCCCGGGCGTGATCATCGGCAAGAAGGGCGCTGACATCGAGAAGCTGCGCAAGGACCTCTCGGAGATGACCGAGGGCGAGGTGCACCTCAACATCGTCGAGATCCGCAAGCCGGAGACGGACGCCCAGCTGGTGGCCGAGAACATCGCCCAGCAGCTCGAGCGCCGGATCGCCTTCCGCCGGGCCATGAAGCGCTCGTTGCAGTCGGGCATGCGCCTGGGCGCCAAGGGCATGCGGGTGGAAGTCGCCGGCCGCCTGGGCGGGGCCGAGATCGCCAGGGCGGAGTCGTACCACGAAGGACGAATCCCCCGGCACACCCTGCGCGCCGACATCGACTACGGCTTCGCCGAGGCCCGGACCACCTACGGCATCATCGGGGTCAAGGCCTGGGTCTTCAAGGGCGAGGTCCTCGAGCACGATCCCATGGCCCTCGACAAGCGCCTGGCCAGCGAGTCCGGCCCGGCCGGCGAAGGCGGTGGGCGAGAGCCGCGCGGCGATCGTCCCGATCGCGGTCCGCGGCGCGACCGTCGCGACGGCCCCGGGGCCTGAAGGTAACCGATCATGCTGTCACCGAAGAAAACCAAGTACCGCAAGCAGTTCAAGGGCCGGATCCACGGACTGGCCAAGGGCGGCTTCACGCTCAATTTCGGCTCCCATGGCCTCAAGTCGCTCGATCCGGAGCGGATCACCGCCCGTCAGATCGAAGCGGCGCGGCGGGCGATTACCCGCCAGATGAAGCGCCAGGGCCGGGTATGGATCCGGGTTTTTCCGGACGTGCCGGTGAGCGACAAGCCGGCCGAAGTGCGCATGGGCAAGGGCAAGGGGGCGGTGGAGTACTGGGCCGCGCGCGTGGCGCCGGGCCGGATCATGTTCGAGGTCGATGGCGTGCCCGACGACGTGGCCCGCGAGGCCCTGCGCCTGGGAGCGGCCAAGCTGCCGGTCCAGACCCGCATCGTCACCCGCCTGGGCGCAGCGGTGGAGGCGGCTTGAGATGAAGATCGATGAAGTGCGGCGCCTGACGCCCGATCAGCTGACCGATGAGATGCTGTCCCTGAAGAAAGAGCAGTTCAACCTGCGCTTCCAGGCGGCCACCGGCCAGCTGGAAAAGACCCACCGGGTGGAAGAGGTGCGCCGCGATATCGCCCGCATCAAGACCGTCCTGCGCGCCAAAGCCCCGACGGCCTGAAGGAAAGTCCAGTCATGCCCAAGCGAATTCTCGAGGGACTGGTCGTGTCCGACAAGGGCGACAAGACCGTCATCGTCAAGGTCGAGCGGACCTTCCTGCATCCCCTGCTGAAGAAGACCGTCCGCCGCTCCAAGAAGTACCACGCCCACGACGAGGCCAACGCCTATCACGCCGGCGAGGTCGCCCGCATCGTCGAGTGCGCGCCCAAGTCCAAGCTGAAGACCTGGGAAGTGCTGCCCAAGTCGGAAGTGGCCGCGACATGATCCAGATGCAGACCAATCTCGAGGTGGCCGACAATTCCGGGGCCCGCCGGGTGATGTGCATCAAGGTGCTCGGCGGGGCCGGTCGCCGCTACGCCGGCGTTGGCGACACCATCGTCGTCTCGGTCAAGGAGGCCATCCCCCGCGGCCGGGTGAAGAAGGGCGACGTGCTCCAGGCCATCGTGGTGCGCACCTCCTCGGCGATCAAGCGCAAGGACGGCTCGGTGATCCGCTTCGACCGAAACGCCGCGGTGATCGTCAACAAGCAGTCAGAGCCGATCGGCACGCGGATCTTCGGCCCCGTTCCCCGGGAACTCCGCGCCAAGAACCACATGAAGATCATCTCCCTTGCTCCGGAGGTGCTGTAATGGCCGCCAAGATCAAGAAGGGCGACAAGGTCGTCATGCTGGCCGGCAAGGACAAAGGCCGCGGCGGTCAGGTGCTGAAGGTCATGCCCAAGGACGGGCGGGTCATCGTCGGCGGCCTCAACCTCGTCAAGCGCCACACCAAGCCCAGCCAGGCCGACCCTCAGGGCGGGGTCAAGACCAAGGAAGCCAGCGTCCACGTCTCCAACGTGGCCGTCGCCGATTCCGCCGGCCGGCCCACCCGCGTGGGCTTCCGCGTCGAGGGCGGCAAGAAGGTGAGATTCGCCAAGACCACGGGCGAGGTGATCAATGGCTGAGCAAGCATACGAACCGCGGATGAAGGCGGAATACCGCCAGCGCATCCGCAAGGTCCTCAAGGACCAGTTCGGCTACACCAACGAGATGCAGATTCCCAAGCTCGACAAGATCGTCGTCAACATGGGGATCGGCGAGGCCGTGGCTGATTCCAAGAAGACCCAATCGGCGATGAAGGACTTGGCCGCCATCACCGGCCAGAAGCCCCTGCCGACCAAGGCCCGCACCTCGATCGCCGCCTTCAAGCTGCGCGAAGGAATGGTGATCGGAGCCAAGGTCACTTTGCGCAAGGACCGGATGTACGAATTCCTCGACCGCCTGATCACCATCGCCCTGCCCAGGGTGAAGGATTTCCGCGGCCTCAAGCCCACCAGCTTCGACGGCCGGGGCAACTTCGCCATGGGCCTGAAGGAGCATCTGGTGTTTCCGGAGATCAACTACGACGAGATCGATCAGGTGTGGGGGATGGACATCATCGTCTGCACGACCGCCCGGACCGACGACGAAGCGCGCGCGCTTCTCAAAGAATTCCAGTTCCCGTTCACCACTCAATAGACGGGACCCGAGAGAGACCCACATGGCCAAGAAAAGCGCCGTCAACCGCAACGAACGCATCCGCAAGCTGGCGAAACAGTTCGCGGCCAAGCGGCAAGCCCTGAAGGATACCGCCGAGAACGAGGCGCTGTCGCTCGAGGAGCGCTTCGACGCGCGCCTCAAGCTCGCCAAGCTGCCGCGCAATTCGGCCCTGGTGCGCTACCGCAACCGCTGCGTCATCACCGGCCGCCCGCGCGGCTTCTATCGGAAAATGAAGATCAGCCGGATCGCCCTGCGCGAGCTCGGTTCCGCCGGCCAGATTCCGGGCCTGGTGAAGGCGAGCTGGTGAGGAGGACCTTTTCATGGTGAACGACCCCATCGGCGACATGATCGCTCGCATCCGCAACGCCGCCCAGCGCCGGCGCTCCAAGGTCTCGACCCCGGCCTCGAAGATGCGCGAGCGCGTGCTCGAAGTCCTGCAGAGCGAGGGCTATATCCGCGGCTACGCCCTGGTTCAGAAGCCCGGCGCCTTCCCTGAGTTCGAGGTGGAGCTGAAGTACTTCGACGGCGAGCCGGTGATCGCCGAGATCAGCCGCGTCTCCAAGCCCGGCCGGCGCGTCTATTCGGCCATCTCAGACCTCAAGCCGGTCAAGAACGGCCTCGGCATCTCGATCCTGTCGACGCCCAAGGGCGTCATGTCCGACACCGCGGCGCGCGACGCCAACGTGGGCGGCGAAGTCCTCTGTCGGGTGTACTGAGATGTCCCGTATCGGCAAGCAGCCCATCGCCATTCCGGCCGGCGTGACCATCGCCGTCGACGGCCAGAGCGTCTCCGTGAAAGGTCCCAAGGGCGAGCTTTCATGGACGGTGAGCGAGGAGATTGCGGTCCGCCAGGGCGAGGGCGAACTGACCCTTTCCCCGCGCGACGAGAGCGCCCGCGCGCGGGCCATGTGGGGCCTCTCGCGGACCCTGGTGAACAACATGGTGGTCGGCGTCACCACGGGCTACGAGCGCACCCTCGAGCTGGTCGGGGTCGGCTACCGCGCGGCGATGAAGGGCCAGGCCCTCTCCATGCAGCTCGGCTATTCCCACGACGTCGAGATCCCGGCCCCTCCAGGCGTCACCTTCCAGGTGCCCCGGCCGGTTGAGGTCAGGATCAGCGGCATAGACAAGCAGCTGGTCGGAGAAACCGCCGCCCGCATCCGCAAGATCCGCCCCCCCGAACCCTACAAGGGCAAGGGCGTGCGCTACGCCGGCGAACAGGTCCGCCGCAAGGAAGGCAAGAAGAAGTAGACCATGGCCCTTTCAACCCGTCAGTCCAGCAAGCACCGCGCCCAGCGCGTTCGCCGCCGCTTGAGGAAGGTCGGCGCCGGGCGCCCGCGCCTCTCCGTCTTCCGATCGGCCAAGAACATCTACGCCCAGTTGATCGATGATGCTCAAGGCGTCACCCTCGCCGCCGCCTCCTCGCTCGAGGACGGCGTGAAGAAGGGCTCCGACAAGGAAGGCGCGGCCAAGGTCGGGGCGCTGATCGCCAAGCGAGCCCTCGACAAGGGCGCCAAGGACGTCGTCTTCGACCGCGGCGGCTACATCTATCACGGCCGGATCAAGGCGCTGGCCGACGCCGCGCGCGAAGCCGGCCTGAACTTCTAAGAGGACCGAAGAGAACATGGCCCGTGGTGAACAGCAGCGCGGCGGCGGCGATCGCCGCGACCGGCGCGACCGCAACAAGCCCGAAGAGCGCGGCGATGGCGACATCGTCGAGAAGCTGGTCCACATCAACCGCGTCGCCGCCACGGTGAAGGGTGGGCGGCGGTTTTCGTTTGCCGCCCTGATGGTAGTCGGCGACCAGAAGGGCCGCGTCGGCTATGGCCACGGCAAGGCCCGCGAGGTGCCCGAGGCGATCCGCAAGGCCACCGAGGAAGCCAAGAAGTCGATGATCCGCGTGCCGCTGCGCGAATCGCGCACCCTGCACCACGACGGCCAGGGCCGCTGGGGGGCCGGCAAGATCATGATGCGCTCGGCCGCGCCGGGCACCGGCGTCATCGCCGGCGGTCCAATGCGCGCCGTGCTGGAGACCCTCGGGGTTCAGGACGTGGTCGCAAAATCGGTCGGTTCATCAAACCCTTACAATATGATCCGAGCGACTTTTGAAGCATTGAAGAAACAATCGTCGCCGCGCCAGGTGGCCTCCAAGCGTGGCAAGAAGGTCAGCGACATGGTCGGCCGCCGCTCCGACGGCGCCTCGGAGACCGCCGAGGCGGTGGGATAGGAATTTTTCGAACATGGCCAAGATAACCGTTCGCCAGACGGCGAGTCCGATCCGCCGCAAAGGCGCGCAGCGCGCCACCCTGATGGGCCTGGGTCTCAACCGAATCGGCCGCGTCCGCGAGCTCGAGGACACCCCGGCCGTGCGCGGGATGATCGCCAAGGTCGCTCACATGGTCGAGGTGGTCGGGTAGACCGTCCCCCGCCGCATCAACAGCCGAGTCGGGCCACCGCCCGGCGACTTATCTCGAAGGAGAGGCGCTACGTGACTAAACTCAATCAGCTTTCGCCGCGCGCCGGCTCGACCAAGGCTCGCATGCGCGTAGGCCGCGGCCCGGGCTCCGGCAAAGGCAAGACCGCCGGCCGCGGCGTGAAGGGTCAGAAATCCCGCACAGGCGTGGCCATCAACGGATTTGAGGGCGGCCAGATGCCGCTGCACATGCGCATGCCCAAGCGCGGCTTCAACAATCCCTTCGCCAAGGACCTCGCCGAGGTGAATTTCTGGCGCCTGGAGCAGGCCATCGCGGCCGGCAAGCTGGATGCCGGCAAGCCCATCGACGGGGCGGCCCTGGTGGCCGCCGGCGTTGTCCGCCGGGTCAAAGACGGGGTGCGGCTGCTGGCCAAGGGCGAGCTCAAGTCCAAGCTCGACATCACCGTCCATTCGGCCTCCGGGCCGGCCCGGGCCGCGGTTGAAAAGGCCGGCGGCAAGCTCACCCTTACCAAGTCCGCCAAGTCCGCGTCGGCGGACGCCTGATCGCCCCTCGCAACCGGGCGCTCGGCGCCCTATCTGGTCAAGGTCGCGACCGATTCACTGTTGAGGATTCTTGATGGCTTCGGCCGCCGAACAACTTGCCGCCAACATGAACCTCGGCGCCTTCCAGAAGGCGACCGAGCTTCATAAGCGGATCTGGTTCACCCTGATCGCCCTGATGCTCTACCGGCTGGGGACCTACATCCCCATCCCGGGGATCAATGTCGCCGCCTTCGCCCACGCCTTCGAGGGGCAGTCAAAGGGCATCCTGGGGATGTTCGACATGTTCGCCGGCGGGGCGGTCCAGCGCATGGCGGTCTTCTCGCTCAACGTCATGCCCTACATCTCGGCCTCGATCATCGTCCAGCTGCTCGGCACCACCTATCCGCCGTGGGAGAAGCTGCGCAAGGAAGGCGGCGAGGCCGGCCGCAAGCAGCTCAACCAATATACCCGCTACCTCACCGTCCTGCTGGCCGTGTTCCAGTCCTTCGGCATCGGGGTCGGGCTTTCCAACAGCCCCGGCATCGTCGACCAGCCGGGCCTCTTCTTCGTCCTCTCCACGGTGGTGACGCTCACCGGCGGCACCATGTTCCTGATGTGGCTGGGCGAGCAGATGACCAGCCGCGGGGTCGGCAACGGCATCTCCCTCATCATTTTCGCCGGCATCGTCGCCCGCCTGCCGGTGGCGCTGTGGCAACTCCTCCAGGAGGCGCGCCTCGATTCCTCCAAGACCTTCGAGATCTTCGGCCTCCTAATCTTGTCGGTGGTGGTGATCCTGGCGATCGTCTTCATGGAGCGGGCCCAGCGCCGGCTCCTGATCGTGTATCCTAAGCGCCAGGTCGGCAATCGGATCATGGGCGGGGAGAACTCGTTCCTGCCCCTGAAGATCAACGTCTCGGGCGTCATCCCACCGATCTTCGCCTCGTCCCTGCTGCTCGTGCCGGCCACCGCCGTCGGCTTCATGAAGCCCCAGGACATGCCTACCTGGCTGCAGTGGCTGCCCACCGCCGCCGCCCAGCTGACCCACGGCAAGCCGGCCTACATGGTGCTTTACGGGGCGGCGATCATCTTCTTCTGCTTCTTCTACACCGGGGTGGTGTTCAATCCGGACGACACGGCCGAGAACCTGCGCAAGTACGGCGGCAACCTGCCGGGCATCCGGCCGGGCAAGCGGACGGCCGAATACATCGACTACGTGCTCACCCGCCTGACCGCCATAGGGGCGGTCTACGTCGCCGTGGTCTGCCTGGTGCCGGAATTCCTGGCCGGTCCGACGGGCTCCTACATGTTCGGCGGCACCTCGATCCTCATTGTTGTTTCGGTGACCATGGACACGGTGGCCCAGATTCAGTCACATCTGTTGGCCCACCAGTACGAGGGGCTGATCAAGAAGTCGAAACTGCGGGGCGCGCGGCGCTAGAGCGCGCCTTCTCGCGACCAAGGCGCCGGGGGGAGCATGAATCTCATTCTGTTCGGCCCGCCCGCGGCGGGGAAGGGGACGCAGGCCCGACGCCTGGTCGATGAACGCCGCATGGTGCACCTCTCCACCGGCGACATGCTGCGCGCCGCCATCGCCTCGGCCAGCGAGCTCGGCAAGCGCGTCGAAGACATCATGGCCCATGGCGAGCTGGTCACCGACGAGATCGTCATCAGCCTCATCGAGGAGCGGCTTCCCGGCCTGGAAGGCACCGGTGGGGCGGTGTTCGACGGCTTTCCGCGCACCCTGGCCCAGGCCGAGGCGCTCGACACCATGCTGGCCAGCCACGGGAGCCAGGTCGATCTGGTCATCCGCCTGAAGGTCGACGAGGCGGCGCTGCGCGCCCGCGTCGCCGGACGCTTCGCCCAGTCCGGCCGGTCGGACGACAATCCGCAGTCCTTCGAGCGCCGCCTAGCCGCCTACAAGCGCGACACCGGTCCGCTCATTCCCTACTACCAGGCTCAGGACAAGCTGGTGGAAGTGGACGGCATGGCCGACGTCGAGGCCGTCGCCGAGGCGGTGGGCGCGGCCATCGCCGGAAGCGCGCGAAAGAGCTAGCTCCCGCGGCGCGAAAAGCGCTGCGGCTTTCGCCGCCGCCGCCATTGACCCTGAGAGGTTAGTTCCAATATAGAGGGCCTTCCGCGAAAGGGCGCGAAGAGCGCGCCGGCCCTCCGCCAGCAGGCGGTAGGGCCGGGTGCGCTTTTCGCGCTTGTCTGCGTGATCAGGAGAAAAGCTGCGTGGCTCGTATCGCCGGGGTCAACATACCGACCAACAAGCGCGTGGTGATCGCGCTGCAATACATACACGGAATCGGCCAGACCAAGGCCCGCCAGATCGTCGACAAGGTCGGCATCAGCGAGGCGCGCCGGGTCAGCGAACTGACCGACCAGGAGGTCATCCAGATCCGCGAGACCATCGACCGCGACTATCAGGTGGAAGGCGATCTGCGCCGGGAGACCGCGGTCAACGTCAAGCGGCTGATGGACCTGGCCTGCTACCGCGGCCTGCGCCACCGCAAGGGCCTGCCGGTCCGCGGCCAGCGCACCCACACCAACGCCCGCACCCGCAAGGGTCCGGCCAAGCCGATCGCCGGCAAGAAGAAGTAAGAGAGCCATGGCCAAGGAACCGGCTCGCGTCAAAAAGCGCGAGCGCAAGAACATCACCTCGGGCGTGGCGCACGTGAACGCCTCGTTCAACAACACCATGATCACCATCACCGACGCCCAGGGTAACGCCATCTCCTGGTCGAGCGCCGGGACGATGGGCTTCAAGGGTTCGCGCAAGTCGACCCCCTACGCGGCCCAGATGGCCGCCGAGGACGCGGGCAAGAAGGCCGCCGAACACGGCGTGCGCACTCTGGAAGTAAACGTTTCGGGGCCGGGCTCGGGGCGCGAATCGGCGCTTCGCGCGTTGCAGGCGGTGGGCATGACGATCACCACCATTCGCGACGTGACCCCCATCCCGCACAACGGTTGTCGCCCGCCCAAGCGTCGGCGCGTCTAAGGCCCGCCGCGCCCGCCGCTTCCTCCTCGTCGGCCTGCCCCCGGGCCGATCGAAATTCGTCTCTAGGATACCCGCCCGTGATTGAACGAAATTGGAATGAACTGATCCGCCCGGAAAAGCCGATGATCGAGTCCGGGGCCGACGCCGCCCGCCGGGCGCGCATCGTCGCCGAGCCCCTCGAGCGCGGCTTCGGCGTCACCCTCGGCAACTCCCTGCGCCGGGTGCTGCTGTCCAGCCTGCAGGGCGCGGCCGTCACCGCCATCCAGATCGATGGCGTGGTCCACGAGTTCTCCTCCCTGGAAGGGGTGCGCGAGGACGTGGTCGACATCGTCCTCAACATCAAGCAACTCGCCCTGCGCATGCACAGCGATGGGCCCAAGCGCATGACCCTGCGCGCCACCGGCCCGGGACCGGTCACCGCCAGCCAGATCGAGGCCCCCTCCGACATCGAGATCCTCAATCCCAAACACGTCCTCCTCACACTCGACGAGGGCGCTACGGTGCGCATCGAGTTCACGGTCGCCAACGGCAAGGGCTATGTGCCTTCCGAACTCAACCGGCCGGAGGATGCCCCCATCGGCCTTATCGCCGTCGACGCCCTCTACAGCCCGGTCAAGCGGGTTGCCTACCGGGTCGAGCCGACCCGCCAGGGCCAGAGTCTCGACTACGACAAGCTGATCATGGAGGTGGAAACCAACGGCGCCGTTTCGCCGGTCGACGCGGTGGCCTACGCCGCCCGCATCCTCCAGGACCAGTTGCAGGTCTTCATCACCTTCGACGAGCCGAAGAAGAAGCTGGATGGCGAAGCCAAGCCGGAGCTGCCGTTCAACCCGGCCCTGCTGAAGAAGGTCGACGAGCTCGAACTTTCGGTGCGTTCGGCCAACTGCCTGAAGAACGACAACATCGTCTACATCGGCGACCTCATCCAGAAGACCGAGGCGGAGATGCTGCGCACCCCCAACTTCGGCCGCAAGTCGCTCAACGAGATCAAGGAAGTCCTGGCCAACATGAACCTCCACCTGGGCATGGACGTGCCCAACTGGCCGCCGGAAAACATCGAAGACCTGGCCAAGAAGTTCGAAGACCAGATGTAACCGCCCGCGGCGCGTCGCGAGACGCCCCGCACACCTGAAGGGGATACCGACATGCGCCACGGATATACGCGCCGCAAGCTGGGCCGCACGTCGAGCCACCGCACCGCCATGTTCGCCAACATGGCCGCCAGCCTCATCAAGCACGAGCAGATCGTCACCACCCTGCCCAAGGCCAAGGAGCTGCGCCCCTTCGTCGAAAAGCTGGTGACTCTGGCCAAGCGCGGCGACCTGCACGCCCGGCGCCAGGCGATCTCCCAGGTCCGAGACGTCGCCCAGGTCGGCAAGCTCTTTTCCGCCCTCGGCCCCCGCTACGCCTCGCGCGAGGGCGGCTACATCCGCGTCCTCAAGGCCGGCTTCCGGCCCGGCGACAACGCCCCCATGGCGGTGATCGAGTTCGTGGATCGCGACGAAACCGCCAAAGGCCAGGATTCCGGCCCAGCCCAGCAAGCGGCGGAATGAAGAATCTCCTCCCCCTCTGGGGGAGGCGGGCCGCGAAGCGGTGGAGGGGGCGCCTGAGCCAGGCGCGAACACCCCCCTCTCGGTCTCGGCCGTTCTCCCCTCGGAGGGGGGAGAGAGTCAGCGCTCCAGGTGCTCCAGATCGACGCCGTAGAGTTTGGCGTTTTTCTGCATGTAGATCCGGCGGTCCTCCGCTTGCTCCCCGCGCACGGTGGCTTCCAGGATGTCGAGGAAGGTGTGCCAGCCCATGGCGTTCTGCTTCTCGAAGCGCTCGAGAATCGGCAGGTGAGTGAGGATGAGCCGGATGTCTTCGCCGTCGTGGGCGAGGTCGACGGTCAGGTAGGACTCCGGGTAGGCCGAATGGGTCTCGCCGGTCTCGAAGACATTCCACGTGTGGGCCAGGCGCCAGCACGGCCGCCATTGGGTGACGACGCCGCGGATATGGCCGCCGGCAAAATTGACCGCGCCGCCGTCGCGGGGCTCGATGATTCCAGTTGGACCGTACCAGCCGGGCAGGTTCTCGCAGCGCGTCAGGTGCTCCCAGACGTGCTCGATGGGACCGGGCAGGGTGCGCTCGAAGCGCACGGCCGGCACGCGCAGTTCCTGGGCGGACTCGCTCATCGCCGGCGAGTATACGCCTAACCCGGAATTAATGTGACAGGGTCGCGCCGCGGCCGTCTAGTGCCGCCGCCAAACACATCCCGGCGGGGGGAAACATGCGCCTTTCACTATCCATCGCGGCCCTCCTGGCCGGGACGTCGCTCGCCCACGCGGCGCCGGCCGCGCTCGCAGATCTCGCCAAGCCGCCGGCCGACGCCGAGACCTTCACCATCATGTCCACTGCCGGAGTTCACGGCCATTCGGCCCGCTGGGTGACGGCCGACGGGACCCACATGGGCCGCGAGAGCATGAATCTGCGCGGCCAGCTCTTCGAACTCGACAGCGCCGCGCGCCTCGGGTCGGACGGGATGATCGATCACCTCACCGTTCGCGGTTTCACGCCCCAGGGCGATGCCGCCGAGAGCTTCGACATCGCCGCCGGCAAGGCGAGCTGGAAGAGCCCGGTGGACGCCGGCTCGGCGCCCTACGCCAGCGCGGCCGACTACACGGCCTTCGGCGGCCCGATGGACGTCAACATCCTGCTGATCGAGGCCCTGCTGGCCGCGCCCGGCCACAGCCTCGCCATGCTGCCCGGCGGCGAGGCTCACGCCGAGCCGCTGACCACCCTCACCATCGGTGACGGCGCGGCGAAACAGACCCTGACGGCCTACGCGATAACCGGCCTTGGCGCCACGCCCCTGCCGGTGTGGGCCGACGTCAAGGGCAAGTTCTTCGCCCTCGACCAGGGCCTGACCTGGATCCGCGCCGGCTACGAAAATGTCGAGCCTCAGCTCGACAAGGCCCAGGACGAGGCCATGGCGGCCCGCTCGCCGATCATCGCCCACGCCCTCTTCAAGAAGCCGGCCGGCCCGGTGGCCTTCGTGCACGTGCGCGCCTTCGTGGACGGCGACCATTTCGCCGATGACCAGACAGTCGTGGTCGATAACGGGACGATCACGGCGGTGGGGCCGTTCGCCCGCGTGAAGTTCCCCAAGGCGGCGCGGATCGTCGACGGCCGCGGCGAAACCTTGACGCCGGGGCTGTGGGATTCCCATCAGCACGTCGGCAACGATGATTCCGGGCCCACCCTGCTTTCGCTCGGCATCACCTCGGTGCGCGATCCGGGCAACAACAACGCCCTGACCCTGGCCCGCGCAGCCCGACGAGCCAAGGGCGACCTCCTGATGCCGCACGTCTATCCCTCGGTGCTGATCGACGGGAAGGGGCCGTACACCGCCCAGCTCGGCTCGGTCGCGACTTCCAAGGAGGAGGCCCTGGCCATTGTCCGCAAGGCCAAGGCCGACGGATTCGTGGCGATCAAGTTCTACGGCAGCTTCAATCCCGACTGGGTGGCCCCATCCGCCGCCGAAGCCCACCGCCTGGGCCTGCATGTCCACGGCCACATCCCCGCCGGCATGCGGACCATGGACGCCATCAACGACGGCTATGACGAGATCACCCACATCTATTTCGTGGCCATGCAGGCCATGCCCGACGAGGTCGTCGCCAAGTCCAACACCCTGGCCCGCATGGAAGGCCCGGCCAAGTACGCCAAGGACATGAATCTCGATGCCGATCCGATGAAGGGGGTGATCGCCACCATGGCCGCCCGCCACATTACCTCCGATCCGACCCTGGTGGTGGTCGAAAGCCTGATGGTTCCGGACAACGGCGACCTCTCGCCGGCCTATGCGCCCTTCGTGGGGACCCTGCCGCCGACCGTGGAGCGCGGCTTTCGCCAGGGCGGCCTGGCGGTGGCCCCCGGCTTCACCCGGGCCGATTACCGGGCCAGCTTCAAGAAGCTCGAGGCCCTCGTGGAGGCGATGCACAAGGCGGGCGTGCCGATCGTCGCCGGCACCGACGGTTCGGGCATGGAGCTGGTTCGCGAACTCGAACTCTACGTCGAGGCCGGATTCACCCCCACCGAAGCCCTCGAGGCCGCCACGGTAGTTCCCGCCCGTCTGCAACGCGTCGACGGCCGCACCGGCTCGATCGCGGTCGGCAAGGCCGCCGACCTGGTGCTCGTCGACGGCGATCCCTCGAAGAACATCGGCGACCTGCGCCATACGCGCCTGGTCATGATGGACGGCGGCCTGATGAACTGCGACGATCTGCGCAAGGTCAGCGGCATCTCCGCCCGCCCCAAGTGGTGGGACTGAACCCTCAACCATGACGCCCTGGATGAGTGGGAAAGTTGTTGCGTCCTGGCGAGATAGTTGCAAATATACACAATTATATCGCGGAGAACCTCCATGGCCAAAACACCATCGATCATGTCCTGCGGCATCGCCTGCAAGGATCCCAGAGCCGAGTTGCAATGGCTCGAAAGGGCGTTCGGCTTCGAGATCACCCTGGTGGTCGAGGACCCAAGCGGCGCGATCGTCCATTCGGAGATGCGGTGTGGCGAGGGGATCATCTATGTCGGCTCCGAGTGGGACGAGCGGCACCGCAGTCCGGCCTCGTTGGGCGGGGTCAACACCCAATCGATCCACATGCAACTCGCGGCCGGGATCGACGCCCATTGCGAAAAGGCGCGGGCCGCCGGCGCGGTCATCCTGGCCGAGCCGGCTGATCAGTTCTATGGCGACCGGAACTACCGGGCCATCGACCCGGAGGGCCACGTGTGGACCTTCGGCCAGACCGTCAAGGAATTGACCTTCGCGGAAATGGACGAGGCCAGCGGGCTGAACATGCGCACCGGCCTGTGAAGGCCCTCGACCGCACGCTGGCGGCCCTGGCCGATCCGCGCCGCCGCGCCGTGGTCGAAGTGCTGCGCGCCGGACCGCGGGCGGCCGGAGATCTGGCCCGGGAGCTGGCGGTCAGCCCCTCCCTGATGAGCCGGCAGCTGCGCGCCTTGCGCGAGAGCGGCTTGGTGGAGGATTCCCATCCGTCCTTCGACACCCGCCTGCGAGTCTATGCCCTGCGGCCCGCCCCAATGATCGAACTGCTGCGTTGGCTGGAGGAGAGCGAGCGGATGTGGAGCCAGCAGCTCACCGCCTTCAAGGCCCACGTTGAGGCCAAGCGGTGACCTCGCGCATCCTCGTCGCCATCCGGGTCGCCGCCAGTCTGGAGCAAGCCTTCGAGGCCTTCACGCGCGAGATCGCCGCCTGGTGGGCGCCTAACGCGCTGTTCCGCTTCACGCCCCGCGATCCGGGCGTCCTGGCCTTCGAGCCGGGGGAGGGGGGTCGGCTGGTCGAGACCCTGGCCACGGGCAAGGTGTTCGAGGTCGGCAAGGTCAAGGTGTGGTCGCCGCCCTCGCGGCTGGTATTCGGCTGGCGCCAGGCCAGTTTCGCGCCCGATCAGGCGACCGAGGTCGAGGTGCGCTTCGAGGCGGTGGGCGAGGAGACCCGGGTCACTGTCGAGCACAGCGGCTGGGACGCCATCCCCGCCGCCCACGTCGCCCGCCACGGCTTCCCAGACGGGATCTTCCTCACCCGCCACGCGCAGTGGTGGCAATCATTGTTGCAGGGGTACAAGCTGGTCGTGAGGGAGAGAGACGGGCCATGACCGGCGAAACCGCGGTGCTGCAAGGACCGAGACCAAGGGCGGCGGCGTTCGGGTTCATCTTCGCCACCGCCCTCCTCAACGCGATCTCGTTCGGGATCATGATCCCGATCCTGCCCAATCTCATCAAGCAGCTTGCCGGCGGCGACACGGCCGCGGCTTCGGAATGGAACGTGCTCTTCGCCACCGTCTGGGGAGCGATGCAGTTCATCTGCGGGCCAATTCTGGGCATGCTCTCCGACCACTATGGGCGCCGGCCCGTGCTGCTGGTGTCGATCTTCGGCCTGTTCGTCGACTTCCTGTTCATGGCCTTCGCCCCGACCCTGTGGTGGCTCTTCGTCGGCCGCGTGCTCAACGGCATCACCGCCTCGAGCTTTTCCACCGCCAACGCCTATGTCGCCGACATCACCGCCCCCGAACATCGAGCCCGCAATTTCGGCATGCTGGGCTCGGCCTTCGGTTTCGGCTTCATGATCGGCCCCAGCATCGGCGGTGTCCTGGGCGAAGTGAGCCTGCGCCTGCCGTTCATGGCCGCCGCCGCCCTGTGCCTCCTCAACGCCCTCTACGGCCTCTTCATCCTGCCCGAGTCCCTGCCGCCCGAGCGGCGGACTCGGAGCCTGGCTTGGCGCGGCGCCAACCCAATCGGTTCGCTGAAATTCCTGCGCGCGCACGGCGAGCTCTTCGGCCTGGCCATGGTGACCTTCCTAAACCAGCTGGCCCAGACCGTCCTGCCAACCATTTTCGTCCTCTACACCGGCTACCGCTATCACTGGACCCCGGTGATCCTCGGCTTCACCTTCATGGCCTCCGGGGCGACGATGATCGCCGTGCAGATGTTCCTGGTCAGTCCGGTGGTGAAGCGGGTGGGCGAGCGCGGGGCGGTGCTGATCGGCGCCTCCGTGGGGGCGATCGGCTTTTTGATCTACGCCCTGGCCCCGACCGGCTGGGCCTATCTGATCGGCATCCCGGTCTTCGCCCTTCTTGGCCTCATGCAGCCGGGATTGCAGGGCCTGATGACTCGCCGGGTCGGACCTTCGCACCAGGGCCAGCTGCAAGGGGCCAACCAGTCCCTGCAGGGCATCGCCTCGATGTTTGGTCCCAGCCTCTATGGCCTTTCCTTCGCCTGGCTGGTGCGCCATGACGCCGCCGTCCACCTGCCGGGCGGGGCGATCCTCATTTCCGCCGGCCTGCTGGCGCTGGGCTTCATCATCTCCCTGCGCGTCGCACATCCGGTCGCGCCTTCCCCCTGACCTGAAGGATCCGCATGAAACCGACCCTCGTCATCGCCGCCATCGCATGCGGCCTCGCCGCCGCCTGTTCGCCGGCCCCGCCCCCGGCCGCCCCGAAGGCGCCCGCCGCGCCTGCAGCCGCCGCCCCGGCGCCACCGCCGACGCCGGCCAGGAAAACCGTCATGATCTGCCGCAACAGTCAGACCGGGGCCAAGGCCGAATGCGGCACGCCGGGCGCGGTCATGGTCGGCATGAAGACCGAATAGGATGCCCCCGCCCTACCAGGCCAAGGGCCTCGATCACGTGGTGCTGCGGATCGCCGACCTGACGAGGGCCCTCGATTTCTACCGCGAGGTCGTGGGCTGCGCGGTCGAGCGCGAGGCGGCCGAGATCGGCCTCACCCAGCTGCGTGTCGGCCGCTCCCTCATCGACCTGGTCACCCTCGACGGCGTCCTGGGCAGGATGGGCGGCGCCGGGCCGGCCGCCGAGGGCCGCAACGTCGATCATTTCGCCGTCGCCGTCGCCCCCTTCGACGAGGAGGCGATCCGCGCCCATCTGGGCGCCCATGGCGTAGAGATCGTCGGGGCCGGTTCGCGCTACGGGGCCGAGGGCGAGGGGCCCTCGATCTACATCAAGGATCCGGACGGCAATACGGTCGAGTTGAAAGGCCCGCCGTCGGCGCCATGATTGCGCCGAAAGACTTGCCCAGAAGTCTCTGACTGGTCTTCCCCCGGGGTGGTCGATGCGTTTGCCAACTCTCGCCTTTCTCGTCCTTGCGCTCGTCTGCGGCGGCGCCGCGCCAGCCATCGCCCAGACGCCAGATCCCCTGCCGGCGTCTCGCCGCGTCCCGCCGGACGCGGCGACCATGCGCCTCTCCTTCGCGCCCATCGTCCGCCGCGCCGCACCGGCGGTCGTCAACGTCTATTCGAAGCGGCAGGTGCGCGCCCAGGTCGATCCCTTCTGGGGCCTGTTCGGCGCCGGGGCCACACGGGAGCGCACTGAGCAGTCTCTCGGATCCGGCTCGATCGTCCGCGCCGACGGGATCATCCTCACCAACCATCACAACATCGCCGGGGCTACCGAGATCGTGGTGGTGACCGCCGACCGCCGCGAATGGCCGGCCACCGTCCTCCTGGATGATCCGCGCGCCGACCTGGCGGTTCTGAAGATCGAGACCAAGGGCGAGCGCCTGCCGACCATCGCCATCGACGATGCCAACCCGCCGCAGGTCGGCGACCTCGTGCTGGCCATCGGTGATCCGTTCGGGGTCGGCCAAACGGTGACCAACGGCATCGTCTCGGCCCTGGCGCGCTCGGATGTGGGGATCAGCGACTATTCCTCATTCATCCAGACCGACGCGGCGATCAACCCGGGCAACTCCGGCGGCCCTCTGGTCGACATGTCCGGCGATCTCATCGGGGTCAACACCGCCATCGTCACCGGCTCGGGGACCTCGTCAGGGGTGGGCTTCGCCATCCCCGCCGCCACCGCCCGCCAGGTCGTCGACGCGGCGGTGGGCGGACGCCACTCGGTGACGCGCCCCTGGCTGGGGATCAGGGCTCAGGCGCTCACCGGCGAGATGGCTCGCAGCCTCGGCCTCGACGCCCCTCGCGGCGTGGTCGTAACCCAGATCTGGCCGGGCGGCCCGGCGGCGAGGGCGGGAATCGCCCAGGGCGACGTGGTTCAGAGCGTCGACGGCCAGGAGGTGAACGACGAGGCCGGCCTCAACTATCGGATCGGGGCCCGGACACCGGGGGAAGCGGCCGTGCTGGTGGTCCGCCGCAACGGAGCGCCGCCGCGAACCTTGACCGCCCGCCTGGAGGCCCCGCCGGCCCAGCCGGCCCCGGCCCCCCTGACCGTCGCTGGGCGCAACCCCTTCGCCGGCGCGACGGTGATCAATCTCTCGCCCGCCGAGGCTCTGGATCGCGGCCTCGATCCCTTTTCCGGGTCGGGGGTGATCATCACCCGCGTTGACGGCGGCTTCGCCCAGACCTTTGGCCTGCGCCCCGGCGATTTCATCCGCCAGATAAACGGCCGCGCCATCGCCTCGACCGCCGACGTCTCTGCCGCCGTCGCCGCCCCCGCCGCCAGCTGGAGCGTGGCTATCGAGCGCAACGGCCAGCTGATCACCGCTCGCTTCGGCGGGTAGGGCGGCCGGCGCGAGACAACCTCTCCACCCTCCGGGGAGTACCGGCGAAGCCGGGGAGGGGGTCGCGGCGAAGCGCGCCCCCGTTGAGCGCATGCGGACAATGGGGTGGAAATTGCATTTTGTGGTTGACGCGATAATTACAATTTGCGATAATGCGCCCTATGTTCGAATCCTTCCCCGCCCCGACCTATCGACTCCGCCCCAGCCATGACCTGGAATGAAGGCGGAGCGGCCGCCGGAAATAGGGTCCGCGACCGTAAATTACGGTAAAATTTTTTTCCTCCCACCGTTGTCGTCGACGAGAGCTTCGAAGCGGCGTCGCGCCCCGCCGCCGGCCTGAGACGGGCGGCCCGGTGGTCTGCTACCCTCGCGCCATGAGCGATCTCTTCGAAGCGGCGGGAATGGCGCCGGAGGCGCCGAGCCCGCTGGCCGATCGGCTGCGGCCCAGGAGCCTGGACGAGGTGGTGGGGCAGGACCATCTGCTCGGGCCGGAGGGCCCGATCCGCCGCATGGCCGTGGCGCGGCGGCTGTCGTCGATGATTCTGTGGGGGCCGCCGGGAAGCGGCAAGACCACCATCGCCCGCCTCCTGGCCACCGAAGCAGGCTATGAGTTCCAGCAGCTCTCGGCGGTGTTTTCCGGCGTCGCCGATCTGAAGAAGGCCTTCGAGGCGGCCCGCCTGCGCCGAGCCGCCGGCCAGGCCACCCTGCTCTTCGTCGACGAGATCCACCGCTTCAACCGGGCTCAGCAGGACGGCTTCCTGCCCTTCGTGGAGCAGGGGATCGTCACCCTGGTCGGGGCGACGACCGAGAACCCGTCGTTCGAGCTCAACGGGGCGTTGCTTTCGCGCTGCCAGGTCTTCGTGCTGCGCCGTCTGGGCACCGAGGCCCTGGAGACGCTTCTCGCCCGCGCCGAGGCATTCGAGGGCCAGCCCCTGCCGCTCGAGCCGGCCGCCCGCGAGGCGATGATCGCCATGGCCGACGGCGACGGCCGCTATGTGCTCTCCCTGGCCGAGACCCTGTTCAACATCGCGCCCGGCGCCGCGCTCGACACCGCCGGGATGAGCCAGGCCCTGCAGAAGCGCAGCCCGGCCTACGACAAGGACCGGGAGGAGCATTACAACCTGATCTCCGCCCTCCATAAGTCCGTGCGCGGATCGGATCCGGACGCGGCGCTCTACTGGCTGGCGCGGATGCTCGAGGGCGGCGAAGACCCGCTCTACCTCGCCCGCCGGCTGGTGCGCATGGCGGTGGAGGACATCGGCGAGGCCGACCCGATGTCCCTCGTCCTCGCCAACGCCGCGAAGGAGACCTACGACTTCCTCGGCAGTCCCGAGGGGGAGCTGGCCTTGGCCCAAGTCACCGTCCACATGGCCGCCGCGCCCAAGTCCAACGCCATCTACAGGGCTTTCGGGGGCGCGCGCGCCATGGCCCGCGAAACCGGCTCCCTGACGCCGCCGGCCCATATCCTCAACGCCCCGACGCGGATGATGAAAGAGCTCGGCTACGGCAAGGGCTACCAATATGATCCGGACACGGAGGAAGGGTTTTCGGGTCAGAACTACTTCCCCGACGGCGTCGAACGGCGGGCCTTCTACGCCCCGCGCGGCGAGGGGGCCGAGGCGCGGGTCAAGGAGCGGCTGGAGCGCTGGGCCGCCTTGCGGAAGACTAAGGGTGGCTGAGGCCAAGCGCCCGAGGCCAGGGCGATCGCACATGAAAAACGAACACTTCCTACTTCCCCTTCATGGGAAGGGTGGCCCGCGAAGCGGGACGGGTGGGGACGCCGCCCCACCCCATCCGGCCATCCAGGCCACCTTCCCCATCGAGGGGGAGGAGAATTGGGAGAGGGGGCTCGATCGGTGAGTCGTCCAAATCTTTCGGCCGAGGATATTGCCTTTGTCCGCTCCCTGGTGATCTTCGAGGACGCGGACATCCTCGCGCTCGACAAGCCGGCAGGACTGTCCAGCCAGGGCGGGCGGATCGCCGTCCCCACGCTCGACGAGCTCCTGGCCGCCTTCGCCAAGCCGAGTGGCGTCAAGCCGCGCCTTGTCCACCGCCTCGATCGCGACACCTCCGGGATCATCGTGGCGGCGCGCAGCCAGCCGGCGGCGGCGTTCCTGGGTAAGGCCATGATGGCCCGGCGGTTTCGCAAGACCTACCTGGCGATTGTCGCCCCCGGCCCCCCACGGCCGGCGAGCGGAACCATCGAGGCGCCGCTGGTCCGCCAGGACGTCGGGCGCGAGGCCTACGTGCGGCTCGCCAAGCCCGGAGACACAGGGTCCCAGGCGGCCCTCACTCACTATCGCACGCTGCGGGCCGATGATCTCGGCGCCCTCGTCGAGCTGGCCCCGCGCACCGGCCGGATGCACCAGCTGCGCGTCCACCTGGCCTCGATCGGCCGCCCGATCGCCGGCGACGCGCGCTACGGCGGGGCCCTGGCCCTCGCCGGGCGCCCAGTTCCCCGTCTGATGCTGCACGCCCAGGCGCTCAGTTTTCCCCATCCCGCCGGCGGCGAAAGGCGCATCGAGGCTGCGATGCCGGCCGACATGGCCGCTCTCGCCGAACGCATCGGGCGATGACACTATGGCGGCGATGGGCGAGGTGAAGCTCCTTACGGTCGGCGCCGCGGAGGATGGCGTGCGCCTGGACCGCTGGCTGCGCCGCCGCTGGCCGCATCTCGGCCAGGTCCAGATCCACAAGTTGGCCCGCAGCGGCCAGCTCCGTGTCGACGGGGCGCGGGCCAAGGCCGACAGCCGCCTCGCCGCCGGGGTCCAGGTCCGCGTGCCGCCCTTGCCGGAGGCGGCCCCGGCCCCGCGCCTTGGTCTCAACCAGGACGAAATCCGCTTCGCCCGCTCGCTTGTCCTTTACGAGGACGAGGAGGTGCTGATCCTCAACAAGCCGGCCGGCCTCGCCGTGCAGGGCGGCACAAAGACCCATCATCACGTCGACCGCCTTCTTGGGGCCTGGGGCGAGGGGTTGGAGCGTCCGCGTCTCACCCACCGCCTCGATCGCGACACCTCCGGCGTCCTCGTGCTCGGCAAGTCGCCGGCCGCCGCCGCCCGATTGGCGGGGGCCTTCGCCCGTCGCAAGGCGCTAAAGACCTACTGGGCTCTCGTGGAGGGCAATCCGAAACCCGGCCAAGGCGTGATCGACCTGCCTCTGGCCAAGATCGGGACCGATGACCGCGAACTGGCCACGCCCGTCGCGCCCAAGGATCCCCGCGCCGTGGCCGCGGTCACGGCGTACGCCACCATCTCTCGGGCCGGCCCGCGCGCCGCCTGGATGGAGCTTCGCCCGCTCACCGGCCGGACCCATCAGCTTCGCGCCCACATGCTGGCGCTCGGCCATCCGATCCTCGGCGATCCGAAATACCACAACCCCGCTTCGAAGGAGGCTTCCGGGCCCCTGAAGCTGCAGCTTCACGCCCGCCGGCTGGTCATTCCCCATCCGGGTGGCGGCGGGATCGATATAGAGGCTCCGATCGGGCCGGAAATGGCGGCCGGCTTCGCCCGCTTCGGCTTCGAACTCGCCGAAGCCAAGGTCCGCTGATCAGGAGGAGACGTGATGAGCGATCAGGCGGGCGCACGAGGCGCGGTGGCGGTGGTCAGGGATAACGGCCGCGACCGCCTCGACGTCGCCATTTCAGTGGGCGGCCAAAGCTTCACCGGCGACGAACCCGTGGCGGCCGGGGGGACGGGGTTGGGACCGGCGCCGCACGACTTGTTGAGCGCCGCCCTGGCGGAATGCACGGCGCTCACTCTGCGCCTCTATGCCGATCGCAAGGCGTGGCCCCTGGAGCGGATCGAGGTGTCGGTGAGCCATGAGGTCCAGCCCGAAGCGACGCCAAGGGACGTCTTCCGCCGCGTCCTGCGCCTTACCGGACCGCTCGACGAGGCTCAGCGCCAGCGCCTCACCGAGATCGCCGAACGCTGTCCGGTCCACCGGACCCTGACGGCCGGGTCGAGGATCGAGACCCTCGCGGATTAGGAAACGTGCGAGGGCCGTGTGTCGGGGAGGTCGTGGGTGTCGGGACGGGTTACCGGCATGGTCGGGGCCGCGGGCTTGGCGGCCGGCTGGCTGGCCTGCGGCTGGCTGATCTGCGGCTGGGGTGCTGGGCGCTGAAGACGCAGGGAACGGCCCTGGAAGAAGGCCCCCGTCTCGATGGCCAACTGCTCGTGGGTGATGTCGCCCTCGACGTGGGCGGCGCCGTAGAGGCGGACCAGCTTGGCGGTGATCGAGCCGGATACCTTCCCCCGCACTTCGACCGCCTCGGCGAACACCCCGCCGTCGACATGGCCGCTCTCGCCGATCAGAACCCGCTCGACGCGGACATCGCCGGTGATGGAGCCGTCGATCTGCACCTCGGCCCCGCCGGTGATGCTGCCCTCGAGCTTCAGGTCGCCGCAGATCAGGGACGTGCCCTTCCTGGGGGCCGGCGCGGAATGAGCCGGCGAGTCGGCGGCGGGCGTGGCCGCGCCGTTGGAGCTCGGCGGCGACGGCGTGGGATTCTGGGGCTTGTTGAACATTTTGGGGCGGCCTCCCTCGAGACGTAAACGCTGCCGCCGACTTGCGGCCGGCACGACCCTATCGCGCCTGAACCGCCCGCGCCAGGGGCGGCGCGATTCGAAGTGTCAGTCAAGTCGCGCTAGCGCGCCAGCTCCCGCGCCGCCGCCAGGACCTCGGCGACATGGCCGCCGACCTTGACCTTGCGCCACACCCGGCGGACGACGCCGCGGCCGTCGATCAGCCAGGTCGAGCGGTCGATGCCCATGTATTTGCGGCCATACATGCTCTTCTCGATCCACGCCCCGTAGCGCTCGACCACATCGTCGTCCTTGGCCGAGCCGAGCAGGGGCGAGAGGCCGTACTTGACCTTGAACTTCTGGTGGCTGGCGACGGAATCCTTGGAGACCCCGACCACGACGGCGCCGGCGGCGGCGAAATCGTCGGCCGCGGCGGTGAATCCCTGGGCCTCGGCGGTGCAGCCGGTGGTGTCGTCCTTGGGATAGAAATAGAGGACCACGGTCTTGCCCCTGAGGGCCTTCAGGCTCACCGGCCCGTCCGGTCCCGGCAGATCGAAATCGGGGGCTGCGTCGCCGGCTTTGATCTCGCTGGCCATGGTTCGGCTCCTTTTCTCTATCGGCTGGCCGTGACGACCAGACGCTTGCGGGCGTTGCCTTTGCGCAACTCCGCTTCCCCCCCGGCGATGGCCACGGTGGCGTTGGGGTCGGCCACCTTGACGCCGTCAATGCGGAATCCCCCGCCGGCGATCTGGCGGCGGGCGTCGCCGTTGGAACTGGCGAAACCGGCCAGGACCATCAGTGCGGTGTTCGACATCGCCGCCAGGGCCTCGACGCTCACCTCGACGGCCGGAAGGTCCTCGGAGAGCCGGCCTTCCTCGAACGACGCCCTGGCGGCGTTGGCGGCGGTTTCGGCGGCCGGGCGGCCGTGCAGCAAGGCGGTGGCTTCGCTGGCCAGGACCTTCTTGGCCTCGTTGATCTCGGCCCCACCGAGCGCCTCGAGACGGGCGATATCGTCAAGCGGCAGGTCGGTGAATAGGCGCAGGAAGCGGCCGACATCGGCGTCGTCGGTGTTGCGCCAGAACTGCCAGTAGTCGTAGGCGCCAAGACGCTCGGGATTGAGCCACACCGCGCCATCGACCGTCTTGCCCATCTTCACGCCCGCACTGGTGGTGACCAGCGGGGCGGTGACGCCGAATGCTTCGGCGCCCTCGACCCGGCGGATCAGGTCGATGCCATTGACGATATTGCCCCACTGCTCCGAGCCGCCGAACTGCAGGGTGCAGCCCACCCGCCGGTACAGCTCCAGGAAATCCGTCGACTGCATCAGGACGTAGTTGAATTCCAGGAAGGTGAGCGAAAGCTCGTTCTCGATGCGGTTCTTGACGAACTCCAGGGTCAGGAGGCGGTTGAGGCTGAAGTGGACGCCGTAGTCGCGGAGGAATTCGATGTAGCCCAGGCGGTCCAGCCATTCGGCGTTGTCGAGCATGACCGCGTCGGTGGGGCCCTCGCCGAACGTCAGGAACGGGTCGAAGGCGCGGCGGATGCCGGCGATGTTGCGGGCGATGTCGGCGTCGCTGAGCATCGGCCGCTGGCTGGTCTTGTCGGAGGGATCGCCGACCTTCGTCGTTCCACCGCCCATGAGCACGATGGGCCTATGGCCGGTCTGCTGCAGCCGGCGCAGGGTCATGATCTGCACCAGGGAGCCCACGTGAAGGCTGTCGGCGGTGGCGTCGAAGCCGATGTAGCCGCTGATCGGACCCTTCACCGCGGCGGCGTCAAGGCCTTCCAGATCGGTCGCCTGGTAGACATGGCCGCGTTCGACGAGGGCTCGGACCAGATCCGAACGCGGCTTGAAGGCGGGCTTGGGGTTCATCGGACGGCTCCCTTGTCGAATCGAAGTCGGAGACCGTCTCCTTGAAGGAAAGCCGCCGACCGGTGGCGGCGGGCATGTCAGACCGGCCGCTCGCTAAATGGGCGAGCGATAGTAGCCGCGGGCGATGGCGATGCGTCCGGTCACGGCCGCCCTGCTAACGGTCGCGGGGGCCCGGCGTCAAGCCGGCTCGGCTTCCAGGCGCTTGTCGAGATAGGCCCCGACCCGCGTTTCCACCTCGAAGAGGTTCTCGGTCCAGAAATGACCGCCGCCGTCGACCAGCTCATAGTCGATGACGATGCCCTTCTGGGTGCGCAGCTTGGCCACCACCTTTTCGACCTCGGCGAAGGGCACCACCGCGTCGGCCGAGCCGTGCAGGATCAGGCCCGACGCCGGGCAAGGGGCGAGGAAGCTGAAATCGTACATGTTGGTCGGCGGCGAGACGGAGATGAACCCGTCGGTCTCCGGGCGGCGCATCAAGAGCTGCATGCCGATCCAGGCACCGAAGTCGAAGCCGGCCACCCAGCATTGCGAGGCGGCTGGATTGGTCGTCTGCAGCCAGTCCAGCGCCGTGGCCGCGTCGGCCAACTCGCCGATGCCCTGGTCGAACTCGCCCTGGCTGCGGCCGACGCCGCGGAAATTGAACCGCATGACGTTGAAGCCGCGCTTCATGAACAGGTGAAAAAGCTGGACGGCGACCGGATGGTTCATGTGGCCGCCGGCGCGCGGGTGCGGGGCCAGAATGAGGGCGATGGGGGCCGTATCGTCCTTGCGCGGGGAGTAGCGGGCCTCGATGCGACCGGCGCTTCCGGGCAGAACCAATTCGGGCAAGGGGGTCCTTTCGCCTCTCTGCGTCCGCGTCCCGAATACTTGACTACGGCGGTTGGTCTTACTAGATGCCCATCATCGGCGAACGGCCGAACTCTCGCGTGGCGGCGGCTTGTAGCAAGAAGCCTCCGCGAAAAGCGAGAAAATACGCGAAGCCCGAGCAAGCCATGCAGTTGAGCACCAGAGGACGTTACGCGGTCATGGCCATGACCGACCTGGCCGGTCGCACCGGAGAGCGGGCCACGCCCCTGGCCGCCATCGCCACGTCGCAGCAGATTTCCAAGCCTTATCTCGAGCAGTTGTTCTCGCGCCTGCGCCGCCGGGGATTGGTCAAGTCGGTGCGCGGCCCCGGCGGCGGTTATCGCCTGGCCAAGCGGGCTGACGCGCTGTCGGTGGCCGAGGTCGTCGCCGCGGTGGACGAGCCCCTGCGCGCCACCCGCTGTGCGGGCGTCGGCCCTGGCTGCATGAAAGGCGGAGCCCGATGCCTGACCCATGACCTGTGGGCCGAAACCGGCCGGCAGATTGAGACCTACCTGGCCGGCGTCACCCTGGCCGACGTGCTTTCCGGCCACGTGGCGCCCGACCGCGAGCGGGCGGCATGAGCGTCTATCTCGACTATAACGCCACGGCCCCGATCCGCCCCACAGCGGCGGCGGCGGTGAGCGCCGCCCTCGAGATCGGAGCCAATCCGTCCTCGACCCACGCCGCCGGACGCAAGGCCCGGGCGGTCATCGAGGCCGCGCGGGCTGAGATCGGCGCCCTTGCCGGCGCCACCGCCGATGCGGTGACATTCGTCAGCGGCGGGGTGGAAGCCAATGCTCTCGCCATCGAGAGCGCCGTCGCGGCGGGGTTCGAACGGGTGATCGTCAGCGCCGCCGAACACGATGCGGTGATGGCCACTGCTCTCGCCGCCGTGGCGAGCCTGGAAATCTGGCCCGTGGGGGCCGACGGCGTCGCCGACCTCGACTGGCTGGTGGATGCCCTGGGGTGCGGACCGGCGCTCGTCTGCCTAATGGCGGCGAACAACGAGACTGGCGTCATCCAACCGGTGCGCGAAGCTGCGGCCCTGGTCCGCGATGCGGAAGGCTGGCTGCATGTCGACGCGGTCCAGGCGGCCGGCAAGCTCCATCTCGAATTCGCCGCCCTCGGCGCCGACACCCTGGCGCTCTCGGCCCACAAGATCGGCGGCCCGCAGGGGGTGGGCGCGCTGATCGCGGGGCCGAGCGCCACGCTCGCTCGGCGTCTGCATGGCGGCGGCCAGGAGCGCGGCCGGCGCGCCGGGACCGAAAATCTTTCCGGCATCGCCGGTTTCGGCGCCGCCGCGCGCGCCGCGCTCGACGATCTCGCCGCACTCCCCTCCCAGGCGTCCTGGCGCGACGCCCTGGCCTTGCAGATGGAGGCCGCCGGCGCGGTTATCCTGGGGGCGGGCGCGCCGCGTCTTCCCCAGACCCTGTGCGCGGCGACGCCCGGTTTCGCCTCCGAGGTGCAGGTCATGGCGCTCGACCTCGCCGGGGTGATGATCAGCGCCGGGGCGGCCTGCTCGTCGGGCAAGGTCAAGGCCAGCCGGGTGGTGGAGGCTATGGGCCGGCTCGACCTCGCGGCGTGCTCGATCCGGGTAAGCGGCGGGTGGGCGTCGAGCGCCGACGACTGGCGCCATTGCGGCGAAGCGTGGCTGGAAGCTCTGGCCCGCCACGCGACGCGAGTGCGGGAGTTCGCCTGATGGCCGCGGTTCAGCAGACAGTCGCTCGCGTCGCCGAAGTCGAGCGTTACAAACATGGCTTCGTCAGCGAGATCGAGCAGGAATTCGCCCCGCGCGGCCTTTCAGAAGCCACGGTGCGCTTCATCTCGGCCAAGAAGAACGAGCCCGAATGGATGCTCGAGTGGCGCCTGGGCGCCTTCGAGCGCTGGCTGGCCCTGGAAGAGCCGAAATGGGCGAGGGTGCGGTTCCCGAAGATCGACTACCAGGACGCCTACTACTACGCCGCGCCCAAGGAAAAGGCCGGCCCTGAAAGTCTCGACGAGGTCGACCCCGAGCTGCTCGCGATCTACGCCAAGCTCGGCATCCCGCTGAAGGAACAGGAAGTCCTGGCCGGGGTGAAAGGCGCGCCGAAATACGCCGTCGACGCCGTCTTCGACAGCGTCTCGGTCATCACCACCTTCAAGAAGGAGCTGGCAGAGGCCGGGGTGATCTTCTGCTCGATGAGCGAGGCGATCCGCGATCACGGCGAATTGGTCCGGCAGTACCTGGGTTCGGTGGTGCTGGTGTCGGACAACTATTTCGCCTGTCTCAACAGCGCCGTCTTTTCCGACGGAAGCTTCGTCTATGTGCCGCCGGGCGTGCGCTGCCCCATGGAACTGTCGACCTATTTCCGCATCAACGCCGCCGAGGCCGGGCAGTTCGAGCGCACCCTGATCATCGCCGACAAGGGCGCCTACGTCTCCTATCTCGAGGGGTGCACGGCCCCGATGCGCGATGAGAACCAGCTCCACGCCGCGGTCGTCGAACTGGTGACCCTCGACGACGCCGAGATCAAGTATTCCACCGTCCAGAACTGGTACCCCGGCGACAAGGCGGGCAAGGGCGGCATCTACAATTTCGTCACAAAGCGTGCCGACTGCCGCGGCGACCGCTCCAAGGTCAGTTGGACCCAGGTCGAGACAGGCTCGGCGATCACCTGGAAATACCCCTCCTGCGTGCTGCGCGGCGCGGGCTCGAGCGGCGAATTCTACTCCATCGCCATCACCAACAATCATCAGCAGGCCGACACCGGCACCAAGATGATCCATCTGGGCAAGGACACCCGCTCGCGGATCATCTCCAAGGGAATCTCCGCCGGCCACTCCTCCAACACCTACCGCGGCCTGGTTTCGGCCCACCCCAAGGCCACCGGGGCGCGCAACTTCACCCAGTGCGACTCCCTGCTGATCGGCAAGCACTGCGCGGCCCACACCACGCCCTACATCGAGGCGCGCAACGGCTCGGCCCGCTTCGAGCACGAGGCGACCACCTCGCGCCTCTCGGAAGACCAGCTGTTCTACGCCATGCAGCGGGGCCTCACCCAGGAGGAGGCGGTCCAGCTGCTGGTCAACGGCTTCGTCAAGGACGTGCTGCAGGAGTTGCCCATGGAGTTCGCCGTCGAGGCCCAGAAGCTGGTCGCCATCTCCCTGGAAGGGAGCGTCGGATGATCCTTCAGGCCATCGATCACGTGCAGGTGGCCATCTCCCGGCGCGGGGAGGGTGCGGCGCGCATTTTCTACGGCGATCTTCTCGGCCTCGCCGAACAGGACAAGCCGGCCAGCCTCGCGGGCCGCGGCGGCTGCTGGTTCGAGGGCGGCGGCGTCAAGGTCCATTGCGGGGTCGAGGAGCCGTTCCACCCCGCCCACAAGGCTCACATCGCTTTTCGGGTCAGCGACGTGGCGGAGCTCGCCCGCCGGGCCCGCGACCGCGGGTTCGAGGTTGTCGACGACGACGCCATGCCGGGTCACGAGCGGATCTACATCTTCGACCCGTTCGGCAACCGGCTGGAATTCCTCCAGCCCATCGCCCAACTGCACGCCGTCAACGCCACCGACCAAGAAAGCGCTTAAGCACCAATGCTTTCCATAGATAATCTCCATGTCCGCGTGGCCGACGCGGAAATCCTCAAGGGCGTGACGCTGGACGTGCCGGCCGGCGAGGTCCACGCCGTGATGGGCCCCAACGGGGCGGGCAAGTCGACGCTGGCTTATGCCCTAGCCGGGCGGCCGGGCTACGAGGTGACCGCCGGCTCGGCGCGCCTCGATGGAGCGGACCTGCTCGACATGAGTCCTGATGCGCGGGCCGCCGCCGGGGTGTTCCTGTCGTTCCAGTATCCGGTGGCCATTCCCGGCGTTCCAGCGCTCACCTTCCTGCGTACGGCCCTCAACGCCCAGCACAAGGTCCGCGGCGAGGCCGAGGTCTCGGCCCCCGATTTCCTGCGCCTGGTTCGCGCCCGGGCCGGTGAATTGAAGATGGACTTCGACATGCTCCGCCGGGGCCTCAACGTCGACTTCTCAGGCGGCGAGAAGAAACGCATGGAAATCCTTCAGATGATGACGCTTTCGCCGCGTCTCGCCATTCTGGACGAAACCGACTCCGGCCTCGACATCGATGCTCTCAAGATCGTCGCGCAGGGCGTCAACGCCATGCGCGCGCCCGATCGCGCCATGCTGGTGATCACCCACTACCAGCGTCTCCTGGACCATATCCGGCCCGACAAGGTTCACGTCCTGGCCGCCGGCCGCATCGCCGCCTCCGGGGGCCCCGAGCTCGCCCACGAACTCGAGCGGGCCGGCTACGACCGCTATGCGAGCGCCGCATGAGCCTGGCCCGCGCCATAATTTCCGGCGATCTCGCCGAGCTGCCGTCGCGGCGCGAGGAGGATTGGCGGTGGAGCGATATCCGCGCCCTGGTCCGGGTCCTGCCCGAGACCTCGCCGGCGTTCGAAGGCGAACTCCCGCCGGGCCCCTTCGACGGCCTGGCCGATGAGACCGTGGAGATCGTCAACGGCGGCGGTCCGGCCGAGATCGCCTTGGCGGCCGGTGTCAAGCGCGTCGTCGCCCTGCGATATGTGGCGCGGGGCGCCGGCTCCCACCCCTCCAAGCTCGCCATCCGGCTGGGGGCGCGGGCTGAACTCGTCCTTCTCGAGAGCCGCGAAGGCGAGGCTGACTATGTCACCCAGGCCGACCTGGCGATCACGCTCGGCGAAGGGGCGCGCCTCGAGCGGATCGTCCTCGCCACCGAGGGCGACGGGGCGGTCGCCGTGAGCCGGGCCGAAGTCGGGCTTTCGCCGTCTGCGAGCCTCGCCCAGACGGTGGTCACCACCGGCGCTCGCCGCCAGCGGCTCGAGACCCGCGTCGCCCATGCGGGCGGCGGGGCTTGCGCGCGGCTCGACGGCCTCTACCTGGTCGGCGCCAAGCGTCATTCGGATATCACCACCGTGGTCGTCCACGAGGGGCCGGACGGAACCACCGACCAGCTCACCAAGGGCGTCGCCGCCGACCAGGGCCGCGGGGTCTTCCAGGGCCGCATCGAGGTCCGGCCTGGGGCGGATGGCGCCGACGCGCGCATGGGGCACCACGCCCTCGTCCTCTCCGAGCGGGCCGAGGTCGACGCCAAACCGGAACTGGAGATCTTCGCCGACGATGTCGCCTGTTCGCATGGCAATACGATCGGGGCCCTTGACGAGGAGGCCCTGTTCTACGCCCGCCAGCGCGGCATTCCCGAAGCCGAGGCACGGGCGATGTTGACCGAAGCCTTCCTGGGCGCAGTCATCGAGCGGATCGAGCATGAAGGCGCGCGCAAGGTGGTGAGGGCCTTCGTCGCCTCCCGAACGGGCGACCTCGCATGAGCTTCGATGTCGCCGCCGCGCGGGCCGAGTTCCCGATCCTGAAGAGGCAGGTGAACGGCCATCCCCTCGTCTATCTCGACAACGCCGCCTCGGCCCAGAAGCCGGCGGCGGTGATCGCCGCCATGACGGCGGCGATGGAGACCAGCTATGCCAACGTCCACCGCGGCCTGCACACCCTGGCCAACGAGACCACCGAGGCCTACGAAACCGCCCGCGAAGCGGCGCGCGGTCTGTTGGGGGCGGCCAGCGCCGGAGAAATCGTCTTCACCAAGGGCGCCACCGAGGCGATCAACCTCGTGGCCTCTTCGCTCGGCGCCGGTTTCGAACCCGGCGACGAGATCGTGCTCACCGAAATGGAGCATCACGCCAATATCGTCCCCTGGCATTTCCTGCGCGAGCGGGCCGGCGCGGTCCTCAAGTTCGCCCCGATCAGCGACGAGGGCGTGCTCGACCTCGAGGCCCTGCGCGCCCTGATCGGGCCCCGGACGCGCATCGTCGCCGCCAGCCACATGTCCAATGTGCTCGGCACGATCAATCCGGTGCGCGAGATCATCGCCGCGGCCCACGCCGGGGGCGCCCTGGCCCTCCTCGACGGCTGCCAGGCGGTGGTGCACGGCAAGGTCGACGTCACCGACCTGGATGCGGATTTCTACGTCTTTTCGGGCCACAAGCTCTACGGCCCCTCGGGCATCGGGGTGCTCTACGGCAAGGCCGAGCTTCTTGCGGCGCTGCCCCCCTACCAGGGCGGGGGCGAGATGATCGACACCGTCACTTTGGAAGAAATCACCTTTGCCGACCCGCCGCACCGTTTCGAGGCGGGGACGCCGCCGATCCTCGAAGCCATCGGCCTTGGCGCCGCCATCGCCTGGCTGGAGGGGCTCGACCGCGAAGCCATCGCCGCCCATGAGCATGCCCTCTACGCGCGGGTGAAGGAGGGGCTCAACGGCGCCAACTGGCTCACCGAGATGGGCCGCGCCCCGGGCAAGGGGGCGATCTTCGCCTTCAACATGGAAGGGGCCCACGCCCACGACGTCGCCCAGGTGCTCGACCGCTA
>DASXIE010000178.1:0-2486 GCA_036498165.1 Caulobacteraceae bacterium
GAAGGGCGAGATCGCCGGGGCGGGCCTGGACGTCTTCGAGCACGAGCCGGCGGTGAACCCCAAGCTGCTCAAGCTGCCCAACGTCGTCCTCCTGCCGCACATGAGCTCGGCGACCATCGAGGGGCGGATGGACATGGGCGAAAAGGTGATCATCAACATCCGCACCTGGATGGACGGCCACAAGCCCCCCGACCGCATCGTCCCGTCGATGCTCTAGTTGGCCCGGGTCCAGGTCTGGGTGCGGCAGAGGGGGACGACGATGCAGCCGGTGAGGCGCAGATCGCCTTCGGGGGTCAGCTTCATCGAGCCGTGGTAGGTCCCGCCGTTGGTCGGGTCGTAGGCCCAGCCGTCGCCCCACGCGCCCGGGGACTTATAGCGCAGCTGCAGGGTCAGGAGGCCGCGCACCGGGCGGCCGCGCAGGCTGGGGTCCTTGTTGAGAAGGTCCTTCTGGTCGGGATTGGCCTTGAGGCGCGGCGAGGTGACGACACGGCCGCAGACCCCGTCGCCGCACGGCTCGAGGCGGACGATCGAGCCGCCGTCGGTGGGCGTCCGCCACAGCCCCGCGAGGCTGGCCGAATCGCCGGCCAGCGCCGCCGCCGCGATCGCCGCGGCGATCACGCCGCCGCGGCCGGAGTTTGCCGGCGGTCCAACGCCTGGAGCGCCGCCGCCGCCGGGGCGCGGTCGTCGCGCTTCCACGGATGGAAACCGGGCGCGAAGTAGGCGAGGTAGGGGCCCGCCACCTGGCGCAGGATGCCGGGGCGCACGAGGAGGAAGGCGGCGACCTTGCGCCAGGTCCGCCGATCGTCGATGCCGGCGTGGCGGAAGATCTCGGCCATATTGGCTCCGACGGTCGAAAACAGCAGGCGGGTGGCGACGATCATGGTCGCCGCGCGCAGCAGCCAGCGCCGCGGTCCGCTCAGCCCCCCGCTTGCCGCCATCAGGGTGTCGAAGGCCACCGCCTTGTGCTCGATCTCCTCGCCGGCGTGCCAGCGCCACATGGCCCTGGCCTCGTCCGGCGCCCCGGCGAGATGGCGCTCGTCGGTGAGGACGGCATGGGCGAGGATGGCGGTGAAGTGCTCGAGGGCGACGGTGGCCCCAAGCTGCTTGATGGGGTCCTGGGCGCGGGCGAAGTCGAGGATCGCCCTGGTGCGCCCCTCCATGGCCGCGACGTCGAAGCCGTGGGCGGCGATCTGCCGGTTGAAGAAGATGTGCTCGCGGGTGTGCATCGCCTCCTGGGAGAGGAAGGCGGAGATCTGGCCGCCAAGGACCGGCGGCGCGCGGTGGCGATAGCGGCGGACGGCGTCCATGAAGAACCGCTCGCCCTGCGGGAAGGTCGCCGAGAGGGCGTCGAAGAAGGCGGTGGCGACCGGGTCGCCGCCCAGCCACCAGCGGGGCGCGGCCCCGTCGCGGCCGAAGGCGTAGTCGCGCGGCGAAATGGTCAGGTCGGCGGGGGTGTGGATCGCCTCGCTCATCGGTTCGCGAAGTCTCCTGATACCACTGTCAATAGGCGCCGGCTTAAGCTACCAATCAAGGGGCGCCGTCGGGCCTATATCAACATCGATGTAAATTAGGCGAATGTCAATAGGGGAGACGGGTGCGGAGGCTGGGCGGCCCAAGCGGCGGCGGCGCACACCCGACGAAGCCCGCGGCGAAGCGATCGTGGCGGCCCGCCGGCTGCTGATCGATTCCGGTCCGACGGCCATCACCCTCAAGGCGGTGGCCGGCCAGATCGGAGTCACCCACGCCAACCTCATCCATCACTTCGGCTCGGCCGCCGGCCTGCAATCGGCCTTGATGGGTTCGATGGTCCGCGATCTCACCGACGCCCTCGGCGAGACCGTGGCCCTGCTGCGTTCGGAGGCGGGGGCCCCGCGGGCCGTCACCGATTCGGTCTTCGACGCCTTCGAAAAGGGCGGCGCCGGGCGGCTGGCGGCGTGGATCGTCCTTTCCGGCGATCTCAAGCACCTCGAGCCGGTGCGGGCGGCGGTGCAGGACCTGGTGAACGCCATCCACGAGCGGATGGCCGAGGGCGAGGCCACCCGCCACCGGATCACCGGAGCGGTGCTGTTCATCGCCCTGTGCGCGTTCGGCGACGCGGTGATCGGCGGCCCGCTGCGCGACATGCTGGGCCGCGACGAGGATAGCGCCCGCCGCATCGTCGCCCGCCTTCTGCCGACCTTCCTGCTCTAAGGCGCCGACGTTCCCCTATTTACATTCGCGATAAAAAGACGTCACGATGCCATTGACATTGGTATCAATAGGCTCGGGGCCGTCGCGGCGGTGGACCAGCAGACCCAGTTCGCATCCCCGCGCCGACGGCGGCGGCGATCCCCCGACGAGGCCCGCGCCCTGGCCCTCGCCCGCGCCCGCTGCCTGCTGATCGAAAAGGGACCCGACGGAGTCACGCTGCAGGCCATCGCCCGCGAGATCGGGGTCACCCACGGCGCCCTGCTGCACCATTTCGGCTCCGCCGCCGCCCTGCAGTC
>DASXIE010000179.1:0-6378 GCA_036498165.1 Caulobacteraceae bacterium
AGTACGCCCGAAGGGCGGGAGGGGGGTGTTCGTGCCAAGCACAGGCACCCCCTACCCCGGCTTCGCCGGTACTCCCCCCGGAGGGGGGAGAGAGGCGCCGACGCGCTCCCCCACGACCCCCTACCCCGGCTTCGCCGGTACTCCCCCCGGCGGGGGGAGAGAGTCATACGACCCGCCGCCGGGGTTCGGGCGCACAGGACGCCGCTGATCGGGCGCATCGGGCCGCCACCGTTTGGGCGAGGGAAACTTTATGGACAATCCGTTGGAAGAGGTCCTGGGCCAAGAGGTTCAGGAAGAGGATCCGCCTGTCGAAACGCCGGAAGTTCCGGCCGAACCGGTCGCCAAGGAGCCCGGATCAAGTCCGGGCGGCCAGGTGCCGATCTCGGCGATGCTGGGCGAGCGGGAGAAGCGGCAGGGGCTGGAAAGGCAGCTCGCCGAGCTCAAGGCGGCGCAACCCGCCGAGCCCGCTTCGCCCGACGAGGCTTTCCAGGCCGCTCTCTATCAGCAGAACCTGCGCGTTTCGCGCAAGTTCGCCGAGCGGGAGCATGGCGCGGAGACCATCGCCGCCGTCCATGACTGGGCGGTCAAGCGGTGCGACGCCGATCCGTATTTCAACGCCCAGATGCGTTCATCCGAGGATCCCTACGGGGCCGCTTACCAGGCGTTCAACCGGGAAGAGATCGCTTCCAAGGTGACGCCGGAGCGCCTCGCCGCCTTCGAGGCCTGGGAGCAGGCGCAAGCCCAAGTCCAGGCCGGTTCACCCGTCCCACCCCAGCAACCGGACGCGCCGACGCCGCCCCGATCCCTCGCCCAGGCCCCCGGAACGGGCCTGGCCGGGAAAGCCGCGACCGAAATCGCGGAGGGAGCGGCGTTCGACGCGCTCTTTTCTTAAAGAAAGGATAGCCTTCAATGGCCGAAACCATCCTCGCTTCCGCATCGCAGAAGCAGGTGTGGATGACCAAGTACTTCTCGGAGTACGTCCGCCTCAGCGGATACAAGCCGTTCATGTCCAACGCCGACCTCAACAAGGGCGGCGTCATCCTCTCCCGCTACGAGCTGCAGAAGGAAGCCGGCAAGACCATCAACGTGCCGTTCATCGGCCGGCTGAAGTCGAGCGGCGTCACCGGCAGCGATGTGCTCGACGGGCAGGAGGAGGAGCTCACCAACTACAACTGCCCGATCCAGATCGACTGGCGGCGCAACGGCGTCAGGGTCCCCAAGAGCCAGCAGTTCCAGACCGAGATCAACCTCCTGAACGCCGGCCGGGACGCGCTGATCACCTGGGAGGCGGAGAAGCTACGCGACGACATCACCGACGGCTTCGGCGGGGTGATCGCCGACACGTCGGGGACGTTCTTCAAGATGAGCGCCTCGACCACCGGCCAGCGCAACGCCTGGGCCGGCGCCAACAAGGACCGGATGCTGTTCGGCCACCTGGTGAGCAACTACTCCGCCACCTACGCCACGGCGCTGGCCAATGTCGGCACGGCCTCGGACAAGTGCAGCGCCTCGATCATGAGCCTGGGCAAGCGCGTGGCCAAGGCGGCGGACCCGCACATCCGGCCTTTCCGGGTGACGACCGACAACGGGCTGCGCGAGTTCTTCGTGGCCTTCCACGGCAGCCGCTCGTTCCGCGACCTGAAGGCCGACAGCGCGATCATCAATTCCGAGCTCTACGCCCGGCCGCGCGAGGGCGACCGCGGCATGGACAAGAACCCGATCTTCCAGGACGGGGACCTGTTCTACGACGGCATCCTGCATCGGGAAGTGCCCGAGCTGGATGCGTGGGCGACGGCGAGCGGGGTCTATGACGGGGCCGGGAACACCAGCGCCGACGTGCGCCCGGTGTTCCTGTGCGGCGGCGGCTGCGTCGCGGTGGCCTGGGGCCAGGAGCCGACGCCCAAGACCGACTACATCAAGGACTACGGCTTTCGTCCGGGCGTGGCGATCGAGGAACTCCTCGGGGTCCTCAAGATCAACTTCAACGGCGTCCAGAACGGCATGGTGACCGTCCACGTCGCCGCCGGCGCCGACAGCTAGCGCCTCCCCTCTCTTCCCCCACAGCCCCTTCCTCCACCGTCATGGCCGGCCTTTGTGCCGGCCACCCATGAACGCCGGCTTCGCCGTGGCCGCGCCGGGCGCGGCCACCCGCAAGCCTGCGTTCATGGGTCCCCGGGACTTACGCCCGGGGATGACGGTGGGGTTTGGAGCGAAGGAAAATTCATTCTCAGAAAGGAACTTCTCATGGCTGTCTTCAATCCCGCCGGCGGGGCGCCGGTTTCGCGGTCGGCGCCGGCTCATGGCCTCAAGGGCGTGGCCAAGATCATGCAGAGCACGGTGACGCTCTCCAGCGCCGCGGCGCTCAACGACACGATCAACTTCGGCTACGTGCCGGCCGGGGCGACGGTGCGCGACGTGAGCCTGGCCGTTCCGGCCGGCCTCGACAGCGGCGTCTCCAAGGCCCTGACGCTCGACGTCGGCGATGCGACCACGGCCAACGCCTACATCGCCGCCTCCACCATCGGCCAGGCCGGCGGCAAGGTGGGGGCCTTCGCGGGCCTGGGGACGCAATACAGCGCCGACACCCTGATCACCGGCAAGATCCACGCCGCCGCCACGACCATGGTCGCCGGCGGGGTGGTGTGCACGGTGACCTACACGGTCGACGGCCTGGCGAGCTGATCCAACCCCTCCTCTCCCACGCGCCGAAAGGCGCGGCCGGGTGAGGGGGTACGGCCCAGGTTCCCTAACCCCTCACCCTCCCATGGCTCCGCCATGGGCCCCTCCCTCTCCCTTTGGGAGAGGTTTTCAAAAGGAGACTCCGTGATGCCGGACGACAACCTGCTGGCCGGGCTGATCGGGGCGGGGGTGATGCTGCTGTTGGGCGCCATCCCCTTCTTCGTCGGCTGGGGCAGCGCCCACGCCACCATCGACGCGCTGAAGACGCGGATGAGCGGGGTGGAGGGCCAGATCGCCACCATCGGCGAGATCAAGGAATCCCTGGCCTATATCCGCGGCAAGCTCGACCAGGTGGTCCCGACGCCGCCGGCCCGCACCCGGCGAGGCGCGCCATGACCACGCCCGCCCTGATCGCCGACCTGAAGCGCGACGAGGGCTGCCGGCTGGCCGCCTACCAGGACACCATGGGGATCTGGACCCTGGGCTATGGCCATACGGCGGGGGTGCGCCCCGGCGACGCCTGGAGCCAGGCCGAGGCCGATGAGACCCTGATCGAGGACGTGGCGGGCGCCTGCGCGCGGCTGGACAAGGCGGCGCCGTGGTGGCGCGACCTGAGCCCCGTGCGCCAGGACGTGATCGCCGAGATGGCCTTCAACCTGGGCGTGGCCGGGCTGATGGAGTTTCGCGCCATGCTGGCCGCGGCGCGCGGCGGCGACTACGCGGCGGCGGCCGTCCACATGCTGGCCAGCCGGTGGGCGCAGGAGGTGGGCGCGCGCGCCCGGCGCCTGGCGGCGATGATGGCCGGCGGAGCGCGGCCATGACGCCCTCCAACCTCATTCCGGCGCTGGCCCTGATCGCCGTGGGGGCCCTGGCGGCGGTGATGTGCTTCGGCGCCGTGCCGGCGGCCAACCACGACTACCTGCTCATTTTGATCGGCGCCCTGGCCGGGGCGCTCTCGACGCCGGCCACCAAGACCCCTCCCGACAAACCCAACTGAAAGGAAACACCCATGTCCTGGCTCACTCAATTCGTCCGCGAGATCGGCTTCGGCGGCGCCCTGGACCACATCGAGGCGGCCGAGAAGGCCCCCAGCCCGGCCACCATCGCCGGAGCGGTGATCGCCACCGCCGGGGCGGCCGGCGCGCCGGTGAACCCCACCGTGGCGGCGGCGAGCGCGAGCTCGATCATCAACGCCGGGGTGACCGACACGGTCGCCCGGCTGCTGCCCGGCGAGGCCGCCATCGCCGCCGCCGTCCTGCCGCCGCTGCTGGGCGAGCTCGAGACCGTGATCGCCAAGCACTTCGCGGGGTGATGGGGGGCGGACCCGCGCTCTCTCCCATTGCGTCATCCCGGCCGGAGCGCCTTGGCGCGCAGAGCCGGGACCCAGGGGCCGCGTCCACGCGCCTCGAAGCATCCCTTCGCTGATCGAACTCTCATCGCTCGATCGCCTGGGTCCCGGCTCTCCGGCCTGCGACGCAGGCCTGCGGCCGGGATGACGCAAGTTTGGAACAGGAGGAAGAGCGCCATGCCCACGTCCCGCTCCGTCATCAAGGACGCCCTGCGCGCCCTCAAGGTGCTGGCGCCGGGGGACGAGCCGCATATCGACCAGCTCAACTCCGGCCTCTCCGGGCTGCAGAACCTGATCCTGGAGTTGCACGAGGGGCGCGGGGCGATGCGGGACGTGGACGTGACGGCCGACTGGATCGCCGATCAGAACCAGCGGTGCCGCGTCCAGGCCGGGGATACGGTGACGGTGACTCTGCCCAACGCCGTGCCGATCTGGCCGGTGTGGAGCGCCTTCGACTACGGCTTCACGGGCCAGACGGCGATTCCGGCCCAGGGGACGACCAACGCGGCCGATGGCGTCTCGTGGCGGCAGCCGGACGACGGGGCGCGGATCGAGGTGGTGGGGACGACGCAGGGGCTGTGGTTCTACCGCGCCGACCTCAATGAGTGGGTGAACGCCTATGACATCCGCCTGGACGACGAGATTCCGCTCAACCAGCGCTACGCCGGGCCGCTGGGGGCGTTCCTGGCCGAGCGGCTGGAGGACGAGCTGAGCACGAGCGAGCCCAGCCCCAGCGTGGCGCGGCGGGCGGCATTGGCCAGGGCGGCGCTCTTCATCCGGCCGGGCGTGGCGCGGCAGCCGGTGCGGGGGGAATATCTGTGAGCACGGCGGGCAAGAGCGCGACGCTGACCGTGGCCGGGGTGGTGGGCGACGGGGCGAACAACACCGGCGATCAGCTCTTCATCGACACCGTGCAGCCGGCCTGGCCGCAATCCAAGCCCGTGCTGCTGGCCGACGACGGGACGAGCAAGCTGCTGGTCCAGGAAGGCTTCCGCGTGGCCGGGCAGAGCGCGGCGAAGGGGGTGTGATGGACCTGCGATATCTCCTGATCGGCGTGCTGTGGTTCGCCATGATGCTGGGGCCCATGGCCCGGGCCCAGAACGAGCCGATCAACGGCCTGACGCCACGCGGCGCGCCGCAGAGCACCGACATCATGCCTATCCTGGCCGCCGGCGCGCCCCGGATGCAGTATGTGACCGTCGGCCAGCTTGTCGGCGGGGCGATCGGGGGGTCAGTGACTTCCGTCACCTGCGGCGCGGGCCTCAGCGGCGGGACGATCACCACCACGGGCGCATGCGCCCTTGCCGACATCGCCGCCCAGACGCACAAGTTTATCGCCTCGGTCACGGCCGGTGTTCCGACACTCAGCCAGCCGGCCTTCAGCGATCTCAGCGGTTCGGCCGCCTGCGCCCAACTCCCGGCCTTGACCGGCGATGCGACAAGCTCGGCCGGCTCCTGCGGGACGACCCTGGCCACGGTGAACAGCAATACCGGCTCGTGCGGCGACTCGACCCACGTCTGCCAGGAGACCCTCGACGCCAAGGGCCGCGTCCTCGCCGCCTCGGCCGTGGCCATCACCGGCTCGGCGGCGATCGGGACAGGCGGGACCCTCTACGTCAACGCCTCCACCGGCTCGGACAGCAACGCCTGCACCTCCAGCGGCGCGGCCTGCCTCACCATCGGCCATGCGCTGAGCTTGATCCCGCCATTCGTCACCGGCAACTACACGGTCAACATCGCCGACGGCACCTATGCCGAGTGCCTGAACATCGCCCACCTCACCGCCCCGGCCGACATCACGGCTCTCATCATCAATGGGAACACGACGACGCCGGCCAACGTCCTGCTGACCGGGCAATGCACCTTCGGGGCCATCGGGGTCCAGACGGCCGGACTGACGATTTCCGCCAAGGTCAACGTGGTCGTGCAGGGTGTGAAGATCGCCCCCACGGCGGCCTCTCAATATGGGGCGATCGCGTTCGCTGGCACGAGCGTGGCCCTTGTCGGCGATACGATCGCGGGGACGTTGACCTATGGCGCTGGATCGTTCCAGGGCGGCCTGATCAGCTTCGACAACACGACATCGATCAGCGGCTGGAGCAACTACGGCCTCTTCGCCGGCCTGCATGGGATGTTCGGACACGCCGGCGGGACCGGCACCCTGACCCTGAGCATGACGCCCGCCGTCGGGGCAGGGGTGAGCTGCATTCACTCCGAAAACAATGCCCAGGTCGACCTCGAGGGGACGGGCACAATCACCTGCCCCGGTGGATCGGCCCACGTCACCTTCTTTTTCGACGGCGACACCAACGCCACCATCTTCTCCACCATGCCCTCGACGGTGGTGAATA